>NZ_JAJUFV010000038.1 GCF_029263575.1 Microbacterium sp. | reverse complement strand
GTCGTGCTCGGTCTGCGCTTCGACGGGACCCGCGAGCGAGATCACGTCGAGGACGAGAAGGCGGATGCCGAGGCTGATGCGGACGCCGACGTCGAGGCCGTCGATACCGATTCGGCGCGAGCCGAGTCAGGGCGTGCCGACGCGGAGCGCGACTGATGGAATCGCGTTCGCTGCCTGTCCCGGACGGGCTCGACGGCGTCCGCGTCGACGCGGGGCTGGCGAAGATGCTCGGCTTCTCGCGTACCTTCGCGGCCGAGGTCGCCGAAGCCGGGGGCGTCAGCGTCGATGGCGCGACCCTCGGGAAGTCTGACCGGCTTTCTGCTGGCGGCTGGCTGAGCGTGCAGTGGCAGCCGAAGCGGGAACCGACGATCGTGCCGGTCGTGGTGGACGACCTCGGCATCATCTACGACGACGATGACATCGTGGTGGTCGACAAGCCCACGGGCGTCGCCGCTCACCCCTCGCAAGGGTGGGAGGGGCCGACCGTGCTCGGTGCTCTGGCGGGCGCCGGTTTCCGTATCGCTACCAGTGGCGCCGCGGAGCGCGCGGGAATCGTGCATCGTCTCGATGTCGGAACGAGCGGCCTGATGGTCGTCGCGAAGACCGAGTCGGCGTACACGCTGCTCAAGCGCGCATTCAAAGAGCGCACGGTCGAGAAGATCTACCACGCCGTCGTACAGGGCCACCCCGATCCGCTCGTCGGCACGATCGAGGCACCGATCGGCCGGCACCCGAATCACTCGTGGAAGTTCGCCGTCATCGCCGATGGCAAGGACTCGGTCACGCACTACGAGACCATCGAGGTGTTTCCCGGAGCGTCGCTGCTGGAGATCCACCTCGAAACCGGCCGTACCCATCAGATCCGCGTGCACATGGCCGCCCATCGGCATCCGTGCGTCGGCGATCCGCTCTACGGCGGAGATCCGACGCTGTCAGCCCGACTAGGGCTCACGCGACAGTGGTTGCATGCGCACAAGCTGGCGTTCACGCATCCGGCGTCAGGGGAGTGGGTCGAATTCGAGAGTCCCTACCCGGCCGACCTCGCACACGCGCTCGAGGCGCTGCGCGACGACTGACCCCGGAGTCAGAGCTTTCGATCAGAGCGTGCTGTCGCGCGCCGCTTCGACGGCACCGTCGAGCGTGCGGCTGAGCAGCTCGACGATGGCCGAGTCGTCGGCGCGGTCATCCGTTGCCGTCGTCACGAGCACTTCCTCAGCGAACGCCACCCAGGCGCGCAGGCTGATCGTCAACGCCCGCGTCACCGGTACGCCCAGCTCGCCGAAGGCGTCCCGCAGGTGCGCGGCGTTGAGTTCGCGTGATTCATCGACGACGGCGCGCACAGTGGGGTCGCCGCTGGCGATCCCGCGCACGAGAGAGGAGAACGTGCCGCGGTGCTCGCGGACGAACCCGGCGAAGCGCAGCAGCGTGTCGTCGATGCGTTCGCGCGGCGGCAGATCGTGGTCGGGGGCTGTGGCGCTGACCATGGCGTCCCGTGCCATCGTCACGACGGCACGGTGCATCCCCTGGGTCGATTCGAAGTAGTGGAACGCCAGGGCACGCGAAACACCTGCCCGGCGGGCGAGCTCGTCCATCGTGAGCCCGTCGAGGGTGTGGTCGGCGAGGAAGTTCACGCCGGTCGCGAGCAGCTGCATGCGGCGCTCTTCGGGCGTCAGGCGATTGCGGCGCGGGGCGGACATGCCGTCAGCCTATCGGCGAATGAGACGATGCCGATCCGGTATTGACTCTGAGTCAATGAGGATTATGCTCGTTCAGGTGCCGTCGATGACGACGGCCCGAGATCAGGAGGATCGATGAAGTTTCCGTCTCTCACCCGTTCGCATGCCGGCCGTGTCACCCTCGCGGCTGTTCCCGTGGGAATCGTCGCGGCTGTTCTTCTCGGCGGCGTCGCGCAAGGATCTGTGCCGGTGTCCTTCGCCGTGTCGGGCACGCAGTTCCAGATCGGCGCCAGCCAGCTCGAAGGAACCGGCTTCTCGCAGTACGCCGGTGTCGCAACCGACTCCGAAGGTGTCGACCACACGGTCGCGATCGCCAACATCGAAAGCGCAACGCTCACCGACCTGTGTCAGTCGGTCGTCAGCGAGACGCCGCTGGGCACAGTCGGCGTGCTCATCAAGGCCGGCGGCGGAGACACCCCGGCGACGGCGAGCGATCTTCAGATCGGCATGACGGGTCTGAAGGGCGATGCCTCCTTCAGCAACATCCGCATCGGCGTCGATGCCTCAACGGTGAAGACCGAACCCCAGGGCACCGCGGGCGACTTCGCGCAGGACTCCGACACGATCTCCATCGCTGGCCTGCAGCAGACGGCGTGGAGCACCCAGGCCGCGGTCTTCACGCTGAACGGCATGAGCCTGGAGCTGACGGACGGATCGCAGGGATGCTTCTGACAGAGACGGCCGGCGCGATGAGATCTGACCGGCGCGGTGGAAAGAGCGACCGCTTCACGGCCTGGCGCCGCGAGCGTCCGTTCGTGGGTGGCATCCTCGTCGCCATCGGCGGCATCGAGATGTTCTTCTCGGGGCAGCTCGACCTCGGAAACCTGCAGATTCAGCTCGGCATCGAGGGACTGCAGGCCACGATCATCCCGATCGTGCTGTTGCTGCTCGGCATCCTGTCGATCACCATGCCAGCGCACCACGTCTTCTACGGCGTCATCGCCCTCGCGGTGGCGCTCTACGCGCTCGTCGGGGTGAACCTCGGCGGTTTCCTCATCGGGACGATCCTCGCCTGCGTCGGCGGTGTGCTGGTGGTGGCGTGGATGACCCCCGAGGCGCGCGCACACGCGCGGGCGGAGCGTCCGACATCCGAGGAGGGCGATCAGTGAGGCGGGCTTCTCGTCGTGCCGCAGCGGCCGTCGCAGCGCTCGTGGTGACGGCGCCGCTGCTCGTGAACGCGGCGCCTTCACCGCGCCACACGGGCTTGTGCGATTCCTTCCTGTCGTTTCTGTGTCCCGACGATGCGAAAGACGATCCGTTGCCGGAGGAGACGACGGCGCCGACAGAAGACACCGCGGATGCTTCGACGCCGGATGCGCCGGATGACGAAGCCGACACGGACGAAGACACCAGCCCCGATGACGGCGGCGAGGAGGAGCCGGTTCCGGCGCCAGTCGATGACGGCGCGCCAATCTTCACCGGCACCCCGGCGGCGATGGGAGCGGGTGGGCTGTCGTTCACGGGACTGCGGGGCATTTCGATCGTCAGCGTCCCCACGGTCGACGGCGACACGGTGCGTGTGCTGAAGATCAGCGCTGAGAGCATCACGATCACCGACTTCAGCCTGACCGTGCGCCCGCCCGACGAGCCGGGCCTGGTCACGGATGCCGACACGATGTCGCTGCGGGGAAACGTCTCGGTGTACCTCGGATCGGCCAGCGCCAGCGCCCTCGGCGGTGAACCGCTCACCCTGGGGCTCGACACGCCGCCGTCGCTGGCAGAGATCGAGCCCGGACTCATCGACGTCTCCTTCGGGCTGATCGGTTCGATCGCCGACGAGATCGTCTACACCAACACCGATCAGCGCATCGTGGAGGAATAGGCACAGGCGCCGACGTCGGCACCCCGACGTAGACTCGAAGACGTGGCATCTGATTCTTTCGTTCACCTGCACGTGCACAGCGAATACTCGATGTTGGACGGCGCCGCCAAGATCGCATCGATGACCCGAGCGGCCGCCGATTACGGCATGCCGGCCATCGCGGTGACCGATCACGGCAACACCTTCGCCGCATTCGAGTTCTACAACGCGGCGAAGGCCGCCGGGGTGAAGCCCATCATCGGCCTCGAGGCGTATGTCACCCCCGGAACGCACCGCAGCGATCGCTCACGCGTGGCCTGGGGGTCGCCAGATCAGAAGCGCGATGACGTCTCAGGCTCGGGCGCCTACACCCACATGACGATGTGGAGCCAGAGCACCGAGGGAATGCACAACCTATTCCGGCTCAGCTCGCTGTCGAGCCTCGAGGGGCAGTACTTCAAACCGCGGATGGATCGCGAGCTGCTCCAGACGTACGGGAAGGGGCTCATCGCGACCACCGGGTGCCCTTCGGGGGAGATCCAGACCCGGCTGCGTCTCGGGCAGTACGACGCTGCGCGCGCGGCTGCGGCCGAGTTCCAAGATCTCTTCGGCAAAGAGAACTACTTCGCCGAGATCATGGACCACGGGCTCGACATCGAGCGTCGCGTCATCACCGATCTGCTGAAGATCGCGAAAGACCTGAACATCCCGCTGGTCGCGACGAACGACTCCCATTACACGCACCAGCACGAGGCCGACGCGCACGCCGCGCTGCTGTGCGTGCAGTCGGGTGCGACGATGGACGACCCGAACCGCTTCAAGTTCGACGGTGACGGCTACTACGTCAAGACGGCGCAAGAGATGCGTCAGCTCTTCCGCGATCACCCCGAGGCGTGCGACAACACGCTGCTGATCGCCGAGCGCTGCGAGGTCGAGTTCAACACCTCGGCGAACTACATGCCGCGCTTCCCCGTGCCCGACGGCGAGACAGAAGACAGCTGGCTGGTGAAAGAGGTCGAGGCGGGCCTGCACTACCGCTATCCGCACGGCATCCCCGACACGGTGCGTCAGCGCGCCGAATATGAGACCGGCATCATCCTGCAGATGGGTTTCCCGGGGTACTTCCTGGTGGTCGCCGACTTCATCAACTGGGCGAAGAACAACGGCATCCGTGTCGGTCCCGGTCGTGGCTCGGGCGCCGGGTCCATGGTCGCCTACGCGATGAAGATCACCGACCTCGATCCGATTGAGCACGGTCTGATCTTCGAGCGCTTCCTCAATCCCGATCGCGTTTCGATGCCCGACTTCGATGTCGACTTCGACGATCGCCGTCGCGGCGAGGTGATCGACTACGTCACCGAGAAGTACGGCGATGAGCGTGTGGCACAGATCGTGACCTACGGCACGATCAAATCGAAGCAGGCGCTGAAAGACGCCGGACGCGTGCTGGGCTTCCCGTTCAGCATGGGCGAGCGCCTGACCAAGGCGATGCCGCCGCCGGTGATGGGAAAAGACATGCCCCTGGATGGCATGTTCGACTCCGCGCATGCTCGTTACAAAGAGGCGAGCGAGTTCCGCGCACTGATCGAGACCGATCCCGAGGCGAAGACGGTCTTCGATCGGGCCATCGGCCTCGAGGGGCTGAAGCGCCAGTGGGGCGTGCACGCGGCGGGTGTGATCATGTCGAGCGAACCGCTGCTCGACATCATCCCGATCATGCGCCGAGAGCAGGACGGCCAGATCGTCACGCAGTTCGACTACCCCTCGTGTGAGAGCCTCGGCCTCATCAAGATGGACTTCCTGGGGCTGCGCAACCTCACCATCATCTCGGATGCCTTGGACAACATCCGCACGAACCGGGGTGAAGAGGTCGATCTCGAACACCTCGAGCTTGACGACCGCCCGTCCTACGACCTGCTCACGCGCGGCGACTCGCTGGGTGTGTTCCAACTCGACGGCGGGCCGATGCGCTCGCTCATGCGCCTGATGAAGCCCGACAACTTCGGCGACATCTCCGCTCTGATCGCGCTGTATCGGCCGGGGCCCATGGGCGCGAACTCGCATACCAACTACGCGCTGCGCAAAAATGGCATGCAGCCGATCACACCGATCCATCCCGAGCTGGAAGAACCGCTCAAAGAGATCCTCGACGAGTCGTACGGTCTGATCATCTACCAGGAGCAGGTGATGGCCATCGCACAGAAGGTCGCCGGCTTCAGCCTGGGCCAAGCAGATATCCTCCGCCGAGCGATGGGCAAGAAGAAGAAGTCCGAGCTCGACAAACAGTACGAGGGCTTCCAGGCAGGTATGCACGCCAACGGCTACGGCGACGGGGCGGTCAAGGCCCTGTGGGACATCCTGCTGCCCTTCTCGGACTACGCCTTCAACAAGGCGCACTCGGCCGCGTACGGGCTCGTCTCGTATTGGACCGCCTATCTGAAGGCGCACTATCCGGCCGAGTACATGGCCGCGCTGCTCACGAGCGTCAGCGACTCCAAAGACAAGATGGCGATCTACCTGAACGAGTGTCGACGGATGGGCATCAAGGTCCTGCCGCCGGACGTGCGCGAGTCGATCAACTACTTCGCCGCTGTCGGCGAAGACATCCGTTTCGGCCTCGGAGCTGTGCGCAACGTCGGCAGCAACGTCGTCGACGGGATCATCGCGTCGCGGGAGAAAGAGAACTTCGACTCCTTCCACGACTTCCTGAAGAAGGTGCCGCTGCATGTCTCCAATAAGCGCACCGTCGAGTCTCTGATCAAAGCGGGGGCGTTCGATGAGATGGGCAGCACCCGTCGCGCGCTCATGGAGATCCACGAGGACGCGACGGAAGCCGCTGTCGACCAGAAGCGAAACGAAGCGCAGGGCGCGATCGGTTTCGACTTCGACAGCCTGTACGACGCGGTCGAAGAGGCGGTTCCGGCCAAGGTTCCCGAACGGCCGGAATGGATCAAGAAAGACAAACTGGCGTTCGAGCGCGAGATGCTCGGGCTCTACGTGTCTGATCACCCGTTGGCAGGGCTCGAAGTGCCTCTCGCGAAGCACTCATCCATCTCGATCCACAACCTGCTCGCCTCAGAAGACCTGCAAGACGGTGACCAGGTCACCGTCGCCGGCCTCGTGACGAGCGTGCAGCATCGAGTCGCCAAGGCAAGCGGAAACCCGTACGGCATGATCACTGTCGAAGACTTCAACGGTGAGGTCACCGTGATGTTCATGGGGAAGACGTATACCGAGTTCCAGCACACGCTGCAGCAAGACGCCATTCTCGCCGTTCGCGGCCGCGTCTCGCGCCGGGACGACGGGCTGAATCTGCATGCGCAGTCGGCGTTCGCCCCCGACATCGGATCCTTCGACACCGCCGGGCCGCTGTCCCTCGTGTTGGCCGAGCAGCGCGCCACCGAATCCGTCATGAACGATCTGGCCGAGGTGCTGCGTCGGCACAGCGGTGAGACCGAGGTCATGCTGAAGGTTCATCGGGGGCAGGCGGCGAAGGTCTTCGAGGTTCCGATGCCGGTGCGTGTGTCGGCAGATCTCTTCGGTGACCTGAAGTCGCTGCTGGGGCCCACCTGCCTCGGGTAGTATCAGGACGCATTGCACGCGCAGCAAGCGATTGTGCGCACCATGTCGAAAGGATTCGCGCTTTATGAGCACCGATACACCCTCTGAGCCGTTCACAGAAGAGGACGGTGTGCTCTACGACGAGGATGTTGTGCCACAGCACGGAGTCTGGGGCTTCACTCTGCGCGAGCTTCTCATTGTGGGCGTATGGCTGGTCATCTTCGTGACCTCGTTCTTCCCGGTCGGCTGGTCGCCCGTGTTGTGGGTCAGCGGAATCTCGTGGATTCTGCCGCTGGGCCTTCCGACGGTCGCCGTCTTCTTGATCGTGTTGCGCCGCTTCTCTCCGGAGGGCATCCGCCGGGTCGGCTCACTGGGTATCGACCAGTTCGCCTCCGTGGCCTTCTCCGTCGCGGTGCTGTGGTGGGCTCAAGGCATCTGGCAATACGTCGCGGCGGCGCTCGCTGGTGCCAGCGTGCCCGTGTGGGTTCCGTGGGTGCAGTTGGGCGGTCTTCTGGCGCTTGTCGTTCTCACGGTGTTCGCTCCGCTCATCCCCGGAATCAAGGACGACTTCCGTGGACGCCTGGTGACACTCGCGCACCGAAACGCCAACCCGGTGCGCCCGGTGATCGCTCGCCCGCGCGCGGAGCGTCCGGCGACTCCTGCCGCGCCCGTGGACGACACCGCCGGCGACGCAGACGATCAGGCCGGTGAGATGGCACAGCTCGGACTCGGGGAGAGCGTGCCGACCACCGCGCACGTCTCGGCGGGCGAACTCGGCACCGTGACCGGCGTCGACGACAGCGATTACGTTCCGGCATACGCACGTACCCCGAACGCGGAGATCGACGACGCCGGCATCGACGTCGGCGACGAAGCCGCGGGAGAGGATGTCGATCAGACTGCCCCGCGGCCCGTCGCCGTGCCGGCTCAGACGCAGCCATTCTGGGCTCTCGCGCCGACCGAGCGTGACGTTCACGACGAGCGCGGCGAGCCCATCTTCAGCATCGGCCCGACGGCATGGGCATTGGTCATCGAAGACCGCGGCGGAGCATATGTCGTGCGTCATGATGACGGCCGCATCGGCTATCTGCATGACATCACAGACGTGACGAAGGGCTGACGTGCGCACGATCGACCTGCGAGGGCGGCGCCTCTCGCCCGCCGCCATGCTGGCCGCTGTGCCGCGCGCCGCACAGGCGAGAGCCGCCGCGCTCGAGGCGGCTACGCGCATCGTCGACGACGTGCGTCTCGACGGCGAGAGCGCGCTTCGCGATCAGGCCGAGCGCTTCGATCGGGTCACAGGTCACGCCCTTCGTGTGCCGGCAGATCACCTGGCCGAGGCGTTGGCCGCGGTCGACCCGCAGGTCCGCCACGCTCTTGAGGAAGCGATCGAGCGCGTTCGTCTGGGGTCGGCTGCGCAGGTGCCGGCGCCTCAGACGACCGACATCGGACCGGGCGCGCGTATCTCGCAGCGCTGGCAGCCGATCGTGCGTGCTGGTGTGTACATTCCCGGTGGCAAGGCGGCACTGGCCTCCAGCGTGGTCATGAACGTGGTCCCCGCGCAGGTCGCGGGTGTGGCGTCCATCGCTCTTGCCTCCCCGCCGCAGGCTGATCAGGGCGGGCGCGTGCACCCGACGATTCTGGCGGCCGCCGCGCTCCTCGGCATCGATGAGGTGTACGCCATGGGCGGTGCCGGCGCGATCGGGGCTTTCGCCTATGGCATCGAGAGCCTCGAGCTCGACCCCGTCGACGTCGTCTCGGGGCCGGGGAACAACTTCGTCGCCTCGGCAAAGCGTGCCGTCGCCGGCGTCGTGGGCACCGACTCTGAGGCGGGAGCGACCGAGATCCTCATCGTGGCGGATGCCGCAGCCGATGCCACCCTCATCGCCGCCGACTTGATCAGTCAGGCTGAACACGATGAGCAGGCATCTGCTGTTCTCGTCACCGATTCCGCGCCGCTCGCAGAGCGGGCGGCTGCCGAGGTCGCGCGGCTGGCCGCTGAAGCAATTCACGCCGAGCGCGTCGCCGCGGCGTTGGCCGGGCCGCAGTCAGCGATCGTGCTGGTCGACGACGCCGCGATGGCTGAAGCCTTCAGTAACGCCTATGCGCCCGAGCATCTCGAACTTCACCTCGCGGAGGCCGCAGCCGCGGCATCCCGCTATACGAGCGCCGGTGCGATCTTCATCGGCGACCAGACGCCGGTCAGCCTCGGTGACTACATGGCCGGCAGCAATCACGTGCTGCCGACCGGGGGACAGGCTCGCTACGCCTCCGGGCTCGGCGCCTATACGTTCCTGCGTCCGCAACAGATCATCGAGTACGATCACGACGCTCTTGCGCGAGCACGAGCGGGAGTCGTCGCGCTCGCTCAGGCGGAGGAGCTGCCGGCCCACGGCGACGCCGTCGAGGCGCGGTTCCCGGGCATCGAGGGCTGAACGACTACGCTGAGACACCATGCACTGCCCCTTCTGCCGCCATCCTGACTCTCGCGTGATTGATTCGCGCACCAGCGATGACGGGCTCTCTATCCGTCGTCGCCGTCAGTGTCCGGAATGCGGCGGGCGCTTCAGTACGACCGAGACGGCATCGCTCAACGTGATCAAACGGTCGGGCGTCATGGAGCCGTTCAGTCGTGACAAGGTGATATCGGGCGTGCGGAAAGCCTGTCAGGGGCGTCCGGTGACCGAGGCCGACCTGGCCGTGCTCGCCCAGCGCGTCGAAGAAGCTGTGCGTCAGACAGGCGTGTCGCAGCTCGACACGAACGAGATCGGTCTGGCCATTCTGGGGCCGCTGCGCGACCTTGACGAGGTGGCGTACCTGCGCTTCGCGAGCGTCTATCAGGCGTTCGACTCCCTCGACGATTTCGAGAGCGCCATCACCGACCTGCGGGCAGATCACGTCGAGGCAAAGCAGGAGCCCGCCGACCGGTAATCTGGCAGGGATGTATCCGCTGCTCTTTCGCGCTGTTCTCTCGCGTTTCGATCCAGAGTTCGCCCACCACGCCGCTATGGCGGTGATTCGCGTACTCGGCGTGCGCCCGTTCTCGTGGATCACTCGGGCCGTGACGGCGCCGCAGCCCCATCAGCGCGTCAGTGCACTGGGGCTCGCGTTCGATTCGCCCTTCGGCGTCGCCGCGGGATTCGACAAGAACGCCGTGGGCGTGCGCGGTCTCGGCGCTCTGGGCTTCGGACACGTCGAGGTCGGAACGATCACCGCGATCCCGCAGGATGGCAATCCGCGCCCGCGCTTGTTCCGGCTGGTTCCCGATCGTGCCGTCATCAACCGCATGGGCTTCAACAATGCCGGGGCGGATGCCGCAGCTCGACGACTGGCGAAACTGCGACGGCGCCGACCTCAGACGATCATCGGTGTGAATATCGGCAAGAGCCGCGTGGTCGAGGTCGAGAACGCGACGGCTGACTACGTATCGAGCGCCACGAAGCTCGCTCCGCTCGCGGACTATCTGGCTGTGAACGTCTCGTCGCCGAACACGCCGGGGCTGCGCGGCCTGCAGGCGGTAGAGACCCTGGCACCGCTGCTTCGCGCTGTGCAGGAAGCGGCCGGGAAGACGCCGCTTCTGGTTAAGATCGCCCCCGATCTGCCGGACGACGAGATCGTGGCGATCGCCCGGCTCGCCGTTGCCGAAGGGCTCGACGGGATCATCGCGCACAACACGACCATCGAGCGGTCAGGGCTCACCAGCGACCCGACCGTCATCGAAGCCGCCGGTGCAGGCGGCCTGTCCGGTGCGCCCCTGCGTGAGCGATCGATGGAGGTGCTGCGTCTCGTGCGCACAGCCGTGCCGCGCGAGTTCTGCGTGATCTCCGTCGGGGGAGTGGAGACGGCATCCGATGTTCAGGAACGACTGGATGCCGGGGCCACGCTGGTGCAGGGCTACACAGCGTTCCTCTACCGTGGCCCGTTCTGGGCGCGGCAGATCAATCGCGGCCTGCGCCGCTGAGGTCACGCGGGGCTGAGCGTCACTCGGGATACTGGCCGCGCTTGACCTGCGGCTTGGGCAGGCGCATGAAGCGCATCTGGAGGGCGCGCATCGCGGCATACCAGCCGAGCCCACGCTCCAGCCGCTCCGTGCCGAACTTCGCGGCGGCCTTCTTCTTGACGCGTCGAGCCAGCAGCACCATGTCGATGACGGCGACCACGATGTACGCCCACAGGCCGATGAACGCAAAGAACGAGAACGTGGGGTCTGGCACCAGGGACACGAGAATCACGACGACCATGAGTCCCATGATCCATTCGGAGATGTGCCAGCCCGCGTCGACGTAGTCGCGCACCCAACGACGCTGCGGACCCTTGTCGCGCGGCGGGAGATACCGGTCCTCACCGGCGGCCATGCCGGCTTGCGCACGTTCACGTCGTTCGCGCAGTTGCGCCTTCGCAGCCGCGCGCGCCTCTTTCGTGTCTGCGACCAGGGGGCGCCGTCGTGCGGCCTCCTGCTCAGCTCGGGTCGGCGTCGCGCGCCCCTTGCCGACGACTGGCGTCTCTGCGGAGTCGTCGTTCGTCGATGGGGTGGAAGTTGCCACGGGGCTCCTCGAATAGAAATCAGGGTTCACCCTTAAGATTACTCGCATGACTTCACTGCCGCCCAATGCAGACCCAGCTCTCGAATCCGCCGTCGCTGAAGCCGTGGCGATGGGCATCCCCTCGGCGCTGTCCGATCTCGGCGGGCTCGTGCGTATCCCGGGTATCGCCTGGCCATCGTTCGACCAGACGCAGCTTCAGCGCAGCGCCGCGCAGATCGCGACATTGGCCGAGGACACCGGGCTCTTCGACGAGGTCCGTGTGCTCACCGCAGCGATCCCTGGCACAGACGAGCACGGCCAGCCCGCGGTGCTCGCCACGCGCGCCGCTCGCGGCGGCAAGCCGACCATCCTGCTGTACGCGCACCACGATGTGCAGCCTCCGGGAGATTCCGAGCTGTGGGAGACGCCCCCGTTCGAGCCGACCGTTCGTGACGGTCGCCTCTATGGCCGCGGCGCCGCCGACGACAAGGCGGGCGTCATGGCACACATCTCCGCGCTGCGTGCGGTCGGTGAGGTACTCGGTGATGATCTTGAACTGGGCGTCGCTCTGTTCATCGAGGGGGAGGAAGAGTATGGTTCCCGCTCGTTCGCACAGTTCCTCAGCGACAACATCGATGCCCTTCGCGCCGATGCGATCGTCGTCGCCGACTCGGGCAACTGGGACTCCAAGACACCCGGCCTGACGGTCTCACTGCGAGGAAACGCGCGCTTCACGATGAAGGTGCGAACGCTCGATCACGCGTCGCACTCCGGCATGTTCGGCGGGGCAGTGCCCGACGCCATGATGGCGACGGTCCGGTTGCTCTCCACTCTGTGGGATGACGACGGCGCGGTCGCCGTCGAAGGGCTGACGCAGCGTGATGCCGCGACACCCGACTACTCCGAAGAAACGCTGCGCGCGGAGACCGGGCTGCTGCCGGGCGTCTCGCCGATCGGCCGCGACAGCATCCTGAGCAGGATCTGGAACAAACCGGCTATTACGGTCATCGGCATCGACGCGACGAGCGTGGATGCCGCGTCCAATACGCTCTCGCCCGAGGTCACGGTCGTCATCAGCGCCCGCGTCGCACCGGGGCAATCTGCTGACGACGCCTACCGAGCCCTGGAGCGGCACCTGCGCGCACACGCTCCGTTCGGGGCCGAGCTGTCGTTCTCGGATGCCGACCTGGGCGACGGATTCCTCGTCGACACCAGCGGGTGGGCGGTCTCTCTCACCCGCGAGGCCATGGCTGACGGCTATGGTGTGGACCCGGTCGATCTCGGCGTCGGCGGCTCCATTCCGTTCATCGCAGACCTCGTCCGTGAGTTCCCGGACGCGCAGATCCTCGTCACCGGCGTGGAAGATCCGCATTCGCGTGCACACAGCCCCAACGAATCGTTGCACCTGGACACGTTCCGTCACGCGGTTGCGACTGAGGCGCTGATGCTCACGCGGATGAACACCATCACCGCGTGAACGGCGCCCTTTCGAGCGTCCGAAGGTAGAATCAGATCAACCCGCCGCGTGCCAGCGCGGCCCGTCACGAGGAGCGACATGAGCGACACCATACTGACCACGGAGACCGCAGCCGCACACAATGTGAAGCTCACCGATGCGGCAGCGACCAAGGTGAAGAACCTTCTCGAGCAGGAGGGACGCGATGACCTGCGTCTGCGGGTGGCGGTGCAGCCGGGCGGATGCTCCGGGCTGATCTACCAGCTCTACTTTGACGAGCGCTACCTCGACGGCGACGAGACGGTCGACTTCGATGGCGTCGAGGTCATCGTGGACAACATGAGCGTTCCCTACCTCGATGGCGCATCGATCGATTTCAAGGACACGATCTCCGAGCAGGGATTCACGATCGACAACCCGAACGCCGGCGGAAGCTGCGCCTGCGGCGACAGCTTCCACTGAACGCCAGCCGTGCCTTCCCTGCGTGGTTGGCATGAATCAGGTGTGAGCTTGCTCTAGACTTGGGTAAGCCCTGTCCGTATTTTTGAAAGGTGCATCGTGCCCTCGAAACGCCGCCTTCGTTGGGTCGCCATTCCTCTGGGAATCGCGGCAGTCGTGGCCCTGGCGGGATGTAGTCCCACCGAACTTCACGGGTTTCTCCCGGGCTTCGTAGAAGACGGCCCCGCCGCGACGAACCAGACCGAGCGCGTCGGCAGCCTGTGGACGAACTCCTGGATCGTGCTTCTCATCGTCGGGCTCATCACCTGGGGGCTGATGGGCTGGGCAGCCGTCGCCTATCGCCGTCGCAAGGGGCAGACCGGCCTCCCCGTGCAGATGCGGTACAACATGCCGATCGAGATCTTCTACACGGTGATCCCGCTCGTGCTCGTGATGGCGATGTTCTTCTTCACTGCCCGCGACCAGGCCGCGATCGAGACGCAATGGGGCGACGACGCCGAAGTTGAGATCACAGCGATCGGCAAGCAGTGGGCCTTCGACTTCATGTACGACGGCGAAGAGGACGACCTCTCGGATGCCGTCTGGACGATGGGGATCCAAGCCCAGCCTGACGAGAACGGCAACGTCGATGTCGAAGAGCTGCCGACGCTCGTGCTTCCGGTCGACAAGAAGGTCCACATCAGCCTGCAGTCGCGCGATGTGATCCACTCCTTCTGGATCATCGACTTCCTGTACAAGAAAGACATGTACATCGGCAAGGACAACTCGTGGTCCTTCATCCCGACGCGTGTCGGCGAGTACGCGGGTAAGTGCGCCGAGCTCTGCGGCGAGTACCACTCGATGATGCTGTTCAACGTGAAGGTCGTCGAACAGGACGAGTACGACGCATACATCGAGTCGCTTCGCGACGAAGGCAACACCGGCGACATCAACGACGCCTATGACCGCCTCAGTAACTTCCCGGGCACAGGGGCGTCTACCGGGACCGACGCCGAGGACGAGGGAGAATAAGTCTCATGTCGACGAATTCCGCAGCAGGCGAAGCGTCTGGCGCGCGCCCGACAGCCATGCCGGCACGCCAGGCGGCTCTGATGACCGCTTCGCGTACCGAGCAAAAGGGCAACATCATCGTCAAGTGGATCACCTCCACTGACCACAAGACCATCGGGTACATGTATCTGATCGCGTCGGTGATGTTCTTCCTTCTCGGCGGTGTGATGGCGCTCGTCATCCGTGCTGAGCTGTTTGCGCCGGGAATGCAGATCGTTCCCACGAAAGAGCAGTACAACCAGCTGTTCACGATGCACGGCACGATCATGCTGCTCATGTTCGCCACGCCGCTGTTCGCCGGCTTCGCCAACGCGATCCTGCCGCTGCAGCTGGGTGCGCCTGACGTGGCGTTCCCACGCCTGAACGCCTTCGCCTTCTGGCTGTTCACCTTCGGGTCGATCATGGCGGTGGCCGGCTTCCTCACCCCGCAGGGTGCGGCCTCGTTCGGATGGTTCGCGTACCAGCCATTGGCGAACGCGACGTTCTCACCCGGAGCCGGCGGAAACCTCTGGATGCTCGGGTTGGGTATGTCCGGTTTCGGAACGATCCTCGGTGCGGTGAACTTCATCACGACCGTCATCACGATGCGAGCGCCCGGTCTGACGATGTGGCGCATGTCGGTGTTCTCCTGGAACACACTGATCACGAGCCTGCTGATCCTGATGGCGTTCCCGGTTCTGGCCGCGGCCATCTTCGCGGCGGCTGCCGACCGCGTGCTCGGAGCACATGTCTACGACCCGGCCAACGGCGGTGTGCTCCTGTGGCAACATCTGTTCTGGTTCTTCGGACACCCAGAGGTATACATCATCGCCTTGCCGTTCTTCGGCATCGTGTCAGAGATCTTCCCCGTGTTTAGCCGCAAGCCGATCTTCGGCTACAAGACGCTGATCTACGCGACGATCGCGATCGCTGCCCTGTCGGTGTCGGTGTGGGCTCACCACATGTATGTCACCGGTGGTGTATTGCTGCCGTTCTTCGCGTTGATGACCATGCTCATCGCCGTGCCGACGGGTGTGAAGATCTTCAACTGGATCGGAACACTCTGGCGAGGCTCTGTCACGTTCGAGACGCCTATGGTCTTCTCACTCGGCTTCCTCGTCTCGTTCGTCTTCGGTGGTCTGACCGGTGTGATCCTGGCCTCGCCGCCGCTCGACTTCCACATCAGTGACACGTACTTCGTCGTCGCGCACTTCCACTACGTGGTGTTCGGTACCGTCGTGTTCGCGATGTTCGCCGGCTTCTACTTCTGGTGGCCGAAGTGGACCGGCCGTATGCTGAACGAGCGTCTCGGCTACGTGCACTTCTGGATGCTGTTCATCGGCTTCCACATGACCTTCCTCATCCAGCACTGGCTGGGCGTCGACGGTATGGTGCGTCGCTACGCCGACTACTCGGCAGCGGACGGCTGGACCTGGGGCAACCAGGTGTCGACGATCGGTGCCATCATCCTCGGCGCCTCGATGCTGCCGTTCTTCCTGAACGTGTGGATCACGGCCCGCAAGGCACCGCGCGTCATGGTCAACGATCCGTGGGGTTACGGTGGATCGCTCGAGTGGGCGACCAGCTGCCCGCCGCCACGCCACAACTTCACCTCGATCCCGCGTATTCGCAGTGAGCGACCGGCATTCGATTTGAACCACCCGGAGGCTGCCGAGCATCCCGTCGGGACGCCGGAACCGGTACTCGTCGGTGCGAGCGGAGAGGCGAAGTAGGAAATGCGTTCCAATGTTGTTCTGTGGTGGGTCCTCACCGTCTTCTTCCTCATCGTCGCTGCCGCGTACACCGTGTGGCACATCGCAGAGTATCCCGAGCTTGTCGGGGCGGCGAAGGTCGAGTGGGTCGGTACGATCGCTCTGTTGTTCGCCGCATGCATGTCGGCGATGATCGCGGTCTATCTCGCGCGTGTCCACAAGTCGCAGGGCGGGGAGCTACCCGAAGACATCCTGACCTCCGACATCGACGACGGCGACCCGGAGCTCGGCGAGTTCAGCCCGTGGTCCTGGTGGCCGATTGTGCTTGCCGGTGCCGCCGCGGTGTTCCTGCTCGGCCTTGCGGTCGGTCACTTCCTGTTGCCGATCGGCCTCGCCATCTTCGTGGTGGCGATCGTCGGCTGGGTGTACGAGTACTACCGCGGGTACTTCGCTCGCTGACGTTCGCACCAACGCGCATCGCCAGTACACCGACTCGCGCTTACTGGGTGTAGCTGGTGCTGCCAGCGATGACGAGGGAGCAGAGCCCGGATACCTACGCTGGGCTGAGGCGGCACGCCGATCTGCTACGAGAGCCATGGCGAGGGTCGTCCACTGGTCTTCATCCACGCCGTCAACGCCGGAACAGGCATGTGGTCGCTGCTCGACCCGCAGAACGTGTCGAGCAGTTCGTCGTCGCTGACTTCCTCAACGACCAGTAGCGTGCCGAAGCCGGTCAACCAGCCGACTGGGTGGGCATCGGTTGACACGAAGAGCATCCGGGATTTGCGCTGACTGATACGCGCGGCTGTGCTTCGATTCAGGCGCGGGTGCGAATGCGGGGAACTCCGGTGAGGGGGTCGATGGGGCGGCGGTGCACGCCGTCGTGGTTTTCGACGGGGTAACCCTCGCGTACCCAGTACTCGAAGCCGCCGATCATCTCGCGCACGTGGTAGCCGAGTTTGGCGAACTCCAGCGCACCCTTGGCGCCGGCATTGCAACCGGGGCTCCAGCAATACACCACGACGTTCGCGTCGATATCGAGCTCCTGGGGTGCACGCGTGGCGATCTCGCTGTAGTGCATGTGCACGGCGCCAGGAACGCGCCCCTGCGCCCATGCCTCGTCGGAGCGCACATCGATGACGACGATGTCCTCCCCGGCCTTCTGGGCGGTGTAGACATCGCTGCCATCGGTTTCGTAGGCGAGCTTTGCGGCGAAGAAGTCAGCACGATCGATCATGTGACCAGCATATTCCTGCCGGACGCGGGCACCCCGTGCATGACGTCAGCGCAAGAAACAAGGGCCGCGCCCATCGGGCGCGACCCTTGTTTGTGGGGGAGCGAGGCTACTCGCTGTCCTTCGACTTCTTCTTGTTGGGCTTCGTGGCGGGCTCCGTCGCGATCACGGAACTCGGAGTGTTCGCTGTCTCGTCGACGTGAGTCTCAGAGTTGGGCGTCAGAGGGGCGTCGGCGGCTCCAGCACGCTCGTGAGCGCCCTGGATCTCCTCAGCCTCAGCCTCGGCCGTGTGAGCCGTCACGTGCTGCTGGTGAGCGTCTGCCGCGTCGACCTCCGCCTGCGTGAGCGGAGCGAACCGGTCTTCGAAGAACCAACGTGAGATGGACGAACGCAGGTTCTCCGTCCATGGGATACGGCCCTTTGCGTTCGGACGCACCACGAGAGGCTCGTAGACGTCGACATCGATGAGCTTCCAACGGTCGTACTTGTCGACCGGCTGGTGCACCTCGATGAACTCCCCACCGGGGAGGCGGACGATGCGGCCCGACTCGTAGCCGTGCAGGACGATCTCGCGATCCTTGCGCTGCAGAGCGAGGCAGATGCGCTTGGTCACGAAGTAGCCGATGATCGGACCGAGGAACAGCAGCGCCTGAAGCGAGTAGATCACACCCTCCATCGTCAGCATGAAGTGCGTGGCGATCAGGTCAGAGGATGCCGCAGCCCACATGACCGCGTAGAAGACGACACCGGCCACACCGATCGCGGTACGCGTCGCGGCGTTGCGCGGGCGCTGTGCGATGTGGTGCTCGCGCTTGTCGCCGGTGATCCATGCCTCGAGGAACGGGTAGATCGCGACGGCCACGATGAACAATCCGAGCACGAGGACGGGGATCAGAATTCCGAGCGACAGCGTTCTGTCGAGGAACACGATGTCGAGGTTCGGGGGAGCCAGACGCAGAGCACCATCGGCGAAGCCGATGTACCAGTCCGGCTGCGTTCCTGCAGAAATCGGTGACGGGTCGTAGGGACCGTACTCCCAGAAGGGAAGGATCTGGAAGAACGTGGCGATCAGTACGATCGTGCCGAAGACCAGGAACAGGTAGCCACCCATCTTCGTCATGTAGACGGGCATCATCGGGTAGCCCACGACGTTGTCGTTCGTGCGGCCAGGGCCGGCGAACTGCGTGTGCTTGTTGATGATCATGAGCATGAGATGCACTGCGAGCAATGCGATGAGGATCAGCGGCAGCAGCAGGATGTGCAGCGTGTACAGGCGTCCGACGATGTCGGTGCCGGGGAACTCGCCGCCGAAGATCAGGAACGACGTCCAGGTGCCGATCAGCGGGATGCCCTTGATCATGCCGTCGATGATTCGCAGACCGTTACCGGAGAGCAGGTCATCGGGGAGGGAGTAGCCCGTGAAGCCTTCAGCCAGCGCCAGGATGAACAGCACGAAGCCGATCACCCAGTTGAGCTCACGCGGCTTGCGGAACGCGCCAGTGAAGAAAACGCGCAGCATGTGGATACCGATACCCGCGATGAACACGAGCGCGGCCCAGTGGTGAATCTGGCGAACCAGGAGACCACCGCGCACGTCGAAGGAGATCCGCAGTGCTGATTCGAAGGCCGCCGTCATCTCGAGGCCGCGCATCGGTGCGTAGGCACCGGTGTAGTGCGTCTCGACCATTGACGCCTGGAAGAAGAACGTCAGGAACGAACCGGAGATGAAGACGACAACGAAGGCCCACAGTGCGATCTCGCCGAGCATGAACGACCAGTGGTCGGGGAAGATCTTCCGGCCGAGCTCCTTGACGAAGCCCGAGATACTCGTGCGCTCATCGATGTAGTTCGCTGCTCCACCGACGAAGCGCCCGCCCAGCGGTGGCTTGGTGTCTTTGGTGTCCTCTTTGGACAGCGTTGCGGTGCTCAATGGCGCTCCCAGAAGCTCGGGCCGACAGGCTCGTTGAAGTCGTCGCGTGCGACGAGGTAGCCCTCATCGTCAACGGTGATCGGCAACTGCGGCAGTGGACGGGCAGCCGGTCCGAAGATGACCTTGGCATGGTCGGTGACGTCGAACTGCGACTGGTGGCACGGGCACAGCAGGTGGTGTGTCTGCTGCTCGTACAGTGCCACGGGGCATCCGACGTGCGTGCAGACCTTCGAGTAGGCGACGATGCCGTCGTACGACCAGTCCTTGCGCTCTTCTGATTCGATGAGCTGCTCGGGGCGCAGGCGCATCATCAGGACGATGGCCTTGGCCTTCTCTTCGAGGTAGCCATCGTGGTGAGACAGGGTGGTGAGGTTCTCGGGGATGACATGGAACGCCGAGCCCAGCGTGACATCCGCTGCGCGGATCGGCGTGCCGTCGGGGTCACGCACCAGGCGCTGGCCCTTCTCCCACATCGTCTGCTTGAGCAGGGCGACAGGGTCACCGGCGATCGGGTTCCCGCCTGCGTTGTTGTGCGGCGCGAGGCCGCGGAACAACGCGACGCCGGGGATGATCGAGGCGATGACGGCCGCGAACAGCGAGTTGCGGATCATCGTGCGACGACCGAACCCGGATTCTTCGTTGGCGGCCTCGAACGCCTGTACCGCAGCTTCGCGGGTGGAGTCCTTGCCCCGCGTGGGGTGGCGCAGCTCGATGTGCTCCTTGTCGGACATGAGCGCCTTCGACCAGTGGATGGCGCCGATTCCGAGGCACAGCAGCGCGAAGGCGATTCCGAGGCCGATGAAGAGGTTGTTGTACCGGATCGCCAGCAGCGACTCATCTTCGATCGGGAACAGCATGTACGCTGCGACCGCCCAGATGCTGCCGGCGAGCGACAGGTAGAACAGTGTGTAGACAGTGCGGGCTGCGCGCTTCTCAGCCTGTGGATCCTTATCGGTCATCCGCTCGCGGTGCGGCGGAAGACCGGGATTCTGCACGGGATCGCTGACTGCGACACCCAGCCCCGGAGAGGGCTGGTAGGCCCTTTCGAGAGCCTGCGAGTCGTCGTCGTGTGCCATGGTGCTCCTCGTACGTTCCTCTTCAGTGAAAATGCGTCAGTTGGACTTCGCCGTGATCCACACGGAGATGGCGACGAGCGCGCCGATTCCGAAGATCCAGATGAACAAGCCCTCGGACACCGGACCCAGCGAGCCGAGTGTGAAGCCGCCGACCGAAACCGCCTCCTGCTGGAACAGCAGGGCGGAGATGATGTCGCGCTTGTCTTCTTCGGACAGGTTCATATCGCCGAAGACCGGCATGTTCTGAGGTCCGGTGACCATGGCTGCGTAGATGTGCAGTGCGCTGGTGTTCTTCAGGCCCGGGGCGTATTTGCCCTCGGTCAGTGCACCACCGGCTGCTGCCACGTTGTGGCACATGGCGCAGTTGACACGGAAGAGCTCGGCACCGTGGGCGACGTCGCCTTCACCGTCGAGGACCTCGTCAGCGGGGTAGGACGGGCCGGGGGCAACGGACTGCACGTAGGCCGCCATCGACTCAATCTGCGGCTGCGTGAACTGCGGCTCCTTCTGCGGAGCCTGGGGCCCCTGCATCTGCAGCGGCATCCGGCCGGTGGCCAGTTGGAACTCGACTGACAGCTCGCCGACGCCGTAGAGGCTCGGGCCGTTGTCGGTGCCCTGGAGATCCATGCCGTGACAGGTGGCGCAGTTCGCCTGGAACAGCTTCTCGCCGTCATCGACGGTGAGCTGGGTGCTCGCAGATGTCGTCGGCTCCGTGGCTGCCATCGCCGCTGTCGCCCCGGCATAGATTCCACCGGTGATGAGCAGGCCAGCTCCGATCAGCGCTGCAGCAGCCAGGGGGCTGCGGCGTCCGTTCGAGCGATGCTTCTTCTCTCGTGCCATTTCGCAGGTCAGCTCCGCTCTTATTTCAGGAAGTAGATGACGAAGAACAGCACGATCCAGACGACATCGACGAAGTGCCAGTAGTAGGACACGACGATCGCTGTGGTCGCTTCTTTGTGCTGGAAGTTCTTGACGGCGTACGCGCGGCCGATGACGAGCAGGAACGCGATGAGTCCGCCGGTGACGTGGAGTGCGTGGAAGCCCGTTGTGATGTAGAAGGCGGAAGCATAGGCATCCGCTTGGATCGGGAGGCCTTCAGCGACCAGCTGAGCGTACTCCCAGACCTGGCCCGAGACGAAGATCGCGCCGAGGGCGAAGGTGACCCAGAACCACTCGACCATTCCCCAGCCGAACAGGCGTCGACGCCCTGCGGCGTTGAGCTGGCCTCGCTTGATGCGATAGGGCTGCATGTCTTCGGCCGCGAACACACCCATCTGGCAGGTCACGGAGGAGAAGACGAGGATCGCGGTGTTGATCGCGGCGAAGGTAACGTTCAGCAGTTCCGTGCGGTCGCCCCATAGCTCGGGG
>NZ_JAJUFV010000037.1 GCF_029263575.1 Microbacterium sp. | reverse complement strand
GATACCGACGACGCCGCGCGCGGCGCGACCGAGCTGCGCCGATACGACATCGATCTCGGCGTGCGTCGGAGGAGCAAAAGGCGGGGTCGTCACCGTCTCAGCCTACGCGAGAGCACCCTGAAGAAGCACTTATGGGGCTTCGCTTGCCGTTTGCGCGAGACCCGCTCCGGCGATCGAACGCAGCAGCTGCGGCATCCAATCGGCAGGGGTCTCTTCGAGCTCGTCACTGACCGGTGTCTGCTCCTGTGGAAGCGACGCCGGGTCGAGGTCGTTGTCGACGAGATAGACGACTTCGCCGGGCCCTACGTAGTACAGCCGCTCCCGGGCCTGCGTCGTGATGTACGCGGGGTCTTCCCAGCGCTCGCGCTCTTGCTCGAGCGCCTCGATCTCGTCGGCGCTGACTTGGATCGATGCTTCCAGTGCCGCGATCTTCTGCCGCTGATCGATGTACGTGCCCAGCGTCGGAACCAGCACCCACGCACCCAGCACGACGAGCGAGAGCATGATCACCATGAAGCCCGACAGGCGGATCCCCGAGGCCCATTCGCGAACGTCGACCGTCGGAGACGACGAAGGAGGAGCCGGACGTCTGGTCATGGCTCCCCCTTCGTCTTACGTGTGTCTCAGCTGCGCTCAGCCCTGGAAGCGGCCGAACGCGGAGGCACCGGCGAAGACCGCGGCGTCGCCGAGCTCTTCTTCGATGCGCAGAAGCTGATTGTACTTCGCGACGCGCTCGCTGCGGGCGGGCGCACCGGTCTTGATCTGACCGGCGTTGGTCGCCACGGCGAGGTCGGCGATCGTGGTGTCTTCGGTCTCGCCCGAGCGGTGCGACAGCATCGCGGTGTAGCCGGAGCGCTGAGCCAGGCTCACCGCGTCGAAGGTCTCGGTCAGGGTGCCGATCTGAGTCACCTGCACCAGCCGCGAGTGGGCGACACCGCGCTTGATGCCGTCGGCGAGACGCTCGGGTTTGGTGACGAACAGGTCGTCGCCGACGAGCTGCACCTTCGAGCCGATCGCGTCGGTGAGCAGCTTCCAGTTCTCCCAGTCGTCTTCGGCGAGCGCGTCTTCGATCGTGACGATCGGGAAGTCGCTCACGAGCCCCTGGTAGTACTCGATGAGCTCAGGGCCCGACCAGTCCTTGTTGTCGAGACGGTAGACGCCGTCGTTGAAGAACTCGGTAGCAGCGACGTCGAGGCCCAGGGCGATGTCTTTGCCCGGGGTGAAGCCGGCCTTCTCGATCGCCTTGATGAGGAACTCCAGGCCCTCGCGGTTGCTAGGAAGGTCGGGAGCGAAGCCGCCCTCGTCACCGAGGCCGGTAGCGTAGCCGGCGGCCTTCAGCTCGCCCTTGAGGACGTGGTAGGTCTCCACACCCCAGCGCAGCGACTCGGAGTACGTCTCGGCGCCGATGGGCGCGAGGAAGAACTCCTGCATGTCGATGCCGTTGTCAGCGTGCTCGCCGCCGTTGATGACGTTGAACAGCGGCACGGGAAGAAGGTGCGCGTTCGGGCCGCCCAGGTAGCGGAACAGAGGCAGGTCTGCGGAATCGGCAGCGGCCTTCGCGACGGCGAGGCTCACGCCGAGAATGGCGTTGGCTCCCGTGCGCTTCTTGTTGTCGGTGCCGTCGGTCTCGATGAGGATCTCGTCGACGATGCGCTGTTCGCTGGCGTCGACGCCCTCCAGCGCCGGGCCGAGCTCATCGACGACGGCATCGACGGCCTTCAGCACGCCCTTTCCGCCGTAGCGGCTCTTGTCGCCGTCACGCAGTTCATACGCCTCGAACGCACCGGTGGATGCGCCGGAGGGAACGGCAGCGCGCTGCACGATGCCGTCATCGAGGAGCACCTCCACCTCAACGGTCGGGTTGCCTCGGGAGTCGAGAATCTCGCGTGCGCCTACTGCCTCGATGAGTGCCACGTATGTGCTCCTTGCTCAGGGAAAGGGGGTGGTGGAGCGTCGTCGATCCGTGGCCAGTCTAGTGCGCGGCATCCGCGCTTCGTAGGCCGCGCCCTCACACGACCAGCGCGATGGCGACGCCGTCCCAGCCCTTCAGGCCCACCGTCTGCAATGCGGTGGCGTCGAACCGCGGATCCGAGCCGAGCATGCGCAGGCCCTCACGCGTTCCGACAACCATCGGATCGGTGTTGTCGGCATCGGCGACGTCACCGGTGCGACCGATGTTGTCGAGCACGATGACAGTGCCCGGCCTGCCGAGCCGGGCAGCCCAATCGAGATACACCGTGTTCGACTCTTTGTCAGCGTCGATGAAGACCAGATCGAACGGGTCAGAGCCTTCGAGCGTCGGAAGAACCTCGGCGGCGCGCCCGATGCGAATCGCCACCCGCGCTCCCACGCCGGCGGCGTCGAGATTCGCGCGGGCGACGGCGGCGTTGTCCGGCTCGGCCTCGATCGAGGTGACGTTGCCGCCCTCGCCGACGCCGCGTGCGAGCCAGATGGTCGAATAACCGCCGAGCGCACCGATCTCGAGCACGCGGCGAGCCCCGCTCATCCGCACGATGAGATTCAACAGCTTGCCGCTGACGGGAGCCACCTCGATGTCGGGAAGTCCCGCCGCACGCTGCGCTGCGAGGGCGGCCTCGAGCTGCGGATCGTGCCCCACGAGCGTCTCGGAGAGGTACTCGTCGGTCAGGCGCCAGTTCTGTGGGGTCGGTTCAGCCATGGCTCCACCCAACCCCGCGGCGAAGACGCCGTCAAGGGTGCTTCGACTCAGCTGGCCTCGCCAGCTCGGGCTGCTTGCGCAGCTGCCCCGTCAGCGCCAACACGACCATGACGATCGCGCAGGCGATCCACCCGGCGACGCCGAGCGGCCCGACCAGGGCCATGTCGAACGTGGTGCCCGCCGCGTACACCAGCGTCACAAGCGCCCCGCACGCATTGAGCGCACCGTGCGCGAACACCGCCGGCCATACGGATGCCGTCCGCAGTCGCAACCACCCCAACAGCACACCCCAGGCGATGCATCCGCCCGTCATGAGCAGAACGCCGGTGATGTCGAGGCGACCGAAGTTGTAGCCCAACAGCACCACCGGAGCATGCCAGACGCCCCACACCGCACCGCTAATCAGCAGCGTCGGCCACGTGCCCAGAGGCCGCAGCGCCGGAATCAGAAACCCGCGCCAGCCCAGTTCCTCGCCGAAGGCGAGCACCGCATTGATCGTCGCTGCCGCGAACGGGATCATCACCAGCTGCGACATGATCATCACGATCGCCGGCGGCGCCGTAACACCCTCCGGGGTCACAGCCTGGAGCTGTTGGTCGAATCCCGAGAAGTTCACGAGGTCGAGCTGCACCCAGCCGCACAGTGCAGCGACCGCGACAGAAGCCGCGACGACCAGCATCGGGCCGAACAGCGCGAGCACGCTCATCCACACCACGCGTTTGGCCGGGCGCAGCGGCCACACTCCCAGAAACCGGAGGCGCTCGCCACGGGGCACCGGGCGCATCACGAGCAGGACGATGACGGCGGCGACCGCCGGCGTGTACATCATGACCGAGATGAGCAGACTGGAGAGCGGATCGGCCAGCCCACCGCCCAGCCATAGTGGTATGGCGACCAGCCAAGCCAGCCCCATCGCGAGGATGATGAAGGTGATCGTGGCGGACGGGCGGATGCGAGTCATGGTCTGCTCCTGTCGGGATGGGGGTCATCGTGGTTGGCGCGTTCGCGTACTGCTTCGAGCACGGATGCCGCGTCGCGTGCGCCGTCGACAGTGACGACGAACACCTTGCCTCGGCTGTCGGTGACCTGCAGCGCCTCACCGGTACGCAGCACGACGCCGCGACGACCATCGACGCCGATGCGCCAGCCCCATCCGCCGAACTCGGCCATCGGGTTGATCTCGACGACCTCGACGTTCACGATGTCGGCCGCCGCGATCCGGGTATCCGGCCAGCCGAGCAGCGAGCGCACGCGGAGCCCGGTGCCGTTCACGCGCACACGAAACACCAGAGTCGAACCGATCAACACGATCATCACGATGCTGAGCGCCACCAGAACCCATCCGCTCGGACCGCCACCGGCCACGGTGAAGGCCGTGGTGGCAAAGAGGATCAGCAGAAGCACCAGCAGCGTCATCCGACCGCCCCTCGCCATCGCGGCGGTGCCGAACCAGGCGGCGCGCTGCGCGGGAGCCAACGTCATGGCGGTCACGGGAGCACCCGTCGCGACGGGCCGCTCCGGCGAGCGCGGCTGCAGAAACCATCCGGCCACCGAACCGACGATGAGCAGACCGACGGAAACCAACGTCCATCCGCCGATGTCGGGCGCGAGCGAGGCCTCGGCGAGACCCCGCTGAATTCCCGCGGTCGACAAGGACATCACGGCGATCATCAACGCCAGCCCGAGACTCATCGCACCCAGAAAACGCGAGACGGGTCCCCACGACGCGACCGGGGGCTTGGTGCTGCTCTGCGGCATCCGATGACCAAAGGCTCCCATCACCCCCATGAGCGCGATCAGCCCACCACCGACGCCGAGCGGCAGCGCCACAGCCATCCACCGCGGCCCGTAGCCGTCGGCGCCGTCTGAGCCCCAGTGTGTCGCGATCGGGTCGGGCAGCTCCGGCAACCACGCGAAGGCGATCGCCGCGGTGATCGCGATGATCACGATCGGCACGAAAACCCCGACGATGAAGAAGGCGGTACGAGAGCGGCGAACCTCGTGATTCATGAGCGAGTCTCCTTCATCAGTGCGGCGAGAGTTGCCGGCGCGACGCCCAGGGCGGACGCGCGAGCGACAAGCGCCTGCAGGTCGTGGGCGAGATCGGCCAGCGGCGCAGCGGATGCCGAGATGACAGCGCCGCGACCGCGACGGAGATCGAGCAGGCCCTCGTCGCGAAGCTGCTGGTACGCGCGCAGCACGGTGTGCACGTTGATCTCGAGCGTCTCAGCGACGTCGCGCGCAGTCGGCAGCCGGTCGCCGGGAACGAGCCGACCGGCGAGGATGTCGCCGCGCACAGAAGAGGCGACTTGCTCGAAGAGCGGATGGGCGCTCTCGGCATCGATGGTGATCAGCATGACATCACCTCCGCTCCAGTTCTAATAGTTATAGCTTAACTAGAACAACTGTATCAACCCACAAACGCTTTTGCCTACAACGGCCGTTCCGTCACACTGACGACATGAAGATCACTCCCCGTCGGCTCGCCATCGGCATGAGCCTGTGGATTCCGAACCTGTTCAGCGGCATCCGGGTGCGTCGCTTCAGCGACGACTGGACGCACGCGACCGTCGAGCTGCGCATCAACGTCTTCACGCGCAACTATGTGAAGACCGCTTTCGGGGGATCGATGTCGGCCATGACCGATCCGTACTTCTTCATGCTCGTGATGCACCAGCTCGGCCGCGACTACGTCGTGTGGGACACGCGCGGAGAGATCGAGTTCGTCAAGCCCGGACGCGGCGTGCTCACCGCGCACTTTCACGTCCCGAAGGAGCACGCGGCCGCAATCCGCCAGAAGGCGCACGGCGGAGCCAAAGTGCTCGAGTGGTTCGAGACGGAGATCACCGATCGCGCGGGCGATGTGGTCGCGAAGGTTCGCCGGGAGGTCTACATCCGCGAGAAGAAGCGCATCACCCAGGCCCGCAATACCTGACGTTCACCGAACGATGCCACGATGAGCAGGTGAAACTCGCACGCCGCCTGACACTGACGGATGCCGTCGCCATCGGCCTCGGCTCCATGATCGGTGCTGGCGTCTTCTCGGTGTGGGGACCGGCCATCGCCGTCGCCGGTTCCGGCCTGCTCATCGCACTGGCGATCGCCGCGATCGTCGCGCTGTGCAATGCCACCTCGTCGGCACAGTTGGCAGCGGTGCATCCGGTCGCCGGCGGCACGTACGCGTATGCACGCGCCGAGATCGGACCCTGGTGGGGCTTCGTCGCCGGCTGGTGCTTCGTGATCGGCAAGATCGCCAGCTGCGCCGCCATGGCGATGACCTTCGCCGCCTATGCCGCCCCTGCCGGGTGGGAACCGGTCATCGCGTCCGCCGCGGTCGCGGCGCTCGCGGCCGTGAACTGCTTCGGCGTGACCCGCACCGCTCTTCTCACCCGCATCCTCGTCGTGATCTCACTGCTCGGCCTGGCCGCCGTCGTCGCCGTCGGCTTCTCGGGTGCGCCCGCCGCACCACCCGCGCCCCTGCCAGACCCCACTGCCTACGGCGTGCTGCAGGGTGCCGGGCTGCTGTTCTTCGCTTTCGCCGGGTACGCCCGCATCGCGACCATGGGCGAAGAGGTCGTGGAACCTGCCCGCAGCATCCCGCGCGCGATCGTTCTCGCGCTCACCGGAGCACTCGTGGTCTACACACTCGTCGCGGTGATCGTCATGATGGCACTCGGATCGGATGCCGCCGCCCACGCCGCTCCCCTGGCCGCCGTCGTCGATGCCGCCGGGTTCGCGGGCCTGGAACCGGTCGTGCGTATCGCAGCGGCCACGGCGTCGCTGGGGGCCCTGCTCGCGCTGCTCACCGGCATCGGACGCACGAGCCTCGCGATGGCGCGCGAAGCCGACCTGCCGCGGTTCTTCAGTGCCGTGCATCCGCGATGGCAGGTGCCCTACCGCGCCGAGATCGCCGTCGCGCTGATCGTCATCGCCATCGTGCTCGTCGCCGATCTGCGCGGCGCCATCGGCTTCTCCTCGTTCGGTGTGCTGATCTATTACCTCATCGCGAATGCCGCGGCGTTCCGGCAGCGCGCTGGCGCGCGACGTTATCCGCGCGCACTGCAGGTGATCGGTGTGCTCGGATGCCTCGTCCTCGTGAACACCCTGCCGGTGATCGCCTCGCTGATCGGAACGGGCGTCGTGATCGTCGGCGTCGTCTATCGGATGCTGCGGCTGCGCGTCAGTCGCAGCGCGGCCCGGTAGCCGCCTCTTCACGACACTGCGAGCTCAGCGCCGTGTCGCCAGCGCGGCGACCACCGCCGGAAGCAGCGCCTCAGCCGTGCGGCGGTACCCCGCAGCGCTCGGGTGGAACCGGTCAAGGCTGAACATCTCATCGGGTTGCTCGTGAAACACCGCTCCCACGGCCTGGCGCAGATCGACCGGCACGGCACCGGCGCGCCGCGCGGCCTTCGCCTGCTCCCGTGCGAGCCGCCGCGACATTCGCGACAGGATCCGGCGCAGAGGCTGGGGCACCGGCCGCAGCGTGCCGAGATCTGGGCATGTGCCGACGACGACAGGGGTGCCGGCATCCGACAACCGCGTCATGGCCTGCTCGAGCTGAGCCGCGGCCACGGCAGGCGGCACCAGGTGGGTGACGTCGTTTCCGCCCACGACGATCACCGCGACATCAGCCCGAAAGAGCGCACCCAGCGTGTCCAGCTGGCCGGCGAGCGCCGACGACTCCGAACCGACCACCGCTGCCGTCCGTAGCAGCACCGGACGCTTGAGCTGCTTGGCCAGGGCTTTCGCCAGTCGACCGCCGAGAGTCTGCTTGCGGTGCTCCGCGCCGAGCCCCGCGGCGAGCGAGTCACCCAGCAGCAGAAGCGTGACCGGCTCGCCCTGCAGCGCCCGGCGCCATACGCGGTCGGCATCCAGCGACTGCTCACCGAGCGGTTTTCCGATGCGCGCGCGGGCGATCGCGGCTTGACGAACCAGCACCATGCGAATGCCGGCTGCGAGCGCCACCACACCGCCGACGGCAGCGCCGACCATGACGAGGGTGCGAGCCATAGGCCGAGTTGAGCGCATCCGCGTGAACACGGTGTGAACAGCGGTACGGCGTGTGCTTCTTCGGCTACGCGATTCGCGATGTGGTGACGGTCGAGGGCACCCGGATTCGCTGACGTTGTCCCGATCTGCTGACGTTGTCCCGATCTGCTGACGTTGTCCCGATCTGCTGACGAACTCGGCCGAAAGCTCAGCAGATCGGGACGGACTCGGTCAATCGGGACGCCCCGGCAGACACCCGGGGACGCGCGGATGCCGGACGGGGACGGGGACGAGGCAGCCCGGACGCCGGGCCGGGTGCCGGAGGCTAGGACAGGGGCTTGAGTTCCAGTGCTCCGGGCTCGGCGCCCGCCGAAACCGTTGCGAACGCGGTGTACCCGTCGGCGGCAGAGCGCTCCAGCAGCCCCTTGAAGTTCTTCACGCGCCGCTCCAGCCGCACCCGCCCGGCACCACGGAAGGAACGGAGCACGGCCGCCTTGTGCGCGGCGAGCTCGGACACCGGCACGTCGGCGTCATGAACGAGCACGACCGCCTGGCTGTCGGCATCCGCTGTGAACTCGACGAGATCGACCAGACGCTCGAAACCGAGCGAGAACCCGACCGCAGGGACGTCCTGTCCGAGGAAGCGGCCGATCATGCCGTCGTACCGTCCGCCGCCGCCGAGCGAATAGCCCACCGACGGATGCGCGAGTTCGAAGATCGTGCCGGTGTAATATCCCATCCCGCGCACGAGGAACGGGTCGAACACGAGTGGCGTCGCATCGATCGATTCGGCGGCCGAGGCAGAGCCCGCGGCGACGGCCTCGCCGATGCCGACGAGGTGTGCGACCAGGTCATCCGGCGCGTTCTCCGGCAGTGCCTTGCGGATCTGCCGCTCGCCGTACGGGTTGTATTCCATCGTCAGCGGGCGACGCAGGAACGCCTCCAGCGCATCGACCGCGGCGGGCGTCGCTTCGCGTTCGCGAAGCTCAGCGACGATGCCGTCGGGGCCGACCTTGTCGAGCTTGTCGATCGTGATCAGCACGCCAGGACGCTCATCAGCGCGGAAACCGAAAGAATCGAGCATCCAATCGAGCACGCGACGATCGTTGATCCGCACCGAAGCGCCCGAGAGCCCCAACGCATCCAGAGCGTCCAGTGAAGCGACCATCAGCTCCGCCTCGGCGCGTGCGGAATCATCGCCCATGATGTCGATGTCGCACTGCATGAACTGGCGATACCGGCCCTTCTGCGGGCGCTCGGCACGCCAGACCGGCCCGATCTGAATGGCACGGAAGACACCGGGAAGCTGCCCGCGATTGCTCGCGTAGAAGCGCGCAAGTGGAACCGTCAGGTCGTAGCGCAGCCCGAGGTCAGACAACTGCGCCATGTTGTCGGCTGCCTGCCCGATCGCCACACCGATGCGCTCGATGTCGTCACCGCCCAAGCCACGACGCAGCACGTTGTACGCCAGCTTCTCGTTGTCACCGCCGACACCGGCATGCAAGCGGGAATACTCCTCCAACGCGGGTGTCTCGATCTCATCGAACCCGTGCGCCCGGTAACGATCGCGAATGACCGAGAGCACGCGCTCGCGACGGGCCTTGTCAGCGGGAAGGATATCGCGCATTCCGCGCGGCGGGTTCACAGTAGCCACGCCTCTATCTTTCCAGGTGTCGTCGGCATCTGTGGTCGGGCCTGCCCTGGCCTATGTCTAGGCAATCGGGCGAAGTCGAGTGGAAACGGCACCGACTCAGCGAGACGTGGACGCACCAGTCCACACTTTCTCGAGTGCTCGACTATCACAACCTCGCACTCTTGTCTGTCCTCCAAATGCCCTACAGACAGCCAGTACCCTCCGACCTACGCTAAAACCGACGGCCCAGAACCAGGACAAGAAGTAGCAACATGAAGCCTAAGTCAAGGTTCCCACTCATCGCCTCAGGCGCGGCAATCGCGTTTCTCCTGGGCGGCATGACTCCTGCGTATGCCGACCAATCTGAGGCAGACGACGTCGCCCAGGCCGTACGAACCGCAGCTCCCGTGGAGCTCACTTCTGCCGACCTTACCGCTACGGACACGGGTTATGGGATGACTCTCAACCACGGTGGAACGCTATCGCTCCCATTCGAGGCGGCAGATGACGTCTCGATCACAACAGGCGACGAGAAGGTTTCAGTCTCGCTGCCCCAATCCGGCCGTCTCAAAGAGGCAACTGTTGCAGACGACGGTTCCATCACGTTTGCCGGCGATGCCGAGACACCGGCGGTGAACGTCATGACAGCGGACGAAGCAATCCGCTTCAGTACTGTCATCACAGACAAGGTACAGCCCGAATCGTTCTCGTACGACTTCGGCGAGAACGCGACAGTCGAGATCCAACCGGACGGGGCGGCTGTCGTTTACCACGCGAGCGATGACAGTGAGGCCGTCGTCGAGACTATTGTCGCGAATGCTCGCGCTCCGTGGGCTTTCGACGCAGACGGCAACACTGTGCAAACCGAGTACGTCGCGGACGGGAGCACGCTGACGCAGATCGTTAAGCACGCAGACGTCGGTATCGTGTATCCCGTAGTCGCGGATCCTACATTCGACTTTCCAGCAGTATTCCAGTCGCGAGTCCGCTTCAATCGAGCGGAAACCGCAACAATCGCTGATCTCGGTCTCCTCTCGCTGGGAGGTGCGGTCTGCGGCCCCGTGGCCTGGGCGTGTATCGCCGCTGCAGGGGCGCTTGCAGTCAACGCAGGCGTTGCTAACAATTCGAATCCCAAAGCGTGCGTGCAGATCACGGTCACCACGCCGCCAGGTCTGCCTCACATCTTCTGGGTCGACATATACCGCGGTGGACCTTGCCGCTGAGCATTGAAGGGTGAGCTGAAGTGAACGATACAAAGACACCAGAGCCAACGACCTGGTGGCACGTCATCACACGACCGGCCAACCGCCTGATCATCACAGGCGCGGTGCTCGTGGTCTTCATCTGTGGCATCGTGCTCGGGGCGGTGTTGCCTGAATACAGATTCTGGTTCTATCTGCCCGCTCTTGCCGCAATCCTGGCGTGGTATCTGGCGATGATGCGTATCTATCGGGCCGCCACACGCGACCGACCATAACGCCCCGGAACGAGCAACACTGGCGCTAACGGGGTCGTCGATGACGCGGCGTCCGCGTCAGCGGCCCTCGGCTGCGCGCACCTCGGCTTCCAGCAGCCGCAGGCGCTCGCGCAGAGCACGCTCGGCGTCCCAGCCCTGATCGCGGGCGTGCGCGACGAGCGTGAGAAGAGCGTCGCCGAGGGCGGACTCGGATGCCGGAAGGGCAAGAGCGGGCGAGGGGTTCGACCCTTCGACAGGCTCAGGGATCGGAGGCGAAGGGGTGAGAGACGAGGCGCGGCCGATGAGCTTCTGGGCGAGGGCGAGGGCGGGCATGCCGCGCGGAACACCGTCGAGCACGCTCGTGCGCTCGCGCTTCTCCGCGGCCTTCGCGGCGTTCCAGTGCACGAGCACCTCTTCGGGCGTCGTCGCGACCTCATCGGCGAAGACGTGCGGATGCCGCCGGACCATCTTTTCCGTCAGCGTCTGCGCGACGTCGTCGATGTCGAAGGGGTCGTCACCGTCTTGCGCGGCGATCGCCGCGTGAAACAGTACCTGCCAGAGCAGATCGCCGAGCTCTTCGCGGAGGTCAGCGCGCGTGCCGGCCTCGACCGCGTCGATCACCTCGTGCGACTCTTCGATCAGGTACGGCACGAGGTCGCGATGGGTGATCTGCTGCGACCACGGGCACGCCTGCCGAACGGCCTTCATGGTGTCGGCTGCTTGGCGCAGAGCATCCGCTTCGTCGGTCATGACTCCCCTCCACGCTCGTCACGAACTGGCCGCGGTGACCCGACGGAACCACCGAGCGCGCAGCGAGATGACGATTCCGGCCAGTACGACCGAGATCAGCGAGCCCACCAGGACGCCGAGAATCGCCTGGTCGCGCACGATCTGGTTGTCGGCGAAAGCGAGGTTCGCCAGCAGCAGCGAGACCGTGAAGCCGATACCGCCGAGCGCCCCCGCCGCGACCAGGTCGGTGATCGTCAGATCGGGTTTCCTCCCCTTCGAGCCGACGCGAATCGCCACGAATCCGAACAGCGTGATGCCGATGATCTTGCCGACCGGCAGCGCGACCGCGATGCCGAAGAACGCCGGTGAGAGCTCCGAGGGCGAAAGCGCCGGGATCACGACGAACGCCGCGGCGAACGCGAAGATCGGCAGGATCACGCCGTTGACCCACGGTTCGAGCGCCTCTCGGGTCGGCGCCGCCGCGGCCGGAGCCATGGCCAGCCCCAGCAGCACACCGGCGATCGTGGCGTGGATCCCCGACGAGAGCACGAGCGCCCACACCAGCACGCCGACGACGACCATCAGCACGGCGATGAGCCAGCGCAGTCTGCCGCGAAGCATTCGCGAGAGCACGCCGAAGACCACGACGCCGACCACGGCGAGCAGAAGGTACAGCCAGTTCAGATCGTGTGCGAAGAGCACCGCGATGAAGATGATGCCGATGATGTCGTCGAGAATCGCCAGCGCGAGCAGGAACGCGCGCACGGCCGTGGGGAGTCCCTTGCCGAACACGGCGAGCACGCCGAGCGCGAAGGCGATGTCGGTCGCGGTGGGAATCGGCCAGCCGGTCGCGGTCTCCTCTCCCCCGGCGATGAAGAGATAGATGGCGATCGGCACCAGCACACCGCCGGCGGCAGCGATCGACGGCTGAAGCGCCTTGCCGAACGAGTTCAGATCGCCCTTCGTGAGCTCGTACTGCAGCTCCATCGCGACAGTGAAGAAGAAGATCGCCAGGATGCCGTCGGAGATCCAGTGCGCCACCGACATGTCGATGGCGGTTCCGGGGATCTGAATATGGAATCCGAGCACGGCGTCGATCGGGCCGAATGTCGGCAGATTCGCCAGCAGAAGCCCGACGGCCGCAGCCAGCAGCAGCAGGATCGCCGGGAACTGCTGAGTGCGCAGTAGGTTTCGCGAGTCGGGCATCGCCCCATGCTATCCGCTGCCCTGCCACGGGCGGTCATGTGGTCAGCAGCTCTGCGTGCACGGCGATAACCTCGAATGGTGACCCCCGAGCCCACGAACACAGAAGCCATCCGCGTCATCGGTCGATTCGAAGCCGGACGTGGGATTCCCGACGAGATGCGTGCTGACGTACGCATGCTCGGTGCCCTGCTCGGCCAGGTTCTGCGCGAAAGCGGACGCCCCGGGCTGTTCGAAGACGTCGAACGGCTGCGACTGGCCACCATTCAGGCATACGAGGAAGAGTCCAGCGACGCGTTCGACCGCGCCACCGAGATCGCGAACTCGTTCACGATCGAACGAGCCGACGAGGTCGCTCGCGCTTTCACCTGCTACTTCCACCTGGTGAACCTCGCCGAAGAGCATCAGCGCGTGCGCGTGCTCCGCGAGCGTGCCGGCCGCCCTGGCCGCGAAGACGCCACCGACACCGTCGCCGCCGCCTACGCTCAGCTGTGCCGTGAGGTCGGCGAAACCGAAGCACAGCGACGCCTCGGCGATCTGCGGTTCCACCCTGTGTTCACCGCGCACCCGACAGAAGCGCGCCGCCGCGCGGTGTCGACCAGCATCCGACGCCTGTCCGACCTGCTCGGCCAGCACGACGTCGCAAGCAGCGGCGGCGCCGAGCAGCGCCGCGCCCACCGACGGATGCTCGAAGAAGTCGACACGCTGTGGCGCACGGCACCGCTGCGCGACCAGAAGCCGTCGCCGACCGACGAGGTGCGCACCGTCATGTCGGTCTTCGACGAGACGCTCTTCACGACCGTGCCGCATGTGTATCGCCGCATCGACGATGCCCTGCGCGGAGATGCGTCTGGCGCGAGCGCGCCCGTCGTCCCGGCGTTCGTGCGCATCGGCTCGTGGGTCGGTGGCGACCGCGACGGTAACCCGTTCGTCACGGCATCCGTCACCCGCGAAGCGGCGCAGATCGCCTCTGGCCACGTTCTGCGCGGTCTCGAGCGTGCCATCTCCCGCATCGGTCGAAGCCTCACTCTCGGCGGGGAGGGCGCCCCACCCAGCGGCGCCGTCACGGCTCTGTGGGATGCCTTCGCTGCCGCTGATCCGGATGCCGCGGCCGACATCGCCACGCGCTCCCCCGACGAGCCGCACCGCCGCGTGCTGCTCGCCTTCGCCGAACGCGTCGCCGCGAAGCGTCGGAACGCACCCGGCGGATACGGCGCCCCTGAAGAACTGCTCGACGACCTGCGTGCCGTGCAGCGCTCGCTGGAGGCATCCGGTGCACGCCGCCATGCTTTCGGCGGCATCCAGCATCTGATCTGGCAGGTCGAGACGTACGGCTTCCACCTGACCGAGCTCGAGGTTCGTCAGCACTCGCAGGTGCACCGTGAGGCCCTCGCCGAACTCGACGCCGGCGGTGAGCTCAGCGACCGGACCCACGAGGTGCTCGATCTGTTCCGCGCTATCTCCGACATCCAGCGAGATTACGGACTGCGCGCTGCTGGACGCTATGTCGTCTCGTTCACGCAGTCGGCCGAAGACCTCGACAACGTGCACCGGCTGGCCCGCTACGCGCTCGGTGACGACGTTCCGGTGCTCGACGTCGTTCCGCTGTTCGAGACCTTCGCCGATCTGCAGGCGGCGCCGCAGATTCTCACCGAGGTCGTGCAGTTCCCCGAATTCCGCGAGCGCATGGCCGCCACGCAGAACCGCCTCGAGGTCATGCTCGGCTACTCCGACTCGTCGAAGGACGTCGGCCCGGTCGCCGCCAACCTCGCCCTCTACGAGGCACAGCGAAAGATCGCGCTGTGGGCGAAGGATGCCGGTATCTCGCTGACCCTCTTCCACGGGCGCGGCGGCGCTCTCGGGCGCGGTGGGGGCCCGGCGAACTCGGCCATCCTCGCGCAGCCGCCGCATTCGGTCGACGGACGCTTCAAGCTCACCGAGCAGGGAGAGACGATCTTCGCCCGCTACGGTGAACCGGCCATCGCCATGCGCCACATCGATCAGGTCGCCGCGGCGACGTTGCTGGCCTCGTCACCCGGCGTCGAAGCGCGCACCAGCGGCGCCGCCGAACGCTTCGCCGACGTCGCGAGCACGATGGACGCCGCCTCGCGTGAGCGCTTCTTCTCCCTCGTGAAGGCCGAAGGCTTCGCCCCGTGGTTCGCCACCGTGACGCCGATGGAAGAGATCGGCCTGCTTGCCCTCGGCTCCCGCCCCGCCCGACGCGGCCTCTCGGTGGAGTCGCTGGAAGATCTGCGCGCAATTCCGTGGGTGTTCGCATGGACGCAGGCGCGCATCAACCTCGCTGGCTGGTTCGGCCTCGGATCCGCGCTCGAAGCCGTCGGCGACGAAGCGCTTCTCGCCGAGGCCTATCGTGAGTGGCCGCTGCTGCAGACCATGGTCGACAATGTGGCGATGAGTCTGGCCAAGACCGATGAGCGCATCGCACGACGCTACCTCGCGCTCGGTGACCGCGATGACCTCGCCGAGCTCGTGCTCGACGAACTCGCACTCACCAAGCAGTGGGTCATACGCCTGACCGGCGGCGACGCCCTGCTCGAGAACAAGCCGGTCCTGCAGCGGGCTGTGACCCTGCGCAGTCCCTACGTGGATGCACTGTCGCTGCTGCAACTGCGTGCACTGGGAGAGCTGCGTTCGGCTCGCGAAGGCTCGGGCGTCGACGAGGAGCAGCGACGCCTGCTGCTGCTGTCGGTCAGCGGCGTCGCGGCGGGCCTGCAGAACACCGGGTGAGATCGCCCGTGTATCGCCCGAGAAAATACGAGGGGTACAGTGGGACTTCGTGCCCGACCTTGCACACCCTCTTATGCGACACGATCGCACGTCCATAACATCTTCCAGAAAGTCATCCCGCGTGACCGCTACCCTTACCGAATTTCACCCGCTCACCGAGTCTGTTCAGCCCGTCTTCGACACGGTGCTCGCCCGTAGCCCGCACGAACCCGAGTTCCAGCAGGCCGTGCACGAGGTGCTCGCGACCATCGCGCCCGCGCTGGATCAGCACCCGGAATACATCGAAGCCGGCATCCTGGATCGGCTGGTCGAGCCTGAACGTCAGATCATGTTCCGCGTTCCGTGGATGGACGACGCCGACAAGCTGCAGGTCAACCGTGGCTACCGCATCCAGTTCTCATCGGTCCTCGGCCCCTATAAGGGCGGGCTCCGGTTCCACCCCTCCGTGAACCTGTCGATCATCAAGTTCCTCGGCTTCGAGCAGATCTTCAAGAACGCGCTCACCGGTCAGGGCATCGGCGGCGCCAAGGGCGGAAGCGACTTCGACCCGCATGGCCGCTCGGATGCAGAGGTCATGCGCTTCTGCCAGTCGTTCATGGGCGAGCTGTACCGTCATCTCGGCGAGCACACCGACGTTCCCGCCGGCGACATCGGCGTCGGCGGCCGTGAGATCGGCTACCTGTTCGGGATGTACCGCAAGATCACCAACCGTCACGAGTCGGGCATGTTCACCGGCAAAGGAACCGGCTGGGGCGGCGCCGAAGTGCGCACCGAGGCCACCGGTTACGGTGCCGTGTTCTTCGCTCAAGAGATGCTCGCCGTTCACAACGACTCACTGGCCGGCAAGCGCGTCGGCGTCTCCGGGTCGGGCAATGTCGCGATCTACGCGATTCAGAAGGCCTGTCAGCTCGGCGCGACGGCGGTGACGGCATCCGACTCATCTGGCTACGTCGTCGACGACGCCGGAATCGACCTTGACCTGCTGCGCCAGATCAAAGAGGTCGAGCGTGCACGCATCGTCGAGTATGCGAATCGCCGCGCGAGCGCACGCTTCATCGAGGGCGGCAGCGTGTGGGATGTTCCCGTTGACATCGCCGTGCCCTCTGCGACGCAGAACGAAGTGAGCGCAGCCGATGCCGAGGCGCTGATCGCGAACGGTGTGCGCGCTGTGTCCGAGGGCGCGAATATGCCGTGTGTGCCGGAGGCCGTCGCGGCATTCCAGCGCGCGGGTGTGCTGTTCGCACCGGGCAAGGCGGCTAATGCCGGTGGTGTGGCAACGTCTGCCCTCGAGATGAGTCAGAACGCCTCGCGTCAGCGGTGGAACTTCGGCGACAGCGAGAACAAGCTGCGCGAGATCATGAGCGACATTCACAACGCGTCGTTCCAGGCCGCAGAGAAGTACGGAGTCCCGGGCGACTACGTTGCCGGTGCGAACATCGCCGGCTTCCAGCGCGTCGCCACGGCCATGCTCGCCCAGGGCGCCATCTGATCGCACGCACGAACACCTGTAGGCGGAGAACACGGATGTCGGCGGAATCCTGGGATTCCGGCCGACATCTGTGATCTGAACCGACACCTGTTCCTGTTGTCGGATGCCTCGGCTCACGCCGGCTGGTCGTCAGCGTGCCGTGCGAGCGAGCGCCCGTAGCGCTCGGTGAGCTGCACCATCAGATCAGGAGTGTCTCGGTCGACCCCGAACACATGCCCGGGGAAGTCAAGCTCGGGCTGTGCCTCAGCGATCGCATCGGCCTGATCGGGAGAGAAGAGCTTCACCGGATCGCCCACGGCCACCCAGCCGATGGGCACGACAGTGCTCTCGGTGAGCACGGCACGTCGCATCACGATCGCGTTCACCCTGACCTCGCAGCGGTCCGCGACGTGGGCGCCGTTGAACACGCGGGCGCCAGAGGCGAAGAACACCTCTTCGCCGACCGTCGCCCCCGCGATGCTCGCGAGAGTGCCGACCAGGGTGTGCGCCCCGATGTGCACGGCATCTACGGCTGTTGCGCGGATCAACGCGTTCTCCATCACGATGACATTGTCGCCGAGGGTGATGGGCCCGCCCTCGGCGGTGATCACAGCGCCGTGCAGCACCTGGCAGTCAGCACCGATCTCGACGTCGCCAGAGATGACGGCGGTCGGAGCGATGACGGCGGTGTCATGGATCCGGGGCCGAGCCCCGAGGTGCTCGTACAACATGCCGCCAGCGTAGCGCGCGTGGGCCCGTTCGCGTGCCGAATCTCAGACGCAGTTGGCCCGGGGCGGCGTGTTGCCCGCGCGACACGCCGAGTGCGGCCCGGGCCTTCTGAGATTCGGCACGGGCCGAGAGGCCGAAGCCCGGCGAGCCTCAGTTCGGGCGACGCACCTCGATGAGATGCCTGGTGGAGTGCGCGATGAACGAGCCGTGCCGTCGAATCAGCTCATGTAGGTCTTCAAGCCGTTCACGGTAGCGTTCAACGGTGAAGTTCGGCACCCACCAGATGAGCTTGCGCAGCAGATAGACCACGGCGGCGATGTCATGGATCTCGATCCGAAGCCGCGCCTCGCGCAGGTCGACGACGTCGAGTCCCGCCGCCCCTGCCGCTGCGACCTCGTCTTCCGGGTGGCGACCTCGTCGCGCCTCCGGCATCGGACCGAGGAAGAACTCGATGAGCTCGAACCCGCTTTCCGGTCCGACGTGCTGAGCGAAGTACGCACCACCGGCACACAGGACTCGCGCGATCTCGTCCCAGCGCGGCGCGACCGGATGCCTGCTGGTCACGAGATCGAAGGCGCCATCGGCAAACGGCAGCGGCCTGTCGTGCTCTGTGTGGACGACGGCGACACCGCGTGGATGCAGCAGGGCGGTGGCCTTCGCAACGTTCGGCGCCCAGGATTCGGTCGCGACGGCGGTCAGCGGGAACTGCCCCGCTTCTGCCAACACCTCTCCGCCTCCGGTGTCGAGATCGAGTGAAGCCGATGCGCCACTCAGCCGCTCGGCCAGCAGACGCGCGTATCCCCACGGCGGTCGTTCTTCGCTCGCGCGTCCGTCAAGCCAACTGAAATCCCACCCCGTGACATCAGCGGCCAGGCCCAGCGCAATCAGTTCTTCAGAATCAGACACATCCAACCTTCCGTCACGGGGACGCAGCGGACACGGGCTCCGGGAACAACGCGGTCAGCAGCTGCCCCACCCATGCGAGCAGCTCGGTGTCAGTGGGTAGCGGCACGACGAGGGCCTCTCCCCCGCCGACGAGTTTGGCCTTCGGATACAGCCGCTGCAACCGCACCTTCATCGAATCCGCGAGACGTGCGGGCGCCACACGCAGGTTCGACCCCATCGCCACGACATCTGTGAGCCCGGCACGCGCAGCACGGCGCCGCAGTCGCGCGATCGCGACCAGCCCCTCGACCTCTTCCGGCGGGGCGCCGTAGCGGTCGACGAGCTCCTCGACAACCAGGTCGATCGCCTCGTCTTTCGCCGTCGGTGCCGCCGCTGCGGAAAGCTTCTGGTAGGCCTCGAGCCGCAGGCGTTCGCTGTCGATGTACGTCTCTGGTATGCGGCCGTCTATGGGCAGTTCCATGCGCAGTTCGCCTCCTGTCTCGGTCTCTTCACCGCGGAAGGTGGCGACAGCCTCGCCCACCATGCGCAGGTACAGGTCGAACCCGACCCCGGCGATGTGACCGGCCTGTTCTCCCCCGAGCATGTTGCCCGCGCCGCGCAGTTCGAGGTCTTTGAGCGCCACTTGCATGCCCGAGCCGAGTTCGTTGTTCACGGCGATCGTCTGCAGGCGGTCGGCGGCCGTCTCCGACAGCGGCTTCAGCTCGTCGTAGAGGAAGTACGCATACGCGCGCTCGCGCCCACGGCCCACCCGTCCCCGCAGCTGATGCAGCTGCGACAGCCCGTACTTGTCTGCCCGGTCGATGATGATCGTGTTGGCGTTCGAGATATCGAGACCGGTCTCGACGATCGTGGTCGACACGAGTACGTCGTACTTGCGCTCCCAGAAGTCGTCGACGACCTGCTCGAGCTGGTGCTCGCCCATCTTTCCGTGCGCGACAGCGATGCGTGCTTCGGGTACGAGCTCGGCGAGCTGGGTGGCGACGCGCTGAATCGACTGCACTCGGTTGTGCACGAAGAACACCTGCCCTTCACGCAGGATCTCACGCCGGATGGCTGCGGCGATCTGCTTGTCGCTGCGGGCGCCGACGAACGAGAGAATCGGATGCCTGTCCTCCGGCGGCGTCGCCAACGTCGACATCTCGCGGATGCCGGTGACGGCCATCTCGAGCGTGCGCGGAATCGGCGTCGCGCTCATCGCGAGGATGTCGACGTTCGTCTTCAGCTTCTTCAGTCGGTCTTTGTGCTCGACCCCGAAGCGCTGCTCCTCATCGATGATGAGAAGCCCCAGGTCTTTGAACATCACCTGATCAGTCAGGATGCGGTGGGTTCCGATCACCATGTCGACCGTGCCGTCGAGCAGCCCGTCACGTGTGAGGCGCGCGTCTTTATCTGATTGAAAGCGTGACAGCGCTCTGACCTTCACCGGGAATCCGGCGAAGCGCTCGGCGAAGGTCTCCATGTGCTGTTTGACCAGCAGCGTCGTGGGCACGAGCATCGCCACCTGCTTGCCGTCTTGGATCGCCTTGAACGCCGCACGCACGGCGACCTCGGTCTTACCGAACCCGACGTCACCGGACAGCAGACGATCCATCGGAATGGGGCGTTCCATGTCGGCTTTGATCTCGTCGATCGTCTGCAATTGATCTTGCGTCTCTGCGAACGGGAACGCCTCTTCGAGTTCACGCTGCCACGGCGTATCAGGGCCGAAGGCGTGCCCCTTCGCCGACATGCGCGCCGAGTACAGCTTCACGAGTTCGACGGCTATATCGCGCACGGCCTTACGGGCCTTGCCCTTCGCCGCCGACCAATCGCTGCCGCCCATCTTCGACAGCGTCGGCGCCTCGCCGCCGACGTAGCGCGACAGCAGATCGAGCTGATCAGTAGGAACGTAGAGCTTGTCGCCCGGGTAGCCGCGCTTGGATGGCGCGTACTCGAGCACGAGGTAATCACGCGTGGTCTTGGTGCCATTGCGGCCGCCGGTGGAGACCTCGCGCTGGGTCATCTCGACGAAACGAGCGATGCCGTGCGTCGAGTGCACGACGAAATCACCGTTCTTGAGCTGCAGCGGATCGACGACGTTCTTACGTCGCGAGGCGAGCTTCTTGACGACCCGCTGGTCGCCGCCGATCGTTCGGCCGTAGAACTCGTTGTCGGTGAGAACGGCGAGCTTCGCCTCGGGCACCTGGAACCCGGATTCGAGAGAGCCGAGCACCAGGGTTGCGACACCGGCATCCGGTTCGTCGGTCAGAGTGTCGACCGCTCGCGCGGCGAGCCCCCGATCGGAGAGCACGTCTCTCGCACGATCGATGAGCCCCGCACCGGATGCGACGATCACCACCCGCCACCTGTCGGCCAGCCGCTCGGCAACGAACTCGACCGCGCCGTCGACGTTGCCGTGGAACGACGGGATGATCGACGAGTGGATGCCGGCCGCAGAGTCATCGTCGGCCGCAAAGGGGCTGAACCGCCACCACACGCCTCCCCGATCGCGAACGATCTCGCGCAGCTGCGCGATGCTGAGGAAGTCGCCGGCACCCAGGTCGATCGGAGCCGATGCCCCGGAGGTCGCCGCGCTCCATGCGGCCTCAAGGAACTCACGATTGGTCTCACCGAGGCTCTGGGCCCGAGCGCTCGAGCGCTCGGGGTCGACCAGCGCGACCGCCGTATCAGCGGGGAAGTACTCAGCCAGCGACTGCAACGGCCCCGCCACAGCGGGAAGCAGCGATTCCATGCCTTCGACCGGAATGCCCTCGGCCATCTTCTCGAGCATCCCCCCGATGGCGGGGAACGCGTCGATGAGCGACCGTGCTTTGTCGCGCACATCGGCCGTCAGCAGCAGCTCGCGCGTCGCCGGCAGCTCGACCCGATCGACGTCACCGGGCAGCGACCGCTGATCAGCCACCGAGAATGCACGGATCTGGTCGATCTCATCACCGAAGAACTCGACGCGGTACGGATGCTCACTCGTCGGCGGGAACACATCGAGGATGCCGCCACGAACGGCGAACTCGCCCCGGCGCGACACCATGTCGACGCGTGAATAGGCGCGCTCGACCAGCTGTTCGATGGCGGCTTCGAGCTCGAGGCCGCGGCCGCCGAGCACGAGTGAGAGGGGGGCTGTGGCGCCAAGGTTGGCGGCAACAGGTTGCAGCGCCGCCCGCACAGACGCCACCACGATCAACGGTCGCTCCTGCGCCCAGGTGCTGATCTGGCGCAGCGTCTCAAGACGCTGGCCGACCGTGTCGGGGCTGGGGCTCAGCCGTTCGTGCGGCAGCGTCTCCCATGCGGGAAACCGGAGGATCTCGGCATCCGGCACGAAAGAAGCCAGCGACGAGGCCAGCGACTCGGCGCGACGGCCCGTGGGCGCGATCACCAAGAGGGATGCTGCCTTGCCTGCGCGCGTGCGCCGATCGAGCAGCCCCGCGATCGTCGGAGCATCGAGCCCATCGACCAAGCCCAGATCGGCATCGGCCTGCGCCCAGGTGAGGGCATCACGGTAAAGGGTCGCCTCTTCCAAGGCGCGCAGAATCCCTGGAACAGTCACCTGATGAGTTTACTGGCCACCGCGGACATCGAGATCGTCACCCGGCGCTTCTGCGAAGACCCCTCGAAGCTGTCGGTCATCCGGAGTAAGCTCTGCCATACCCGAGCGAGGAGAAGCGGTGGACGAAACTGTCGTGCGCACGCAGCGGCCCGGTGCGGAGAAGATCGCCCAGCGGCGTCATGAACTCGCCGATGCCGCGCTTGCGGCGATAGCCGCCCGCGGCTTCGCCAACACCGGCCTGCGCGACGTCGCCGCGCACAGCGACCTCTCCCTCGGCATCCTGCACTACTACTTCGCCGGAAAAGACGATCTGATCGGCCAGGCGATCTGGCAGTACAAGTCCGAGTGCGCCCGCCGCTACGACGTGCTCGTCGAGACCTCGCGCACCGGCGCCGAGCTCGCCGACCGCTTCGGAGCTGAGATGGCGTCGACCATGCGCGACGAGGCGGACATGCATCGCCTCTGGTACGACCTGCGCAATCAGGCGATGTTCGAAAGCGGGTT
>NZ_JAJUFV010000036.1 GCF_029263575.1 Microbacterium sp. | reverse complement strand
CGAGGGGTTTCCGAAGATGCCCGTGAGGTAGGGCTGCATCGCCGCGAGCACCTCCGGGCGCACAGGAGACGTGGCAGCGTGATCGAGGTACAGCATTACGAGATCCGCACGTCGAGTCCGAGGTCGAGGGCGCGGGCCGAGTGCGTGAGCGCGCCGACGGATATGACGTCGACGCCGGTTTCGGCAATGCCCCGGACGGTATCGAGACTCACGCCGCCGGATGCCTCGACCGTCGCCCGATCGCCGATCAGGGCGACACCCGCACGCAGATCGTCGAGCGAGAAGTTGTCGAGCAGCACCGTGTGAGCGCCGCCCGCGAGCACCGTCTCGATCTGGTCGAGCCGATCGACCTCGATCACGACGTGCGCTGTGTGGGGCAGCGTCTTCAGCGTCTCGCGCAGTGCGGTGGCGAGGTCGGCCCCCGCAGCCCGCAGTACGGCCAGATGATTGTCTTTGGCCATGACGGCGTCCGAGAGCGAGTGGCGATGATTGTTGCCGCCGCCCGAGACGACGGCGTGCCGCTCGAATGCGCGCAGGCCGGGTGTGGTCTTGCGTGTGTCGGCGATTCGCGCGCCGGTGCCGTCGACCGCTGACACGTACTGCGCGGTCAGGGTGGCGATACCGCTCATGCGCTGGGTGAAGTTCAGTGCGACGCGTTCGGCGGTCAGGATGCTGCGTGCCGCCCCCGAGACCGAGGCGAGCACATCGCCCGGCGCGAACGCGTCGCCGTCGCCGACGTGCAGATCGGTTGTGACCGTGGGGTCGGTGAGGGTGAAGGCGGTGGCGAAGACATCGCCGCCGCTGAAGACGCCGTGCTCGCGCGCGACGAGGTCGGCGACGGCCGTGGCGTCGACCGGCAGCAGGGTCGTGCTCGTGAGGTCGCCCCAGGGCGCGTCTTCTTCGAGGGCGGCGCCGACGACGCGGGTGAGGGTGGCAGTGGTCAGCATCAGGCTCCGATCAGGGCGGGTTCGCGGGAGAGGTGGTGTGCGCCGACCGATTCGGTGCGCTTCACGGCAGCGGATGCCGTGGCTTCAGCCAGCAGCAGCAGGTTGGCGTCTTCGAGCTCAGTGCGGTTGGTTGCGCCCGCGCCGCCTCGCCACGAACGAAGGGTCGTCGCGGCTTCGGCCAGTCCGTCGTGTGTGCGCAGCAGCCCGACGTGCTTCCACATCAGTTGCTGGAGGGCGGCACGACTGATGTTGGCGCCGCCGCCGCCGCCGCTGCCGCCGCCGCTGGCGTTCGAATCGCGCAAATTGCTCGATCCGCGCCGCGGATGCAGCAACTTGCGCGATTCGAACGGGTCGGTGGCGGCCGCTGCGGCACGCGCGCCGAAGACAGCGCCCTCGAGCAGACTGTTCGAGGCCAGACGATTCGCGCCGTGCACGCCGGTGCGGGCGACCTCACCGGCGGCGAGCAGTCCCGCAAGCGACGTGCGGCCGTCGAGATCGGTGACGACGCCGCCCATCAGATAATGGGCCGCGGGCGTGACGGGAATGGGTTCGCGCGCCCAGTCGAAGCCGCGATCGCGTGTGACCCGATCGATCGTCGGAAAGCGCTCGGCCAGGCGCGCAGCGCCGATCATCCTGGCATCCAATCGCACGGGAGATCCCTGAGCGGCAGCGTGCTGCGCGATCGCTCGCGAGACGACATCACGCGGCGCGAGTTCGCCGTCGGGGTGGGTGTCGAAGACGAACCGTCGACCGTCATCGTCGATGAGTGCGGCACCCTCGCCGCGCACGGCCTCAGAGATGAGGAACGCGTCGCCCGTGGCGAGAACCGTGGGGTGAAACTGCATGAACTCGAGGTCGGCGACGGCTGCGCCCGCGCGGATGGCCGCGGCGATGCCGTCGCCGGTCGCGCCGGACGGATTCGTGGTGTGCGCGTACAGCTGTCCGGCACCGCCGCTCGCGAGGATCACTGTATCGGCCTCGATCTCAACCAACGCTCCGTCGCGCAGGGCGCGGATGCCGCGCACCCGACGACCTGCGAGGGGGTCTTCGGAAACCAGCAGATCGACGAGGAACGTCTGCGTGCAGACCTCGATCGGGCGTGAGCGCAGCTGCGCGATCAGCGCCCGTGAGATCTCGGCCCCAGTGGCGTCGCCGCCGGCGTGCAGGATGCGGGCGTGGCGATGCGCGGCCTCGCGGCCCAGCTGCAGCGTGCCGTCGGCTGCGCGATCGAATGCGACGCCGCGCGTGATGAGCTCGGCGACCCGTTCGGCGCCCTCGCGCACGAGCACGTCGACGGCCGCGGGCTCTGCCAGACCGCCGCCGGCGGCGAGGGTGTCTTCGGCGTGCTGCGCGGCTGAATCACCGCTGTCGTAATAGCCGGCGACGCCGCCCTGGGCGAATGGCGTGCAACCGTCGCCGAGGGCGTCTTTCGTGACGAGCGTGGTGCGGTGGCCGGCTTCGGCCACGTGCAGTGCCGCTGTGAGCCCGGCGATGCCGGAGCCGACGACGATGACGCGGGTGGCGGCTCGGCTCATGCGCGGGGCTTTGCGGCCAGCATCCGCTCGAGCGCGACCCGGGCGGGGTCGGCGACGTCGGCGGCGACCTGGATGCGATTGGGTGTGCGGCCGGCGACCAGCTCTTCGAGGACCCACGCCAGATATCCGGGGTGGATGCGATACATCGTCGAGCACGGGCAGACCACCGGGTCGAGACAGAAGATCTCGTGCTGCGGGTACTGCGCGGCGAGGCGACGCACCAGGTTGATCTCGGTGCCGATCGCGAACGTCGTGGGCTCGGTGGCCGCGTCGATCGCCCGGCGGATGTAGTCGGTCGATCCTGCTTCGTCGGCGGCGTCGACGACTTCCATCGGGCACTCCGGGTGCACGATCACTCGTACATCCGGGTGCTCGGCGTGGGCCTGATCGATCTGCGCCACCGTGAAACGGCGGTGCACCGAGCAGAAGCCGTGCCAGAGAATGACACGCGAGTCGATGAGCTGGTCGGCTGTGGAGCCGCCGAGCGGGCGACGCGGGTTCCACATCGGCATCTGCTCCAGCGGCACGCCCATCGCCTTGGCTGTGTTGCGGCCGAGGTGCTGATCGGGGAAGAACAGCACGCGCTGTCCGCGCTCGAACGCCCACTGCAGCACGGTCTGCGCGTTCGACGACGTGCAGACGATGCCGCCGTGGCGTCCGACGAATCCCTTGATCGCTGCGGAGGAGTTCATATACGTGACGGGGATGACCGGTACCCGGCCCGTCTCGTCGGCGACGTCGAGCGGGCCGAGCACGTCGGCCAGCTGCTCCCACGCTTCTTCGACCTGATCGATATCGGCCATATCGGCCATCGAACAGCCCGCGGCGAGGTTCGGCAGGATCACGGCCTGCTCGGGCTGCGAGAGAAGATCGGCCGTCTCGGCCATGAAATGCACACCGCAGAAGACGATCGCCTCGGCGTCGGGGTGTTCGAGGGCGGCATTGGCCAGTTGGAAGGAATCGCCCACGTAGTCGGCGTGCTGAACGACCTCTTCGCGCTGATAGAAGTGCCCGAGGATCACGACGCGGTCGGCGAGAGCCTCCTTGGCGGCGCGGATGCGCTTGTCGAGATCGTCTTCGCTGGCCTCACGGTAGTCGACGGGCAGCTCGCCCTGGCGCGGCGCTCCCGTCGGGATGACATCGCCCATCGAGGAGCCCGGCCCGTATCCGGGCACGCTGTCGAAGGTCCATGGTCCGGCCGCGAGGTCTGTGGAGCACGTGGCGTCTTTCGTGTCGACGATCGTCTGGATCAGATGGTCGACGGATGCATCGACACCGCCGTCCGGGCGCATCAGTGTTGATCCCTGTGGCTGTTCGAGGGTCATCGGGTCCTCTTCTCTTCGGTGGCGAGCGGGCCGCGATCGGCCAGCTCGACGGCGTCGTCGTAGCGGTACAGGCGGGCGGGCCGGTGGCTTCCGGTGCGAAACTGATCCGTCGGCAGCAGGGTGCCGGATGCTTCGACCTGGCGGCGGAAGTTTGCTGGATCAAGGCGTCGGTCGAGGATTGCCTCGTATGCTTCGCGCAGGTCGGCGAGCGTGAACGTCGGCGGTAGGAACCCGTGCGCGACGCGGCTGTAGCCGACCTTGTTGCGCAGCCGCCACTGCGCGTAGTCGACGATCTGGTTGTGATCGAACGCCAGCGTGGGAAGGGTGGCCGCTTCGAACCACTGCACATTCTCGGGCGCGAGACCCGAAGCCATATGGGCGGCGCTCTGCGCATCGACTTCGTCTGAACGCAGCAGCGCCCAGTAGACGATGGAGACGACGCGACTCGGCGAGCGATCGACGGCGCCGAAGGCGTAGAGCTGCTCGAGATAGCTGGGGGAGAGGCCTGTGGTTTCGTGCAGGGTTCGCGCCGCGGCATCCTCGAGGTTCTCGTCGTCGCGCAGCCACCCACCAGGAAGTGACCAGCTGTCCTGATGCGGTGCGCGGGTGCGGCGAACCAGCGGCAGCGCGATGCGCGGCGGCTCGCCGTCATCGTCACGTCGCAGCGTGAGGATGACGGTTGAGACGGCCACGCGGATCGGCTCGGAATGCTGCTCGGTTCTGGTCACTGTGACTTTAACCTCCGTCATCGATCTTATAGTCACGCTGACATGAAGTCGACATTATGACGTCGGGGAGAGTAACGGTTCAATAAAATTCACCGAGCCCGCAGAGAAAGAGCTTGCGAATAATTAATTCGGACGGTTTACTAACAAACACGTCAAAGAAGACACGGCGCTCAGATCGGCTCTGTCATCGACGACAACGCAGTGTAGAAAAGTGTGCAGTCCCGACCCGAACACCTGAGGGCTCTCGACGAATGTCGATGCCCCACCGAGAGACAGGATCATCATGAAGAGAAAGCTTGGAGCTCTCGCCCTGGTCAGCGCGACAGCCGTCGTGCTGGCGGGATGCGCGAGCGGTGACACCGGTGGCGACGAAGACGCGACCGGGTTCGACACCGAAGCCGCGCAGGGCCAAGACATCACGTTCTGGGTCATGGGCGGTGACACCCCGGAAGCAGCCCGCGAGTATCTCGTCGCCGAGTATGAAGAGGCCACCGGCGGCACCCTGACCATCGAGCAGCAAGACTGGGGCGACGCGCTCACGAAACTCACCAACCAGCTTCCTGACGCGAACAACACCCCCGACGTCACCGAGATCGGCAACACCTGGTCGCCGACCTTCACCACCGCTGGTGCCTTCAGCGACCTGAGCCCGATCTATGAAGACCTCGGCGGCGACAAGCTGCTCGAGTCGTTCGTCGAGGTCGGCGAAGTCGATGGCAAGCAGTACGCGTTGCCGTACTACTTCGGTTCGCGCTACATCACCTACCGCAAGGACATCTGGGACGCTGCCGGCCTTGAGGTGCCCACAACGCTCGCCGAGTTCAACGACTCCGTCAAGCAGCTCGCGACAGCCGACCAGTCGGGCTTCTACATCGGCGGCCAGGACTGGCGCAACGGCGTCTCGTGGATCTTCGCGAACGGCGGAGAGCTCGCCACGAAGGACGGCGACACCTGGTCGTCGGCGCTATCTGACCCGAACACGATCGCAGGCCTCGAGCAGTTCCAAGACCTGTTCGAGAACGCCTCGAACGCTCCGGCGACCGAGCAGGACTCGACGCCCTGGGTCTTCATCAACAACGACAAGACCGGCGCACCGCCGAGCGCGGCGACCATCATCGCTCCCGGTTGGGCGCACTGGTCCATCGGCGACTACACCGGCGACAACGAAGAAGGCGGCGAGGTCCGCGAGTGGAACGACGACACCTTCGGCGTCTTCCCGCTGCCCGGTGTCGAAGAGGGCAGCTTCGCCCCGGTGTTCGCCGGTGGATCGAACGTCGCCATCTCGGCCAAGAGTGAGAACCAGGCCGGCGCCAAGGAGCTGCTGCGCATCATCTTCTCGGATGAGTACCAGACGCTGCTCGGAGAGAACGGTCTCGGCCCGGCGAACACCGACTTCGTCGGCGCGCTCGGCGATGACCAGTTCGCCACCGCCCTGGTCGACTCGGCGCTGAACTCGAAGCTGACCCCGGCAGCACCCGGTTGGGCAGCGGTCGAAGGCCAGAAGATCCTCGAGGAGTTCTTCGGCAAGGTTGCAGAAGGCGGCGACATCGCCGCACTCGCAGAGGAATATGACGCCAAGATTGACGACATCATCAACGGCTGACATCTTCGCGGGGGTCGGGGCCGGGCGCGGCCCCGCCCCCCGCACCTCTTCACAGACTGGCGCGTGAACATGACCTCCACTATCGAATCTCCTCCGACGAGACATCCTCGCGGCGCGCGGCCCGCACACGAGACGGCATCCGCGCGAAAGGTCAAGGCGGCACCCTACGCATTGATCCTCGGCGCGGCGCTCGTGTTGCTTCTCGGCATGGGGTACCCGGTCGTCTGGCAGGCGGTCACGTCGTTCCAGAAGTACGGCGCCATGCAGCAGCTCGGCGGCAAGCCGCCGGAGTTCGTGTGGTTCGACAACTACATCTCGATCGTTCAGAACCCCACCTTCTGGGAGGTGACGGCCCGATCGATCCTGTTTTGTCTCATCACCGCCTTCGCCACCGTCGTCATCGGCGTGCTGCTGGCTCTGCTGATGACGAAGGTGCATCCTGTCGCCCGCTTCGCGCTGCAGATCGCGTTGCTGCTGGCCTGGGCGATGCCGGTGATCGCGGCCATGACCGTGTGGATCTGGCTGTTCGACCGGCGCCGCGGCGTCATCAACTATCTGCTCAATCTGCTTCCGGGCGTCGATGTCGGCGAATTCAACTGGATCGGCACGACCCCGCTGCTGTTCTTCATGGTGGCCTCGATCGTCGTCACCTGGATGTCGGTGCCGTTCGTCGCGTTCTCGGCCTACGCCGGCCTCACCCAGGTCAGCGGCGAAGTGCTCGAAGCCGGGCAGCTCGACGGCGCCAGTGCTCTCGAGCGCTTCCGCTACATCATCTTCCCGGTGCTCAAGCCCGTCATCGCGATCGTGCTGCTGCTGAACCTGATCTGGGATCTGCGGGTCTTCGCACAGATCACGCTGCTGCAAGACGCCGGTCCGCAATCGACCGATTACGACCTGCTGGGCACGTACATCTACAAGACCGGCGTCGCCGGCATGGACTTCGGCGGCGGCGCGGCGATGTCGATCTTCGTCCTTGCCATCACCATCGCGCTGAGCTGGTTCTATGTGCGCGGACTCATTAAGGAGGAGTCGAATTGACCTCCACGATCGTCCCTGAATCCGCTCCGGCGAAGAGCAGCCGCAGCACGCGCTCGCAGACGGTTGCCAGCGCAGACGGCACGCTGATCCCCGTTCGTCGTCAGCGCTTCCGCACCGGCATGTGGCTGCTCAGCCTGCTCGCACTCGTGCTCGCCGTCGGCTGGGCCTTCCCGGTCTACTGGATGATCAACTCATCCATGCTCGACAGCGCGACGCTCGAATCGGCGACCCCGACCTTCGTGCCGTTCGGCGGCTCGTTGACCAATTTCGAGCAGGTGCTCACACCCGCGTTCTTCTCTGCGCTGACCGTCAGCGTCTCCGTCACGCTGCTGTCGGTGGCCGTGTGTCTGCTGTTCGCCTTCCTCGCCTCGGTCGCCATCAGCCGGTTCCGCTTTCGCGGTCGGGTGAGCTTCATCGTCACGATCCTGCTGATCCAGATGCTTCCTGCTGAAGGGCTGTTCATCGCGCAGTACAAGATGATGTCGTCGCTGGGGCTGCTCAGCAACGTGCTCGGGCTCAGCATTCTGTATGTCGCAGCCGTCGTGCCGTTCACGATCTGGATGCTGCGCGGTTTCGTCACCGGCATCCCGCTCGAACTGGAAGAAGCCGCGATGGTCGACGGTCTCAGCCGCACCCAGGCGTTCATGCGCATTACGCTGCCGCTGCTGGCACCCGGACTCGTGGCATCGGGAGTCTTCGCCTTCTTGCAGTGCTGGAACGAGTTCACCGTGGCGCTGGTGATCATGGAGAACAACCGCACGCTGCCGCTGTGGCTGCGCGGCTTCGTGCAGCAGAGTGCGACCGAGGCCGTGAATTGGGGGCAGGTGATGGCCGCGTCGGCTATCGTCGCCATCCCGGTGATCATCTTCTTCGTGATCGTTCAGGGTCGTATGACCAGCGGCCTCGTCGCCGGCGCGGTCAAGGGGTGACGGGCGACCGGCTAGACTGAGCAGGACAATCGAAGACAGGCCCCACGACCCGTGCGGGAGAGCTCCGGTGATGGCAGCCGGGCACCGAAGGAGCAAGCCTCCCCGCTAATCTCTCAGGTACCGCGTACCGCGCAGGTCAGGCCGCTCTGAAAAGCGATGCTCACGCATCCGCCGACGGTGAAAGACCCCTCCGCACACGCTCTCTGAGCTTGTCGAAGGGTCGAAACTCTCAGGCACATGACAGAGGGGGAGTTCTCGGATACTGTGCAGCGTGCACGGCATCCTTCCGATCAACACGGGAGAACTTCATGACGCAGGCCCGCTTCACTCCGCTTCGCGAGCGACATGAATCGCTGGGAGCATCGTTCACCGACTTCGGCGGCTGGCAGATGCCCGTGCGCTACACCTCCGATCTCGCCGAGCATCATGCCGTGCGCCAGGCCGCTGGGCTGTTCGACATCTCGCACATGGCCGAGTTCCTGGTCGCCGGCGCAGCTGCGGCCGCGTATCTCGATTACGCGCTCGCCGGTCGGTTGTCGACCATGAAGGTCGGCAAGGCCAAGTACTCGCTGCTGCTGGCTGAGACCGGCGGCATCATCGACGACGTCATCGTCTACCGACTTGCGGAGGATCGCTTCCTGATCATCTCGAACGCGGGCAATCGGGATGCCGTCGCCGACGCTCTCTCGGCGCGGTCACTGAGCGACCTGGAGGCGAAGCGAAACGCACAGCCGGATGCGGCTTCGTTCGGTTTTCCTGGCGGCAGCGTCACCGTCGAAGACGTCTCCGACGCCTACGCGCTGCTTGCGATCCAGGGCCCGGCATCGGAGCAGATCGTTGCCGCAGTCGAGGGCATCACCGACGTCTCGGTCGCGTGGGGCGAGCAGAAGTACTATTCATGGGCGTCGGCGCGTTACAACGGCGAACCTCTCCTCGTCGCCCGCACCGGGTATACCGGCGAAGACGGCTTCGAGCTGCTCGTCCGTGCCGAAGACGCCGCCGCCCTCTGGGACGCCGCCCTGGCTGCGGGTGAGGCCCACGGCCTCGTCGCCGCCGGGCTGGCCGCTCGCGACACACTGCGCCTCGAAGCGGGCATGCCGCTGTACGGAAACGAGTTGTCGCTGGACACGAAGCCAGCACAGGCCGGACTCGGGCGGGTCGTGGCATCCGACAAAGACGACTTCGTCGGAAAAGATGCTCCCGCGCCCGCCGAAGGCGCACGGGTGCTCGTCGGCCTGGCCGCCGAGGGGCGCCGCGCTGGCCGTGCCGGCTACGCCGTCGTCGCCGAAGACGGCACGGCACTCGGCGAGATCACCTCGGGCGTGCTCAGCCCGACGCTGGGTCATCCCATCGCCATGGCCTACATCGACCCCGCCTACGCCGACGCGGGAACCACCGTCTACCTGGATGTTCGGGGCACGAAGATCCCCGCGACCGTGACCGCCCTGCCTTTCTACCGGAGGAAGAAATGACCGATCTCACCGCACTCAAGTACACCGAAGAGCACGAGTGGCTCGCGATCGACGGCGCGACCGTCACGATCGGCATCACTGATTTCGCCGCGGAGAAGCTCGGCGACGTCGTGTTCGTCGAGCTTCCCGCCGTCGGCACCGAGATCTCGGCGGGGGAGACGGTCGGCGAGATCGAGTCGACCAAGTCTGTCGGCGAGCTCTACGCACCCCTGAACGGCACGGTCGCCGAGATCAACGACGCTGTCGTCGATGACCCGTCGCTCGTGAACAGCGCGCCCTTCGAGGACGGCTGGCTCATCAAGATCACGGTCGCCGAGGGCGCGGCCGATGGTCTGCTCGACCGCGACGCCTATGTCGCACTGACGGAGGGTTGATCGCGCAGTGTCAACGTTCGCCGATCGTCATATCGGAACCACGGCCCAGACCCAGCGCACGATGCTCGACGCCCTGGGCGTCTCGGGCGAGGCTCCCATCGAAGAACTGATGCGCAGCGCCGTTCCCGCTGCCATTTTGTCGACCGGGCCTGGGGACTCGGTCATCCCACCGGCAGCGACCGAGGCCGAGGCACTCGTCGAGCTGCGTGGGTTCGCCGCCCGCAACACGGTGAACCGCTCGATGATCGGGCTCGGCTACTACGGCACCTTCACTCCGAGCGTGATCCAGCGGAACGTCCTGGAGAACCCGTCGTGGTACACGGCCTACACGCCGTATCAGCCGGAGATCTCGCAGGGGCGCCTGGAGGCGCTGATCAATTTCCAGACGATGGTCGCCGATCTGACCGGACTCACCACAGCCAACGCGTCGATGCTCGATGAGTCGACGGCGGTGGCCGAGGGGATGCTGCTGGCCCGCCGCGCCTCGAAGGTGAAGTCGAACGTGTTCGTGGTCGACGCCGGCGCGTTCCCGCAGACCAAGGCACTGCTGGCCACGCGTGCGGATGCCCTCGGCATCGAGCTCGTCGAGCGCGACCTGTCCGGCGGCGAAGAGCTGCCGGAAGAGCTCTTCGGCGTGTTCGTGCAGTACCCCGCGGCATCCGGTCTCGTCTGGGATCCGTCGGCCGTGATCGACGCGGCGCATGTCGCCGGCGGGCTGGCTGTGGTCGCAGCTGACCTGCTCGCGCTCACCCTCATTTCGTCGCCCGGCTCGCTCGGCGCCGACGTCGCGGTCGGAACGACCCAGCGCTTCGGCGTGCCGATGGCGTTCGGCGGGCCGCACGCCGGCTACATGGCCGTGCGTCAGGGGCTGGAGCGTCAACTGCCTGGCCGCCTGGTCGGCGTATCGGTCGATGCCGCGGGTAAGCCCGCCTACCGGCTGTCGTTGCAGACGCGTGAGCAGCACATTCGCCGTGAGAAGGCCACGAGCAACATCTGCACGGCGCAGGTGCTGCTGGCGGTCATGGCGTCGATGTACGCGGTCTATCACGGGCCTGACGGGCTGCGGCAGATCGCCGAAGACGTGGCCGGTAAGGCCGCAACGCTCGCCGAGTGGCTGCGTGAGGGCGGCCTCGACGTGGGCGAGAACGCGTTCTTCGACACGATCGAGGTTCGTGTTCCCGGCCGCAGCGGGGCCATCGTCGCTGACGCGCACAAGGCGGGGTTGCTGCTGCGCGAGGTCTCGACCGATGTCGTGGGCGTGTCGGTCGACGAGACCACGTCGTATGACGACCTCGCCGCGGTGGCGAGCCTGTTCGGCGCGGAGCCTTCGAACAATGGCGTCTCGTTCGGGCGCACCTGGCATTCCGCTGCGCTGACGTCGGCTGCGCGGGCCTGGGGTGGCTTGCGTCGCACCGACGAGTACCTCACTCACCCGGTCTTCCACCTGCACCGTTCAGAGACCGCCATGATGCGGTATCTGAAGAGCCTCGCCGACCGGGACTACGCGCTCGATCGCGGCATGATCCCGCTGGGTTCGTGCACCATGAAGCTGAACGCGGCGACCGAGATGGCGGCGATCACCTGGCCCGAGTTCGCGCAGATTCACCCCTTCGCGCCGGCATCCGACGTGCAGGGCTACCTCGAGCTGATCGACCAGCTCGAGGGCTGGCTCGCCGAGGTCACCGGTTACGACGCCGTGTCTCTGCAGCCGAACGCCGGGTCGCAGGGCGAGCTCGCCGGGCTTCTTGCCATCAGCGGCTACCACCGTGCGAATGGCGATGAGCACCGCACCGTGTGCCTCATCCCGTCGTCCGCGCACGGCACGAACGCGGCATCCGCTGTTCTGGCCGGAATGAAGGTCGTCGTTGTCGCGTGCGATGAACTCGGCAACGTCGATCTCGACGATCTGCGCGCCAAGATCGCCGCGCACGCCGACGAGATCGCCGCCCTCATGATCACCTACCCGTCGACGCACGGCGTGTACGAGCAGGATGTCGTCGACATCACCGCCGCCGTGCACGAGGCGGGCGGCCAGGTGTACGTCGATGGCGCCAATCTCAACGCGCTGCTCGGCTACGCGCGCTTCGGAGACCTCGGCGGCGACGTGTCGCATCTGAATCTGCACAAGACGTTCGCGATCCCGCACGGCGGTGGTGGGCCGGGTGTCGGCCCCGTCGCGGCCAAGGCGCATCTGGCCGAGCACCTGCCGTCACACCCGTCGGAGCAGCGCTCGACGCACGCGGGCGGGCACACGTTCGCCGGTGGTATGGTCTCAGGGGCGCCATACGGCTCGGCGGGCATCCTCCCGATCTCGTGGTCGTACGTGCGCATGATGGGAGCGGAGGGGCTGCGCGATGCGACAGCGGCCGCCGTGCTGTCGGCGAACTACATCGCCGCGCGTCTGGATGAGCATTACCCGGTGCTGTACACGGGTTCCAGCGGTCGGGTCGCGCACGAGTGCATCCTCGATCTGCGACCGCTGAAGGAGGCGACCGGCATCACCGTCGACGATGTCGCCAAGCGGCTGATCGACTACGGTTTCCACGCGCCGACCATGTCGTTCCCCGTGCCGGGGACGTTGATGGTCGAACCGACCGAGTCGGAGGACATCGGCGAGATCGATCGGTTCGTCGAAGCGATGATCCAGATCAAGGCCGAGGCGGATGCCGTGGCATCCGGCCAGTGGCCCGCCGACGACAACCCGCTTGTGAACGCGCCGCACAGCGCGGCGAGTCTGATCGCGGGGGAGTGGGACCACGCCTACACGCGTGAGGAGGCCGCCTACCCGGTGCCCTCGCTCGTGGCGACGAAGTACTGGCCTCCGGTGCGCCGCATCGACCAGGCCTACGGCGACCGAAACCTCGTGTGCGCCTGCCCGCCGATCGAGGCATTCGCCTAGCGCCGAGAATACAAAACCACGCCGAGACCGCGACGAGTCGCGTGGTCCGTGGATGGTGGAGGCTGTGTCTCAGGTGATTTATGGAGAAACAGTTCGGGTGTCGTGATCGACGCAAGGGGCAGCAATGGACGGCTGATAAGTGGAGGCTGCCCGAATTTATTGGGTATCGAAAGGGCGCTCGAGCCGGGCGGTTGCGAAGATCTTGGTGTTCCGTTTCAGCAGCGATCGGTGACATCGGCAAGCTTCAGTTCATTGAGGAGGCCAGGCTGGTCTGGGGACCATCGTGCTTTGTGTCTTCCTGTTGAGTGACTTTGATCGTTGCTCACTGACCATCGCACGATGGCTCGCCTATGTTTACCGCACGAGCATCCACTCCACGGGACGTCGTCTCCCGAGTGGTTGCAACTGGGGGGAGGCTGGAGTATCGTCATCGTCATTGAAAGGGGGGCGCAATGGCGCGAAGAAGAATTGTCGGATCGATATCCGCATTATTGCTGGGATTAGTTTTGGGAACGACTGGTGCTTCCTCGGCGAACGCAGCTGGAAGTGTTGCTACCGCTTCGATTGGTTCGAAACCCGCAGTAACGATATCCAATTCCTGGTCATCGATAAGCCCGAATCTGAGTCATGACTCTTGGATAACGGTCACAGCTTCTTTCTCGAACCATACGACGTCTAGCGTTAAACTCACTAAGATCCGCATTTGCTACAGTGGAAAAGCTGGACATATTGCCATTTCCCCCTACACAAGAAATGCTTCTGGCAATTTTTGGGATAGCGGTAGATACAAGAATTTGTACAAAAGTACCTGTCAGAGTTGGTATCCAAATAAAACTTACTATAAGCAATCGGATGGCGAGATGGTTCGGGTCGTGTCGCGAATCAACGGTAGCACGACTATGATTGCCGGTTATTATAGATAATAATAGCCTGCTTGGTTGATTCATTATTGAAGTCAATTCCGTCAAATTGTTGTAGCTCTGTAACGGGTTGACTAATGGCGCTGTGTCGGAGCAGAACATGAACGCTATCCAATGCGCCGGTTCGCGTATCATCATTTGCGAAGACTGTGACGACCTCGAGTCTGATCAATCGTCGCAAGGTCGTTCCTTGAGGCAGAGAAAGGGAGTCACCTCCAACTGCACGATGCCGATTTTGTATTCTCTGGTCTTGGCGGGCTAGGTGTGATGTCCAGGGGCGTTGTTGTGTGAATCGCTCGTGATTGCTGTGGGGTGAAGGCCTCCGGTTGCGAGAGTGGAGCTGTCTAGAAACCGCTCATGCAACACAGGAGGCCTTCGTGTCCCACGCTAACGCTGCTTTGACCCCTCGCGCTCGTTTGCGGCTCGCGAAACTCATCGTCGAAGAGCATTGGTCTGCCACTGTCGCGGCGAAGATGTTCATGACCTCGCCGCCCACGGCACGCAAGTGGGCGGCCCGGTTCCGCGCCGAGGGGGCTGCGGGGATGATCGACAGGTCCAGTATGCCGCGTTCGATGCCCACTAAGACGCCTCCTGAGCTGGTCAAACGGATCGTGAAGGCACGGTGGCGCCGCCGGCTCGGCCCGGCGCAGATCGCCGGAGAGCTGGGCATCCCGGCCTCGACTGTTCATGCGGTACTGGTGCGCTGCCGGATCAACCGGCTCAGTCACATCGATCGGGTCACCGGCGAGCCCATCCGCCGATACGAGCATCCCCATCCCGGGTCGATGATCCACGTCGACGTGACCAAGTTCGGCAACATTCCCGACGGCGGTGGCTGGCGGTACGTCGGCAAGCAGCAAGGAGACAAGCACAAGGCAACGACGGCACTGCGCACGGGAAGAACCGGCAAAGGTCACCCGAACATCGGCACCGCATTCGTGCACACCGTCATCGATGACTACTCCCGCGTTGCCTACGCCGAGATCTGCAGCGACGAGAAAGCCGTCACGGCGATCGGCGTCCTCACACGCGCCGTCGCCTGGTTCGCAGACCGCGGCGTCACCGTGGAGCGCGTCTTATCCGACAACGGATCGGCCTATCGCTCCTACGCATGGCGCGATGCCTGCGTCATGCTCGACGTCCGACACAAACGCACCCGCCCCTATCGACCACAGACCAACGGCAAGATCGAGCGTTTCCACCGCACCCTCGCCGACGGTTGGGCCTACGCACGCTTCTACGGATCCGAATCCGAACGCCGAGACGCGCTACCCGGCTGGCTGCACTTCTACAATCATCACAGGCACCACTCCGCAGTCGGAGCCGCACCCATCAGCAGAATCAACAACCTCCCTGGACATCACAGCTAGGCGACGCCGGAAAGCGGAAGTCGCGCGGCGACCATGATCTGACTGCTGTCTGATGTCTGTATGCCGGCGCGGCAAGAGGGACGGGCATCGAACACGGGAGGGGTCTCAGGTTCTGAGACCCCTCCCGTGTTCTTCCATCCACGTCGGTTCGGTCCGCCTCGTCATGCGGCGGGTGAGTAGCGCCGCCAGAACCGCACATCGCTTGTCAGGTTCCGCGTCGGTGGCGAAAGATGTTCCTACGGTCGGCTCACGGCTTCAGGAAAGCGATGCGCGTGAGGTCGTCGACGCGCAGGTTCGCTCCTCCGCGGTACCGTTCGGTTGCTCGGGCTTCGCAGATGAACCACATTCCGACGAACTCCGTGCGCGTGACCAATCCTTCTCTGGCCAAGAGGCCCTTCAGGTGGCTCTCGTCTATCCGCACCGATGCCCGCATGGAGCTGAAGTTGCCGGAGTTCAGCCACAGCACCTCCTTCCTCAGGTTCGTTGACACGACCTTTCCGTAGAAGATCAGCAATCCGTCGGGCACCCCATCGCCAAGGACGACGGTGTCTTTAATGATCTTGTCGGCGTAACCGCGGCTACCGTCGCTGAGCTGCATGCAAAGACGATGCGGGTCAGCATCCGCCGCGCCGTCGATACCGACGACTGGGCGAAGACGAAGACCACCAAGACCGGGCAAGCCCGCGTGATCGACGTGGACACCGAGACGTTGAAGGTGCTCGCGTCGTACAAGGTGGCACGCGCTGAGGTGTCGTTCGAGCTGGCGAAGGCCGACGCCCACATCTTCGGCGACGATGACGGGAAGCTCCGCTCACCCGACGCGATGACGAGCCGCTGGGATCGCCGCCTCAAGTGGGCGACCGCGAAGTTCGACAGCCTGCACCGGGTCACGATCAAGGGCCTGCGTCACACCCACGCGACCCTGCTGCTCGAACTCGGCGAGCACCCCAAGGTCGTCCAGGAGCGCTTGGGCCACTCAACGATCACGACGACGATGAACATCTACTCCCACGTCACCCCGACCATGCAGAGGTCGGCAGTTGACCGTTTCGCGGCCCATCTCGGCAAGGCTTAGCACTTTTTCTAGCACTTCCGACGCGAATGACCCCCAACCCGGAGAACTAAATCCTAGGTCAGGGGCCATTTCATTCGCGTGCGCGAGGGGGGACTTGAACCCCCACGTCCATAAGGACACTGGCACCTGAAGCCAGCGCGTCTACCATTCCGCCACTCGCGCGAGTGTCTCGCTCCGAAGAACTCAACTTCCCGAGGATATCACGCGATTTCCGCTGCGCCGAACCGGCCCAGCCTCGCCCCACGCCGATATTTCCGCGAGAAAGGTCGAACCGCATGAGGCAGGTGTTGGTTCGACGTTTCTCATACGAAAGAACGTTTTTCGGCGAGATGACGCGGTCGACAGGTGCACATTCAGGACGACTGGCTACGATGTGTCTACCGTCGGCCATGCCAGAGGAGCCCAGTGGGACTACTTGACAGCTTTGAGAAAGGTCTTGAGCGCGCCGTCAACGGCGCCTTCGCCAAGACCTTCCGCAGCGGCATCCAGCCCGTAGAGATCGCCTCAGCGCTGCGCCGCGAAGCCGACACGAAGGCCGCCGTCGTCAGCCGCGACCGCATCATCGCCCCCAACAGCTACGTCGTTCGCCTCAGCGACGATGACCACGATCGGATGCACGCACTCGGCGGCGCCCTCACCGACGAGCTGCATGGGCTGCTGCAGAAACACGCCACCGCGCAGGGCTACAGCTTCGCCGGCCCCCTCTCGATCACGATCGAAGCCGATGAGAAGGTCGCCACCGGCACCGTGCGCGTGAACTCCGGCACCGTCGAGGGCAGCGTCAGCTGGCAGGCCGTCATCGACGTCAACGGCACACGCCACCCGCTCACCCGCGCCCGCAACGTCATCGGACGCGGCAGCGACGCCGATATCACCATTTCGGATGCGGGATCCAGCCGCAAACACGTCGAGATCCTGTGGGACGGCGAGCGTGCCATGATGCGCGATCTCGGCTCCACCAACGGCACCAAGGTCAACGGCTCGAAGGTGCGTGAAGCACCATTGCCGACCGACACGACGATCACCATCGGGCGAACCGACCTGGTATTTCGTGTGGTCGCGGTGGCCGCGGGCGAAGGGCAGCGGTGATCTATGAGTGAACTCGTCCTCCTCCTGTTGCGCATCGGGTTTCTCGTGCTGCTGTGGTTCTTCGTGTTCGGCGTCGTCTACTCGCTGCGCGCCGACCTGTTCGGCGTGAAGGTGCGAAAGCTCCCCGCCGAGGCGACAGCGGGCGCGGGCAGCGGCGGAGCAGCTCCAGCGCCCAAGCCGAAACCGGCATCCCCACGCACGAGCGGGGCGGCAACCGCGAGCACGGTCACGAAGCTCGTCATCACGTCGGGTCCCAAAGCCGGCATGGAACTCCCCCTCGGCACCGACCCGATGACGATCGGTCGCTCCAGCGAGTGCGGCCTCGTCATCCGCGACGACTACACCTCCAGCCACCACGCCCGCCTGATGCTGCGCAGCGGCACCTGGTCGATCCAAGACCTCGACTCCACCAATGGCACCTTCCTCGCCGGAAGCCGCGTCACCGGCGGCCCCACGCCGATCAACATCGGCGACCCCGTCAAGGTCGGCGCCACGACGTTCGAGCTGCGAGCCTGACCCCCGCATGGTCTTCGAAGGGTCGAGTGCTGCGATCTCCCACACCGGGAAGGTCCGCTCCAACAACCAAGACTCCGGCTATGCCGGGGCGAACCTGTTCGCCGTGGCCGACGGCATGGGTGGGCACGCCGGCGGCGACGTCGCCTCCAGCATCGCGATCCAGCACGTCGAGCGTCTCGATCAGTCCTTCAGCACCACCGACGACGCGCAGGCCTCGCTGCAGGCCGCCGCGACCACCGCAGCCGGTGACCTCATCCGCGCGGCGAAAGAGCGTCCAGAGCTCGCGGGGCTGGGCACGACGGTCAGCGCCATCATCATGGTCGAGGACCACGCCGTCATCGGCCATATCGGCGACTCGCGGATCTATCTCTACCGTGATGACGAGCTGACCCAGATCACGGCCGACCACACCTTCGTTCAGCGCCTCGTCGACTCCGGACGCATCACCCCCGAAGAGGCCCGCTACCATCCCCGCCGCTCCGTACTCATGCGGGTGCTCAGCGACATGGACAATGACCCGGAGCTCGACATGTTCGTCATGCCGACCATGCCGGGCGACCGGTGGGTACTGTGCTCCGACGGCCTGTCGGGTGTGGTCGACGAGCCGCACATCCTCAAGGCGATGCGCCTCGAGCAGCCTCCGGGACGAACAGCAGACAACCTGCTCAAGCAGGCGCTCGACGGCGGTGCACCCGACAACGTCACGATCGTGATCGTCGATGTCGGCGGCATCCATCCGGTCTCGTCCGGCACCCCCACGATCGTGGGATCGGCGTCGAATCCGTCAGGCATCTTCATCCCCGCAGCCCGCCCCGCCCGCACCAGCTGGCTGCACCCGGTGCGTCAGGCCGCCAACGAGCCGTCGCACTTCGAACCGGCCGCCGACTACCTCGAAGAGCTCATCGAAGAAGACCGCCGCCGCGCGAAGCGCCGCCGGATCGGCTGGTTCGCCGCGTTCCTGGTCGTGCTCCTCGCTCTCACCGGCGCGGGCGTGCTCGCCTACAACTGGACGCAGACACGCTATTTCGTCGGCGCAGATGAAGACAGCGTCGTGATCTTCCAGGGCGTGCAGCAGAACATCGGGCCGATATCGCTGTCGACCGAGATCGAAGACACCGGCATCCTGCTCGCCCAGCTGCCTCCGTATCAGCGCGCCTCGGTCGAGCGCACGATCAACGCCCGCTCGCTCTCCGACGCGATGGCCATCGTCGATCGGCTGCGTGCGGGCGCCGAAGCCGTACTCACCGAGACTCCCGACGTCACCCCGTCGCCCACGCCCACCCCCTCCGATCTCCCCACCGATGGCACAGACGGGGAGGATGCCGGATGACCACCGACGTCGCAGCCGACACCGCGGTCATCAAAGCGCTCAAACGGATGCGCCTGCCGCAGACGCAGCGCAACCGCGAGTTCTGGCTGCTGCTGTTCGCCTGTGCGCTCAGCGGCGCCGCCTTCACGCTCGTGCAGCTGGGCGCTCTGGGGCTGATCGATCCGTTCATCCTCTTCATCGGCGGCGGCCTGGCCGTTCTCGCCTTCGCTCTGCACATCGTGCTGCGGATCGTGGCATCCGATGCCGATCCTTTCGTCCTGCCCATCGCGACTCTGCTGACGGGCCTGGGCATAGCGATGATCTACCGTCTCGACATCGCCAAGGACTACACCGGTTGGGGCGCCTACTCGACCAAGCAGCTCGCGTGGACGGCGATCTCGCTCGCCGGCGCGATCGCGATCGTCATTCTGCTGCGCAACTACCGCGTCCTGTTCCGCTACACCTACCTGTTCGGCCTCGCCGGAATCGTGCTGCTTCTGCTGCCGTTCATCCCCGGTCTCGGCATCCGCGGTGCCGCCGACGTGTGGGTCTCGATCGGCGGCCTGTTCTCATTCCAGCCCGGCGAGCTGGCGAAGATCTGCCTCGCCGTGTTCTTCGCCGGGTACCTGGTGCGCACACGCGAGTCCCTGACGAGCGTCGGAAAGGTCGTCCTCGGCATCACCTGGCCGCGGATGCGCGAACTCGGTCCTGTGCTCGTTGTCTGGGTCATGTCCCTGGGCATCATCGTCGCCCAGCGCGACCTCGGCACCGGAATGCTCATCTTCGGCATGTTCATCGCGATGCTCTACGTCGCCACCGGCAAGACCAGCTGGGTGCTCATCGGGCTCCTGCTCGTCGCCGCCGGTGTGGCCGTCGCGACGCAGATCCTGTCGTACGTGCGCGGCCGCTTCGTCAACTGGCTCGACGCCTTCAACCCCGAGATCATCGAGGCTCAGGGCGGCAGCTACCAGCTCGTGCAGGGCATCTTCGGTCTCGCCCACGGCGGCCTGATCGGCACCGGCCTCGGCCAGGGCCGCCCGCAGCTGACACCGCTCGCGCACAGCGACTACATCATCCCCAGCCTCGGCGAAGAGCTCGGCCTCATCGGACTGTTCGCGATCCTCTGCCTCTACATGGTGTTCGTCAGCCGCGGCGTGCGCATCGGCATGGCCGGACAAGACGACTTCGGCAAGCTGCTCGCCACGGGCCTGTCGTTCACGATCGCGCTGCAGGTGTTCATCATGGTCGGCGGCGTCACCCGGGTCATCCCGCTGACGGGCCTCACCACGCCGTTCCTGGCCGCGGGTGGTTCGTCGCTCGTCGCGAACTGGCTGATCGTCGCGCTGCTCCTGCGCATCTCCGATGGCGTGCGCCGCCAACCCCGGGTGGTGATCGGCTGATGACGAAAGAACTTCGCCGCCTGAGCATCGTGATGCTGTTCATGTTCCTGTCGCTGTTCGCGGCAGCCAGTTGGATTCAGGTCGTCGACGCCGAAGGCCTCGCCCACACCGACGGCAACCGGCGCACACTGCTCGACAGTTACGAGATCCAACGCGGCAGCATCATCGCCGATGGCATCCCGATCGCCTCGTCCGTGGCATCCGGCGATGTCTACCAGTACCAGCGCCAGTACGTCGACTCTCCGATGTGGTCGAGCGTGACCGGCTTCTTCAACCCCGGTCTGCAGTCGGCGACCGGCATCGAGGGCGCCCTGAACACGGACCTCGCCGGTACGGGAGCGAACGCGTTCTTCTCCGAGATCGAGCGGATCGTCTCGGGCCAGTCCCAGACCGGCTTCAGCGTCGAGCTGAGCCTGGATGCCGCGGCCCAGAAGGCCGCCTATGACGCTCTCGGCGACCTGCAGGGCGCCGTCGTCGCGATCGAGCCGTCGACGGGGCGCGTCCTCGCGATGGTGTCCACGCCCGGCTACGACGCCAACGAGATCGCGGTGCACGACTCCCGAGCGGCCACCGAGGCCTACGACGCACTCGACGCCCTGAAGCCGAACCCGCTGCAGAACCGGGCGATCCGCGGTGACCTCAACCCGCCAGGGTCGACCTTCAAGATCGTGGTCGCCGCCGCGGCCTTCGCCTCCGGCGAATGGACGCCCGATTCCACGTTGCCGAACCCGGCCCGCTACACGCTGCCCGGCACCTCGACGCGCATCGCGAATGCAACCGGCGGCACGTGCGGCCCCGGCGCGGAGGTTTCGATCGCGGATGCTATTCGTCTCAGCTGCAATATCCCGATGGCTCAGCTCGCCGTCGAACTCGGAGACGCGAAGATCCTCGAGACGGCCGAGAAACTGGGCTTCAACCAGAGCTTCGAGACGCCGCTGAAATCGACGGCATCCAGCTATCCCCGTGGCCTCGACGACGCGCAGACCGCTCTGACCGGCTTCGGCCAGGGTCAGGTCACGGCAACGCCGCTGCAGATGGCGATGGTCGCTGCTGGCCTGGCGAACGACGGGTCCGTGATGAACCCACGCCTGGTCGATGCGGTGATCGGAAACGACCTCTCGGTCGTGCGCCAGTACGAGGACACCGAGTACGATCGCGCGTTCGACGCCGCGGTCGCTGATGCTGTCACCGCGGCGATGGTGGCGAGCGTCGCAGATGGGGCCGCGACGGGTGCAAGAATAGACGGGATCGACGTCGCCGGTAAGACGGGGACGGCCGAGAACGGCGATCGACCGTACTCGCTGTGGTTCACCGGTTTCGCGCCGGCAGAGAATCCAGAGGTTGCGGTAGCAGTGGTCGTTGAAAACGGCGGTGGAATAGGACAGACGGGATCCGGTAACTCACTTGCCGCCCCGATCGCGAAGAAGGTCATTGAGGCGGTGCTTAACAGATGAGGCCGACACAGGGTGTGTCGTTCAGCGGTCGATACGAGCTTCAGTCGCGTATCGCCATCGGCGGCATGGGCGAGGTGTGGGAGGCGACCGATCACGTCATCGGGCGCGTCGTCGCCATCAAGATCCTCAAAGACGAGTACATGGGAGATCCGGGCTTCCTCGAGCGCTTCCGCGCTGAGGCTCGGCACGCCGCGCTCGTCAACCATGAGGGCATCGCCAGCGTGTTCGACTACGGCGAGGAGAACGGCAGTGCGTTCCTCGTCATGGAGCTCGTGCCCGGCGAGGCGCTGTCGACCCTGCTCGAGCGCGATGGCGCGCTGAGCGCCGACAAGACGCTCGATATCGTCGCCCAGACGGCATCCGCTCTGCAGGCAGCGCACGCCGCCGGCCTCGTGCACCGCGACATCAAGCCCGGAAACCTGCTGATCACCCCGGACGGCCGTGTGAAGATCACCGACTTCGGTATCGCTCGCATCGCCGACCAGGTGCCGCTGACGGCGACCGGTCAGGTGATGGGAACGGTGCAGTACCTCTCCCCCGAGCAGGCATCCGGCCACCCGGCATCGCCGGCCACCGACACGTACTCGCTCGGCATCGTCGCCTATGAGTCGCTTGCGGGCAAGCGCCCTTTCACGGGCGAGTCGCAGGTCGCGATCGCGATGGCGCAGATCAACGAGCAGCCCCCGCCGCTGCCGCCCACGGTGCCGATTCCCGTGCAGAACCTCGTCATGGCGATGATCGCGAAGAAGCCGGGCGACCGGCCGTCGT
>NZ_JAJUFV010000035.1 GCF_029263575.1 Microbacterium sp. | reverse complement strand
CTCGCAGCCGAGTTCGGTGAAGAATGCGACGGCCCTGTCGAGGTCTTCCGGCGTACGCACCCGGTAGCTGAAGGCAGCGACCGCGGCGATCTCGCCCTTGCGTAGGACGAGATTGTGGTGGATGAACTCCTCGGTCGAGCGCAGGTAGATCACGTCGTCATCCTCTTCGGTGACGTACAGCCCGAGGATATCGACATAGAACTTTCGCGAGAGCTCGAGGTCGGTGACGACGAGCTCCATATAGGCGCAGCGCAGAATGTCTGGCGCAGGCGCCTGCGGGGTCGGCGTGGGGTTGTCGCACGTGATCGGCACCTCCTGGCTCACGTAGTAGCCGGAGGAGGTCAGCGTCATATCTTCGCGGTTGGTCATCTCAGCGTCCTTGCTTTCCGAAGACGGGGTTGTGCACCTCTCCGAGGTTGATGTGCACGGCCTGTTGGTCGGTGTAGAAGTCGATCGAGCGGTAGCCGCCCTCGTGGCCGAGGCCCGACGCTTTCACTCCGCCGAAGGGGGTGCGCAAGTCACGCACGTTGTTCGAGTTCAGCCAGACCATGCCGGCTTCAACGTTCTGTGCGAAGTTGTGCGCGCGTTTGAGGTCGTTCGTCCAGATGTAGGCGGCCAGACCGTACTTGGTGTTGTTCGCCAGCGAGAGCGCCTCGTCATCGTTATCGAACGGTGTGATGGCGACGACAGGGCCGAAGATCTCTTCCTGGAAGATGCGTGCTGTCGGCGGCACATCGACGAAGACCGTCGGAGCGACGAAGTTGCCGGTCTCGAACCCCTCGGGCTGTCCGCCACCGGCGACCAGACGGCCCTCGGTCTTTCCGATCTCGACGTAGCTCATCACCTTCTCGTAATGCTCGGGATGCACTAGCGCGCCGACCTCGGTAGCGGGGTCGTGCGGATACCCGACCTTCACGCGCCCAGCCTGCGCGGCGTATCTCTCGACGAACTCGTCGTAGATGCTGCGTTCGACGAGGATGCGTGAGCCCGCTGTGCAGCGCTCGCCGTTGAGCGAGAAGACCCCGAAGATCGTCGCGTCGACGGCGGCATCGAGGTCGGCATCGGCGAAGACGACGGCGGGGGACTTGCCGCCGAGCTCCATCGACAGGCCCTTGAGGAAGGGAGCTGCGTTAGCGAAGATGATCTGCCCGGTGCGGCTCTCACCGGTGAACGAGATGAGCGGGACGTCCGGATGCTTCACGAGCGAGTCGCCCGCGAAACCCTCTTCGCCGAATCCGTTGACGAGGTTGAAGACACCCGCCGGGAGCCCTGCCTCTTCGAAGATCTCCGGCCACAGTGACGCCGACAGCGGCGTGAACTCGGCGGGCTTGAGCACCACGGTGTTGCCGGTGGCAAGGGCGGGGCCGAGCTTCCACGACTCGAGCATGAAGGGGGTGTTCCACGGCGTGATGAGACCGGCGACGCCGATCGGTTTGCGGTTGACGTAGTTCACCTGGCGGCCGGGTACTTTGTAGGTGTCATCGGCCTGCGCGACGATCAGGTCGGCGAAGAAGCGGAAGTTCTCGGCCGCGCGGCGCGCTTGACCGAGCGCCTGCGTGATCGGCAGACCCGAATCGTATGATTCGAGTTCGGCCAGACGCTTGTCACGCGACTCGACGATGTCGGCGATGCGGTGCAGGATGCGCGAGCGCTCACGCGGCAGCATCCGTGGCCACGGGCCTTCGTCAAAAGCTTTCTTCGCGGCTGCGACCGCACGGTCGATATCGGCGACTTTGCCGGATGCGGCCTGCAGGTAGACCGTGTTCGACACGGGCTCAAGGACATCGAAGGTGTCACCGTCGAGGGAGTCGACGAACGCGCCGTCGATGTAGTGCTGGATGCGCTCGGGCAGATCTGCGGGAGTGTGGTTGTCTGTCATGATTCCTCCGTGTCAGTGCACGAGCGTGCCGGCGGCATCGCCCGAGTGTTCTCTGGTGAGGTAGGCGTCGAGTGTGGAAGCATGGTGCTCCCGCGCGGCGCGTTCGATCTCGAGCACGGGGGCTCCCGTCTCGATGAGCGCGATGATCTGCTCGTGCTCGCGCACGGATTCCTGCGCGCGGCCGGGAACGAAGCTGAACGTCGAATCGCGCAGCCGATTCAACCGCTGCATCTCGACGGTGACGAGCTCGTGCAGACGCGGGTTGGGGCACGGCGCGATGAGCGCCGCGTGGAACTCCTGATTGAGCTGCGTGAAAGCTGAGGGGTTGAAATGCCCCAGTGTCTCGATCATCTGCTCGTTGATCACGCGCGCGCGCTGGATGTCGTCGGCGGTCAGGTGGGGCGCGGCGAGCGCTGTCGCGCTTCCCTCCAGGATGCTGAGAGCCTCCATACTGTGCCGGTATTGGCTGTCGTCGACCATGGCCACCCGCGCGCCGACATTGTGCTCGAACTGCACGAGTCCTTCGGCTTCGAGCTGCCGGATCGCCTCGCGCACCGGCACGACGCTCATGTCGAGCTCACCGGCGATGCTGCCCAGCACCAGCCGATATCCCGGCGTGAACGTCTGGCTGGCGATGCGCCCCTTGATCCAGAGGTACGCCTGCTGCGACTTGCTGATCTTCTTCGTATCGGTCATCGGCGGCTCGCTTCGTACTTCGCACGCCACTGGGCGTTCATCGGGAACAGACCATCGACCGGATGCCCTGCCTCGACCTGCTCGGCGATCCAGGCATCCTCATCTTCCTGCGCGAGCGCGGCGTCGACGACCTCTTCTGCGAGCGACGACGGAATCACGACCACGCCGTCGCCGTCACCGACGATGATGTCGCCGGGCTGCACCGCAGCCCCGCCGCAGGCGATCGTCTCATCGACGGCCCACGGCACGTGCTTGCGGCCCAGCACCGACGGGTGCGCACCCTGCGAGAAGACCGGCAGCCCGATGCGTGCGACCTCGGCGAAATCGCGGACGCCGCCGTCGGTGACGACCCCGGCCGCGCGGCGTGTCTTCGCACGCAGCGCGAGGATGTCTCCGAGGGTGCCCGTGGTAGCGTCACCGCGGGCCTCGATGACGATGATCTCGCCTTCGCTGACCGCATCGAACAGGCGCTTTTGCGCGTTGTAGCCGCCGCCGTGGCTGGCGAACAGATCTTCCCGCGTCGGGATGAAACGCAGTGTGCGCGCTGTGCCGACGATCTTCGTGTCCGGCAGGTTGGCCGTCACACCATCGATGAAGCAGTGGTGGTGCCCGCGCTTGCGCAGCTGCGCCGACAGTCCGGCGGTGGGTGCCTTCTCAAGTTTCGCGCGCAGCTCGGCGGAGAGTGCTGCCGCAGGGGCCGCAGGGTCCGCAGCGACCGGCTCAGGGGCCGCCAGGCCCCAGGCGTCCGTTCGCTGCACGTCATCGACCGCCGGGAGCGACCCGAGCGTCGCATCGAAGGGCACGTCGCCCTGCGTGACGGTGGTGACCAGGCGCCCCGATGTCGGCGCGCCCGGCGCGTTCGGGGCATCCACTTCGACCTCGACGACGTCGCCCGGGACGATGACGCTCGACCCGGCCGGGGTACCGGTGAGGATCACATCGCCGGTTTCGAGGGTGAAGTGCTGCGAGAGGTCTGCGACGAACTGCGCGAGGGGAAAGATCAGTCCGGACGAGTTGTCGTCCTGCCGGATCTCGCCGTTCACCCAGGTACGCACGCGGATGTCGCGCGGGTCGACGGCGCGCGCGTCGATGAGGTTCGGGCCGAGAGGTGTGTAACCGTCGCCGCCCTTCGAGCGCACGTTGGAGCCTTTGTCGTTCGCACGCAGGTCGTACAGGCCGAGGTCGTTGGCGGCGGTGACGGATGCGACGTGCGACCAGGCGTCGTCGAGGCTCACGCGACGGGCCGGCTCGCCGATGACGAGCGCGATCTCGCCCTCGAAGGCGAGCAGCTCGGTGCCGGCGGGGCGCTCGATGGTGCCGCCGGATGCTGCGACGGAGCTGGCGACCTTGAAGAAGTACGAGGGGTTCGCTGGTGTGCGGCCGCGCTGTGCGGCGCGCGAGGCATAGCTGAGGTGGATCGCGATGATCTTTCCCGGGCGGGGGATCTGGTCCGTCACGGTGTGCGCCTCCTTGCGTCATGTCCATCGTCTCGCTGACGTGCTTGTGCGATGTATTTGAAATCGTATATCATCCTGTCAACAGGTGGCAAGCATTGCTTCACGCGCAGCACGTCACCCCGACAACGACGTCCGAAGGAGCATCCATGACCGAGCAGCCGGGCTTCACGCCGACCGGCACCATCGCCAGTCCCGCTGACCGCCGCCGCGTGGTCTTCGCAACCGTGGTCGGAACCACCGTCGAGTGGTACGACTTCTTCATCTACGCCACGGCCGTCGGACTCGTCTTCGGCCAGCTCTTCTTCTCCGCGCTCGACGCGAACTCCGTCATCCTCGGGTTCGCGACAGTCGGCATCAGCTTCCTGTTCCGACCGCTCGGCGCCTTCCTCGCCGGGCACTTCGGCGACAAGCTCGGCCGCAAACGAGTGCTGATGTGGACCTTGATCCTCATGGGCGCGGCGACCGCGCTCATCGGTGTGCTGCCGACCGCCGAGGTCATCGGCGTCTGGGCGCCGGTGCTTCTCGTGCTGCTGCGCATCCTGCAGGGCGTCTCGGCCGGCGGCGAGTGGGGTGGCGCGGTGCTGATGGCTGTCGAGCACGCCCCCAAGAAGAAGCGCGGGCTCTTCGGTGCCTCTCCGCAGATCGGCGTCCCGCTCGGGTTGCTGCTGGCATCCGGCGTCATGGCGATCATGACCCTCGTCGCCCCCGGTGACCAGTTCCTCGCCTGGGGCTGGCGCATCCCGTTCCTGCTCAGCGTCGTGTTGATCCTCGTCGGCTACTACGTACGCCGCAACGTCGAGGAGAGCCCGGTGTTCGCCGAACTGGCCGAGCGCAAGGAGAAGGCGAAGATGCCGATCGTGCAGCTGTTTCGCAAGCACCTGCTGCTCGTGATCATCGCGGCCCTCGTCTTCGCCGGCAACAACGCTGTGGGATACATGACCACCGGCGGATACATCCAGGGCTACGCCACCGACCCCGATGGTCCTATCGGGCTCGATCGCGGACCGGTGCTGTGGGCCGTCGCCGGGTCTGCCGTGACCTGGCTGATCACCACCCTGCTCGCCGGCTGGGTGTCCGACAAGCTCGGCCGTCGCACCACCTACATCATCGGCTGGGTCCTCCAATTGGGCGGTGTCGCACTGCTCTTCCCGCTGGTCAACGCCGCGAACATCTGGTCGCTGTTCGCCGGGCTCGCGATCCTCACGATCGGCCTCGGCTTCACTTACGGCCCGCAGGCGGCGCTGTACACCGAGCTGTTCCCGGCATCCATCCGGTTCTCCGGGGTTTCCATCTCCTACGCGATCGGCGCGATCGTCGGCGGTGCGTTCGCCCCCACGATCGCGGCGTCCATCGTCGAGACCACCGGCTCTACCGAGGCGGTCACCTGGTACCTTGCGGGCATGACCGTGATCGGCCTCATCGCGACCCTGCTGTTGCGTGACCGCAGTGGCATTCCGCTCGGCCCGGATCACGAACAAGAGCAGTCCGTCAGCCCGATCTACGCAATGGCGAGGGTCTGAGAATGCAGTTCCACCACCACGGCTACGTCTCACAGGAGCCGCGCATCGTCGCGGCGCAGGGAACGGGCATCGACCGACCGACCGACCTGCCAGACGAGACAGATGTGCTCATCGTGGGCTCCGGCCCCGCCGGCATGCTGTTGGCCGCGCAGATGTCGCAGTTCCCGAGTGTCACGACGCGCATCATCGAGAAGCGCGACGGGCGTCTCGAACTCGGCCAGGCCGACGGGATCCAACCGCGCAGCGTCGAGACGTTCCAGGCGTTCGGATTCGCCGAGCGCATCACCTCCGAGGCCTACAACATCGGCTGGATGAACTTCTGGAACCCCGATCCCGCCAACCCCGACAACATCATCCGCACCACGCGTACGGAGGACTACGGCTTCAAGATCAGCGAGTTCCCGCACCTGATCGTCAACCAGGCGCGCGTGCTCGACTACTTCGCCGAGGCGGCAGCCTTCGGGCCGGGCCGCATCGTTCCCGACTACGGTGTCGAATTCCTCGGGCTCACCGTCACGGACGAGGGGGAGTACCCCGTCGAGGTGCGAGTTCAGGCAGCTGCAGGCGAGCGGACGATCCGCGCGAAGTATGTCGTGGGCTGCGACGGCGCACGCAGCGGCGTGCGCGAGGCGATCGGCCGCAAGCACGTCGGTGCGTTCTCGGCTCATGCCTGGGGCGTCATGGACATCCTCGTCAACACCGACTTCCCCGACTGGCGCACCAAGTGCGCCATCAACGCGAAGGCCGGGAACATCCTGCACATCCCACGCGAGGGCGGATATCTGAGCCGCGTGTATGTCGATCTCGGCGAGGTCGCCGCCGATGACAATCACCGCGTGCGGCAGACGCCGATCGAGAAGGTCATCGAGAGGGCCAACGAGATCCTGCGCCCCTACACGCTCGATGTGAGAGAGGTCGCCTGGCACAGTGTGTACGAGGTCGGACACCGCGTGACGGACGGGTTCGACGACGTCTCCGGAGCATCCGACCGCGCACCGCGCGTGTTCCTCACCGGCGACGCCTGCCACACGCACAGCGCCAAGGCAGGCCAGGGCATGAACGTGTCGATGCAAGACGGATTCAACATCGGCTGGAAGCTCGGATCGGTGCTGACGGGGCGATCCCCGGAGAGTCTGCTTGCCACCTACACGGCCGAGCGGCAGCCGGTTGCGCAGCAGCTCATCGACTTCGACCGTGAGTGGTCGTCGCTCATGGCGCGCAAGCCCGAGGAGATCTCCGATCCGCAGGAACTGGCGAACTACTACCTCGGTACGGCGGAGTTCCCCTCGGGATTCATGACGCAGTACATGTCTTCCATGATCACCGGTGACGCGGAACATCAGCAGCTCGCCGCCGGGTTCCCGATCGGCAAGCGATTCAAGTCATCAGAAGTCGTGCGCGTCTGCGACGGCAACGTCGTCCACCTCGGCCACCATGCGAAGGCCGACGGACGCTGGCGTGTGTACGCGTTCGCCGATGCCGGCGGCTCGCGCGTGAACGAGTGGGCATCGGCGGCGGCATCGCTGTTCGCGCGCGTGACGCCAGCGGATGCTGATCCGGATGCCGTCATCGACGCGAAGATCATCTACCAGGAGGGCTTCGGCGAGCTCGACGTGATCTCTGCGCCTGAGCTGTTCCGGCCTCAATCGGGGCCGCTCGGGCTCATCGACTGGGAGAAGGTGTACACCGCGGCACCGAACGCTTGGTGCGACACCGATATCTTCGACGAACGTGAGCTGTCGCGGGACGGGGTCGTCGTCGTCGTCCGCCCCGACCAGTACGTTGCGGCAGTGCTGCCGCTGGATGCTTCGGAACTCGACGCGTTCTTCCAGGGAGTCTTCCTTCCGGCTTGAGTGCGTTCGCGGCGCGCCGAACTTCAGACGCACGGCTCTATCGGCGGCGTGTCGACGTTCGACACGCCGCGGAAACGCCAACCCGTCTGAGATTCGGCACGGGGCGGGGTTCGATGCGGTGGAGATTCGGCACGGGGCGGGGTTACGGCGAAACCCGAACGGAGGGCTCGACGTGACACGTGTCATGTCACCTCCGTGACACTGCCCTCCGGAATCAGCCCCATGCCGGACGCCAGACTGAAGGCATGAGCACACAAGCGAACTCCGTCACGTCGACAAAGCCACCGGTCTCGGCATCCGATCAGGCTGTCGCCATCGAGGGGCTGCACAAGCACTTCGGCCTCGGTGAGCGCACAGTGAAGGCCGTGAACGGACTGGACCTCAGCATCCGTCGCGGCGAGGTGGTCGCCCTTCTCGGCCCCAACGGTGCTGGCAAGACCACCACGCTCGACATGCTGCTGGGACTGACCGAGCCGAGCAACGGCACCGTCAGCGTTTACGGACAGCGCCCCGCCAGAGCCGCCAAGGCGGGCGTGATCGCGGGCGTGCTGCAGACGGGCGGACTGCTGTCGGATCTCAGTGTGCGCGAGACGGTCGAGGTGATCGCATCCCTGCACGGCCGCGAGGCGCTCTCACGTGTGCCAGAGGTGCTCGCCCGTTCCGATCTCACCACCATCGCCCGCCGCCGCATCGCGAAGTGCTCAGGCGGCGAGCAGCAGCGCGTGAAGTTCGCCCTGGCGCTCGTCGCTGACCCCGACATCCTCGTGCTCGACGAGCCCACCGCCGGCATGGACGTCACGGCGCGCCGACACTTCTGGAACGTGATGCGCTCTGATGCGGATGCGGGACGCACGATCATCTTCGCCACCCACTACCTCGAAGAGGCTGAGCAGTTCGCTCGCCGCACGGTCGTGATGCACCGCGGCCAGATCGTTGCGGATGCCCCGACTGCTCAGCTGCGCGCCAATCTCGGCGGCCGCACCCTTGCGGCAAACCTGCCGGCAACGGGCGGCGAAGCGCTCGTGCAGCAGCTGAACGACACCGACGGCGTCACCGATGTCGTCGTCGACGGTGACCGCGTAAGCCTGCGTTCGGCGGACTCGGATGCCACGGCATCCGCTCTGCTCGACGCCGGGGCGCGCGATCTCGAGATCGCAGCACCGACCCTCGAAACCGCCTTCACCGCTCTGACGGAGGACTGATCATGGCTACTTCTCTCTCGCCCACGATGCTGCGCATGGAATCGCTGCGGCAGATCCGCAACCCGTACACCCTCGCGTTCACTCTCGGCATGCCGGTGGCGATGTACCTGCTGTTCGGCGCGAGCATGTCGTACGGCTCGATGTCGATGGGCTATGGAAACGTCGCGTTCTACGTGATGGTTTCGATGGCCGCCTATGGCGGCGCTGTCGCGATGAGCTCGATCACGTCGCTCGCAGCCTCGGAGTCGAAGCAGGGGTGGGGCAGGCAACTGGCGATGACGCCGCTGGGCACGGCAGGGTACGCGCTGACGAAGCTTGCCACCGCCGTCGCTTTCGCCGCACTTGCGGTGCTGGCCGTCTTCGCCGCTGGGCTGCTGACCGGCGCCGAGACCACCGACGCCTGGCGGTGGTTCGCAGCCGCCGGCATCATTCTCGGTCTGGGCCTGATCTACGGTCTGTACGGGCTCGGTGTCGGGCTGTTCTTCAACCCCGACTCGGCCGCCGCGCTGGCTTCCATATCGATGACGTTCTTCGCGTTCTTCGGAAACGTGTTCATGCCGTTGGATGGCGTGATGCTCGACATCGCCCGCTTCTCCCCGCTGTACGGATTCGTCGGGCTCAGCCGGTGGCCGCTGACCGACGGCGTGCTGACGACCGGGCAGTCTGACCCGCTGTGGGCGCTCGTGCTGAACGTTCTCGTGTGGCTCGCGCTGTTCACCGTGCTCGTGGTGGCCGGTATCAGGCGCTCGCGCTCTCGCCGATAGGGTCAGGTTATGAGCTCGGAGTCAGCGCGCGAGGCCGACGGGGTGCGCACCACCGCCTCGGTGCCGCCGCCCGCGGGCGTCGGCAACCGGAGGGCCACCGACCGCGGAAGCCGCTCGGTGTGGGAGCGATACGGCTGGCTCATGGCCGTGATCTGGCTCGTATTCCTGGTGTATCCGATCATGGCTCTGACGCGGTCGCAGGCTGCGCAGGGTTGGATCATCACCGGGTGGGTGGCGCTCGTCGCGTTCATCGTCGTCTACGTCGCCGGCTTCGTCAACGGCATGAGTCGCGACGGCGGGGGACTGACGACCCCGCCGAAGCCGATCCAATGGTGCGCGTTCGCCGGGCTCATCGTGCTCGGCGCGCTGACGATCCCGTCGGTCGGCGGGAATGCGCTGAGCTTCATCCCGTTCATCATGTCGTTCGCCTCATACGGGCTGACGCGGCCGGCGCACTGGATCACGATGGCCGCCGGGATCGCGGTCACCGCAAGCACCGTGCTGCTGTTGCCCGGCTGGATCACATACGTCTCGGTTCTCGTGATCGTGGTGATGCTCGCGGTGGTCAACACGGTCTCGACCACGCTCATCATTCATTCGGAGCATGCCGATCGCCTCAGTCTGGAGCTGGCGACGAGCGAGGGACGCGAGGCCGTCGCCCGCGACGTGCACGATCTGATCGGCCATTCGCTGACCGTGGTGCGGATGAAGGCGCAGCTGGCCAGACGCCTCATGGATGCCGACCCGGAGCGCGCCAAAGCCGAGCTCGTCGACATCGAGGACCTCACCGCCGAGGCGATAGCGGGCGTTCGTGCCACCGTGGCCGGTGTGCGCAGTGCCGAACTCGCCGATCAGCTTGAGTCGTGTCGATCAGCTCTGTCGGCGGCTGATGTCGAGTTTCGGGTGGAAGGAACGCTGGATGCGCTCTCGCCGGCGCAGGCGTTGACGGCAAGCTGGATTCTGCGCGAGGCGGTCACGAACGTGCTCCGCCACGCCCACGCGAGTGCCGTGACGGTGCGGATAGCTCCGGGCCGGTTCGCGGTGATCGACGACGGTGTCGGGATGAGCAGGCGAACGGGCGACGAGGGCAGTGGCATTCGTGGAATGCGCGAGCGTGCCTCGACCGGCGGCGGGGTGCTGTCGGCCGTGGGCCCCGCGGACGGCGGAACGCACGTGGAGGTGGCGTGGTGAGCGACCCGATCCGCCTCGTGATCGTCGACGATCAGGCGATGCTTCGGGGAGCGCTGTTGGCTCTGCTGGAGTTGGAGGATGATCTGACGGTGGTCGCCACCGCGGGCGACGGCGCCGAGGCCGTCAGCGCGGTGGCCGAGCATCGCCCGGATGTGTGCCTGATGGATATTCAGATGCCCGGCATGGACGGCATCGAGGCGACCACGGCCGTGCTGGAGGCGGCTCCCGGCACACGGGTGCTCATCGTCACGACCTTCGCGCGGCCGGGATATCTGCGCAGTGCGCTGGATGCCGGGGCGAGTGGGTTCGTCGTGAAGGATGCTCCGGCCGAACAGCTCGCCGATGCGGTGCGGCGCGTGCATCAGGGGCTGCGGGTCGTCGACCCGAAACTGGCCGAGGCGAGCCTGTTCGACGGGGCCAATCCGCTCAGCGAGCGCGAGCAGCAGGTGCTGAGACTGGCCGCCGACGGACGCAGCGCGGCATCGATCGCCGCCGAGGTGTTTCTCTCGGCCGGCACCGTGCGCAACAACCTCTCCTCGGCGATCGGCAAGTGCGCCGCATCGAATCGCGCGCAGGCCGTGCGCATCGCCCAGGACAAGGGGTGGATCTAGCGGCGTCCTGTCCTACGAGTTCACGCGGATGATCTCTTGCTGGTACGGGGCGATGACCGACGGGGAGATGCGCAGGTCGAGCAGAAGGAACGGGCGCTCGGTGGCCGGGGCCGCGGCCCACTGCTGGAGGCGGTCAAGATCGTCGAGCGTGCGGATCACACGTCCTTCGGCGCCGACCGCGGCGGCGAAGGCGGCGAAGTCGACCTGGGGGATGAGCATGGGCTGCTCGGCGAGACCCTTGAGTCCGTACAGGTGGACCTCGGCGCCGTAGGCGGCATCGTTCCAGATGATCGCGCAGCCTCGGCCGCGTGCTGAGCGCACGGCGGATTCGAGGTCAGCGATCGCCATGAGCCCGCCTCCGTCGCCGGACGTGAGGACGATCGTCGAGTCTTCCCGGGCGCGTGCTGCGCCGACCATGCTCGGCCAACCCTGGCCGATCGCCTGGAACGCCGTGCCGACCATCATCATCCGGTCGGGGGATGCCACGGGCCAGTACATGTTCGCCCAGCCGATGAAGTGACCGCCGTCCGAGACGACGACGCGGTCTTCCGGAAGCATCTCCGCGATCCGGCGCGCAGCCGATCGGGGGTCCAGGCGCCCGTCAGCAGCCAGGCCGTCGCCGACGTCATACGCACGAGCCGAGGCGACATCGACGCCCTCCCGCCACGGACGAGCGCCCTGGGCTGCGCGAGCGTCCCCTGAGCCTGTCGGAGTCGGCACAGGGAGCGGAGTTCGCTGTAGGCGCTTCACCAGCGCCTCGGCCGCGAGCCGGGCATCTCCACGCACGAATCCGCCCACGTGCGCGTGGGTCGCGGCAGGGGCGACGTCGATCTGGAACACGCGCGTCCCCGCGGCGAACAGTTCGCCGAACCGCATCGTGAACTGGTTCAGCGACGCACCGAAGACGACGGCGATGTCGGCTTCGCGGACGAGATCCATAGCACCCTCGGCGCCGAAGCCGCCGGTGACGCCGAGGTCGTATTCGGCCGCGGGGAAGACGCCGCGGCCGAGGGCCGTGGATGCCGTCAGCGCCCCTGTGGCATCAGCCAGAGCACCCAGAGCCGCCCCGGCGCCGGCCAGCCAGGCTCCACGGCCGGCAAGCAGAAACGGCCGCTCGGCGTGACGCAGCGCCGCGGCGATCTCATCCAGCATCCGTTCGGTGAACGCCCCGCTCGGTGCAAGAGCTGAGGGTTCACGTGGCGTCGGCGCCGCAGGAACATCGCCGGCGTCCGATGCGGCGACGTCATAGGGAATCGCGAGCACGACCGGCACACGGTAGGTGAGCGCGTGTTCGATGGCGATGATCGTGGTCGCCGCGGCATCCGCTCGTCCGACCGTATAGGTGCGCGCGCCGACGGCCGACGCGAGTGCGATCTGATCGACATCCCACGGTCGTGGACCCGAGGTCGGCTCGTCGCCGACGACGAGCACGAGGGGAATGCGCGCCTGCACCGATTCGGCGAGGGCCGTGAGCGTGTTCGTGAATCCGGCGCCGTATGTCGCGGTTCCGGCGGCGATGCGACCGGAGGCGCGAAAGTGGGCGTCGGCCGCGACGACCGCACCCTGCTCGTGCCGCACGGCGGTGAACACCGCCGGTGTCTGCGTCTCGAGCGCATCGAGGAAGTAGGCATTGCCGTTGCCCATCACGCCGAAGACGGCGTCGATGTGCTGAGCGAGAGTGCGGGCGACGTGCGCGGAGACAGAGGACATCTGCGGGCCTTTCGACACGGACGGATACGAGTGATTCCGTATGTGTCTCGCCTCGGGCTTCATCACCGCGAGCTTCGTGCCCCTTTTTCGGACACCGACTGCTGCAGGTCGGACAGGACGAGTCTACCTGGCCGGCCCCGGGTGAACGAGGCTCTCGCGAACTCGAATATCCTTGTCATGAGCGAACGCTTCTGTTCGCCCAGACGCACGGTGCCCCCGAACGTGCCTGACCACATGCAAGGATGCAGATGAACGATTTCGCCGCGCACCGCGACGACTGGACGGCAAAAGAAGAACTGGCCGAGCGGATGATCCCGCTCATCGGGGGTCTGAAGCGTGACCACGAGGTGGTGACGTCGCTTCATGGGCACCGACTGCTCGGGCTCGCCGCAACGGGGCTCCTCGATGTGCATGAGCGTGTCGCGCAACTGGGGCACGAGCAGCTCGACGTCGAAGACACGCTCACCATGCTCGAGGCGCTGCGCGAGGTCGGCCCGGGAGCGTCGTCCCTCGACGTCGCACGACTGGTGAGCGATCATGCCGCCAGCGGAAGGCCGCTGGATGAGTACCTGCGTGAGGTTCTTGCTCCAGCCGTGGGGGCCGAGCCTGCCGATCCCACTGATGTCGTGCTGTACGGCTTCGGGCGCATCGGGCGACTGCTCGCGCGAATTCTCATCGACCACACGGGCGGCGGAAGCGGTCTGCGCCTGCGTGCCATCGTCGTGCGCCGTGGCGCCGAGAACGACCTCGTCAAGCGGGCGTCGCTGCTGCTGCGAGACTCCGTGCACGGACGCTTTGCCGGCACCGTCAGTGTCGATGAGGCCGCCGAGCAGATCGTCGCGAACGGCACGCGCATTCAGGTGATCTACTCGGATGACCCCGCGTCGATCGACTACACCGCGTACGGCATCCATGACGCGATCGTCGTCGATAACACGGGGCGCTGGCGCGATGCCGAAGGGCTCTCGCAGCATCTGCGCTCCACCGGTGTCGCCCGCGTTCTCCTGACTGCCCCGGGCAAGGGCGAGCTGAAGAACATCGTCCACGGCATCAACGACGCTGACGTCCTCCCGGAGGACCGCATCGTCTCGGCCGCCTCATGCACGACCAACGCGATCACCCCCGTGCTGAAGGCCGTCGATGAGGCGTACGGGATCGTGCGTGGTCATGTCGAGACGGTCCATTCGTTCACCAACGACCAGAACCTCATCGACAACTTCCACAAGGGCGACCGTCGCGGTCGCTCCGCGGCGTTGAACATGGTGATCACCGAGACCGGAGCAGCCAAGGCCGTCGCCCGTGCGCTGCCCGAGCTCGCCGGAAAGCTCACCGGGTCGGCGATCCGCGTGCCGACCCCGGACGTCTCGCTCGCGGTGCTTCATCTCACGCTCGAACGCCCGGCCACGAAGGATGAGCTCAACGACTACCTTCGTCGGGTGTCGTTGCATTCGCGGCTGCGTCAGCAGATCGATTACATCGAATCTCCCGAGGTGGTCTCCAGTGACTTCGTCGGCTCGCACCGGGCGGGGATCGTCGACGGGCTGGCGACCGTCGCCACCGAGGGCGACGTGGTCATGTACGTCTGGTACGACAACGAGTACGGGTACTCCCGTCAGGTCATCCGAGTGCTGGAGGTCATGGCCGGATCGCACCCGGTCGTGCTCCCGGAGCGTCGTGAGGTGACGCTGGCCAGCTGAGCGACCCTCAGCTGATCTGAATCTCCACGCCATCGTCCGTCGGGGCCAGGGCGATGCGGGTGAGGTCATCGACGTGGTGCGTGGGACCGTGCGCCGGCGCGAGCGGTCCCACGCCGATCACCGTCATACCAGCGGCGAGGCCGGCCTGAATCCCCGCCTCGGAGTCTTCGAAGACGACGCAGTCGGCTGCGTCGAATCCGAGAGCGGATGCCGCGAGCACGAAGCCTTCCGGGTCGGGCTTGCTGCGCGATACACGTTCGGCCGTGATGTGCAGTTCGGGGATGCGCAGACCGGCTGCCGTCATTCGCGCGGTCATCAACGCGACGTTCGCGGAGGTGACGATGGCGTGCGGAACGCTCTGGAGTGAGCGAAGCAGTTCGGCCGCACCGGGGACCTCGACGACCCCGTCGACCTCGACGCTTTCGCGCGCGAGCATCTCGGCGTTCTCCACGAGGTTCACCGCGTGATCGCGCTCAGGAAGCAGAATCGACATGCTCTGATGTCCCTGCCGGCCGTGGACGACATCCAGCACGGTGTCGCGGTCGAGCCCGTGCGGCTCGGCCCACTCTAACCACAGGCGTTCGACCACCGCGGTGGAGTCGACCAGGGTGCCGTCCATGTCGAGAAGAACGGCGTGCGCGTGGAGAGTCGTCGTCATGCTTCCAGGCTATCTCGCCCGGCATTGTCGGAACCCCACACCACAATGGGGTTATGGATGCTCAAAGCCTGCGCGATGCACGGTTGCGATCGCACCGGCTCACCGCTCCGGCACGCTCGGTAGCCGACGCTGCGCGACACCTGCTGGCAGTGCAGGCGCAGGAGTTCTGGGCCGGCCGGTGGGCGCTCGCCGCACGCACGACGGGCAGCCCGACACTGCGCGGTGTCGACAGGCTGTTCAACCGCGGCGCGCTCGTGCGGTCGTGGACCCAGCGCGGAACTTTGCACATCGTCCCGGCCGAGGATGTGGCGTGGATCTTGAGGGCGACGGGGGAGCGGCAGTTGCACGCGGCCACACCGCGCTATCGTGAGCTCGGTCTGAACGCTGATGTACTCGCTACGGTCGAGCGGGCGGTCGTCGGCGCACTGCGGGGGAGCAATCGGCTGACGCGCGCCGAGCTGTTCGCGGTGCTGGAGACGGCTGGCATCGAGACACGCGCGCAACGGGGCCTGCATGCGATTCAGAATCTCGCCCTGCGCGGCATCATCTGCCAGGGGCCGGTGGTTGCACGTCCCGACGGTGCATCGCGCGACCAGCAGTTCGTGTTGACAGATGAGCACATCACGGCATCCGCTGCGCCCGCCAATCCCACGACCGAGCTTTTCGTCCGTTACGTCACCGGACACGGCCCGGCGTCGCCCCGAGACTTCGCCTGGTGGGCGGGGCTCACCCTGGGTGCGGCGCGTGGGGCGGCCGAGGCATCCGTCGATGATTCTCGTGTCGATCGCGTCGATGACGAGCTTTTTCAGGCGCGCGTGCGCCCACGTCGTCGAGCGGATGCGCCGCGCGTTATCGCGCTCGGTCCCTTCGAGGAGTACTACATCTCGTACGACGATCGCACGATCGTCTGTCCGGCCCAGCATCTTGGCGCCGTCGGGCCGGGAAAGAACGGCATGGTTCGCGCGATCATCCTTCGTGACGGTGTGGTGATCGGGGTGTGGCGCCATTCGAACGCCCAAGGTCGACGTACCCAGGCGCCGGTGTCAGAGTTGTTTCGTGCCGATGACTCCGGGGATGCCGAGGTTGGCGCCGCGTTGGATCGCTACGCAGCATTCATCACCGGGTGAGCGTGACGCTAGCCGTCGTGCCGAGCGAGAAAGGTGTAGACCTCGTTCTCGTCGACTCCGGGGAACGAGCCGCGCGGCAGCGGGGAGAACATGTGCGTGTGCACGCGGGCGCTCGGCCAGGCTTTGCTGCTCCAGCGGTCCGCCAGTTCCGGGGCGGGTCGGCGACAGCACGCCTCGTCCGGGCACGTCGACACCGCGCGTTCCGCCGTGTCGCGACCGCGCCACCAGCGGGCATCGTCGAAGGGCACCCCGACGGTGATCGAGTACTCGCCGTCGCGGGAGGTGCCGGTCTGGGTCGCGCACCAGAACGTGCCCGAGGGGGTGTCGGTGTACTGATGGCGCTCGGTCGTGCGGTTCTGCTGCGTGAACGCTGAGCGAGCCTGGAACTTGCGGCAGACCGGCTGGCCTTCGACGGCTCCCGTGACGTCCATCGGCAGCAGCAGATTGTCGTTCTCGTAGACGCGGGTGATCGCGCCGGTGTCGTCGACACGCAGGAAGTGCAACAGCATTCCCAGGTGCTCGGTCATCAGATTCGTCATCCGCATCCCCGCGGCCTCGTGGGTGACGCCGAACGCGTCGCGGAAGTCTTCCACGGCGAGGTTACGGTCTTTCTTCGCCTGCTGCAGAAAGGCGACGCTCGCCGTCTCGGGCATGAGGCAGCACGCCGCGTAGTAGTTGATCTCCAGTCTCTGCTGCAGAAAATCGGCGTAGTCGGTGGGGGGAGTGTGGCCGAGCAGACGGTGTGCCATGGCCTGCAGTGCCATCGAGCGCAGGCCGTGACCGCCGGGAATGGACGCTGGTGGCAGATAGATTCTGCTGTTCTCCAGATCCGTGATCGACCGGGTCGAATGCGGCAGATCGTTGGCGTAGATGAGCTCGAAGCCCAGCTGCTCGGCCATGATGATCACGGTGCGGTGGGTGAGCGCCCCGCTGACGTGCCCCGCTGCCTTCAGCTGCTTCTCGGCGAGCTTCTCGATGTCGCCGATGTAGTTGTTCTGCGCGCGCATGCGCAGGCGCAGCTCGGTGTTCGCGCGCCGAGCCTCTTCTGGGGTGGCGATCGCCTCACGTTCGCGGCGCTGCAATTCGCGATGCAGGCCGAGGATCGACTCGATCGTCTCATCGGACATGCCCTTGGAGACCCGAACGGGAGTGATGCCCAGTTGCCGAAACACCGGACTCGCTTGGGAGCGCTCGAGTTCGATCTCGAGCGCCGCCCGACGATTGGGCGGTTCAGTCGAGATGAGATCAGCGACCTCGGTGCGGGTGGCCTGGGCGATCGCCTGCAGCAGCGACAGTTTGGGCTCGCGTTTGCCGTTCTCGATCAGGCTGAGCTGCGATCCGGCGACGCCGACGAGGCCTCCGAGCTCATCGAGTGTGAATCCCTGTCTCACACGGTGATGGCGGATGCGGTGGCCCAGAGTCGTGAGGTGGATTCCAGAGTCGCTCATTACTTGAGTATAACGAAAGAAATGCATTTCTTATAGCCAAAATTGGCCGAAACACTCGATTGATGTTCTTCAGAATGGAAGCAGACCGCAACTCTTCGAGGGAGCAGACATGGCTATGGCAGATACATTCACACCCCGAGTCTCCGCCGTCACTCCGGCTCGCACACGCGGCGAGGCTCCGACCTATGACACCCCGGCCATGACAGAGCTGCGCGCGTGGGTCGATGAGATCAGCGCCCTCACCCAGCCAGCCGCTGTGCACTGGGTCGACGGTTCGGCCGCAGAGAATGACATGCTGCTGCGTGGATTGGTCGACGAGGGCAAGCTCATCAAACTCAACCCCGAATGGCGCCCCGGCTCGTACCTGGCGCGCTCGCACCCGAGCGACGTCGCCCGCACCGAGGCACGCACCTTCATCGCCTCGGCGCGTGAAGAAGACGCCGGCCCCACGAACAACTGGGCAGACCCGTCCGAGATGCACACGAAGATGACCGAGATCTTCGAGGGATCCATGCGCGGTCGCACGATGTACGTCGTCCCCTTCTCCATGGGGGCCGTCGGCGGACCGCTCTCGCACATCGGCGTGCAGATCACCGACAGCGCCTACGCCGTGGCATCCATCGGTATCATGACGCGCGTCGGCGACGCGGTCACGCGCCAGATCGCCGACGGTGCGCCGTGGGTCAAGACCGTGCACTCCGTCGGGGTCCCTCTCGCGCCGGGTGAGCAGGACGTCGCATGGCCGTGCAACGACGACAAGTACATCGTGCACTTCCCCGACACGCTCGAGGTCTACTCCTACGGCTCGGGCTACGGAGGAAACGCCATCCTCGCCAAGAAGTGCTTCGCGCTGCGCATCGCCTCGGTGATCGCCCGTGACGAGGGCTGGCTCGCCGAGCACATGCTGCTCATTCGCGTCATCGATCCCCAGGGCACCGCGTACCACGTCGCGGCAGCCTTCCCCTCGGCCTGCGGCAAGACGAACCTCGCCATGCTGCGCCCGACCATCCCCGGCTGGAAGGTCGAGACGCTCGGCGACGACATCGCGTGGCTGCGTCCGGGAGAAGACGGCCGTATGTGGGCCATCAACCCGGAGGCCGGTTTCTTCGGCGTCGCTCCGGGCACCGGGGAGTCGACCAACGTCACCGCGGTCGAGACGCTGTGGGGCAACACGATCTTCACCAACGTCGCCCTGCGCCCCGACGGCGACGTGTGGTGGGAGGGCCTGACCGAGACACCGCCAGCCGACCTCATCGACTGGGAGGGCAACCCCTGGACGCCCGAGTCCGGCCGTCCGGCAGCTCACCCGAACTCGCGATTCACAGTCGCGGCAGCGCAGTGCCCGCAGATCTCAGATGACTGGGAAGAGGCCGTTCCGCTCGATGTCATCCTGTTCGGCGGTCGTCGCGCATCCAACGTCCCGCTCGTCGTCGAGGCGACCGACTGGACGCACGGCGTCTTCCTCGGATCGACCATCTCGTCTGAGCGCACTGCCGCCGCCGAGGGACCCGTCGGTGAACTCCGCCGCGACCCCTTCGCCATGCTGCCGTTCTGCGGATACAACATGGGCGACTACTTCGCACACTGGCTCAAGGTCGGCCGGTCGCTGCGGTTCGACCGGGCACCGCGCATCTTCCAGGTGAACTGGTTCCGCCGCGGTTCTGACGGCCGATTCCTGTGGCCTGGCTTCGGAGACAACTCGCGCGTGATCGATTGGATCATTCGCCGTATCAGCGGCGAAGTTTCCGCGGTCGACAGCCCGATCGGGCGTCTGCCCGACGCCCGGGACCTCAACCTCGACGGCATCGACGTGCCGCAGGAAGACCTCGACGAGCTGTTCTCCGTCGATGCGGCCGCCTGGTTTGCTGAGGCCGATGCGACCGAGGAGTTCTTCGACACCTTCGGCGACAAGCTGCCGGCCGCGCTTCGCTCCGAGCTGGCTTCATTGCGCTACCGCCTGACGCAGGTGCCTTCGTGATAAAAGACCCGCGACGGCGGGCTGGCAGGGACATACCCATGGCTGAGTGGTCCCGGTCCGTCTGCCGTCGCGACATACCCGGGCGGTAAGCCGCCCGATCCGCTGGGCTTGTCCCGATCTGCGGCCGCTTCGGGGGATTCGGCCAGCAGATCGGGACAATGTCCGTTATCTGACCCCCGGGCAGTGGTGCCTCAGACGGAGTGATCACGCCCCGGCTGCTGCTCCGGGTCTACGCGAGCAGCTGATACCGCGCGAGGTCACGATACAGGGGCGTTGATTCGACGAGCTCGGTATGCGTCCCCTGCCCGACCACGCGGCCGCCTTCGAGCACGATGATACGGTCGCTGTCGACGACCGTCGACAGGCGGTGGGCGATCACGACGAGGGTGCGATCAGCCGAGACCGCGTCGATGGCCTCCCGCATCCGCTGCTCATTGACGCCGTCGAGCGACGATGTCGATTCATCGAGCAGCAGAATCGGCGCCTCGGTGAGCAGAGCGCGTGCGATCGCAAGGCGCTGGCGCTCGCCGCCCGAGAGCATGACGCCGTCTTCGCCGACGGGGGTGTTGAGTCCGAGCGGACCTCGCTCGAGCACGTCACCGAGGTTGACGGCGCGCAGCACCCGCTCACAGTCGGCGTCGGATGCCTCGGGGCTGGCGAGGCGCAGGTTGTCCGCGAGCGTACCGGCCAAGGTCGGGGCATCCTGTTCGACGTAGCCGAAGCGTGCGCGCAGTTCGGCGCGAGGATACGTGCGGATGTCGTGGCCGTCGAGGCGGATCGACCCGCCAGTCGGGTCATAGAAACGTTCGATCAGCGCGAGGACGGTGCTCTTGCCCGCGCCGCTGGGGCCCACGAGTGCAACGCGTGAGCCCCGCGGCACGTCGAATGAGACACCGCGCAACACATCGCGGCCCTCGGCATCCGCCTGTTCGACCGGCTCAGCCTTGCTCTCGAGGTGCGCGTCGACGAGCACGCCTCGGGCCTCTGTCTCGGCGGCTTCTCGTGCTGCGATCACAGCATCGGGATAGCGGAAGCGCACGTCCCGGAACGCGAGTGCGTTTTCTGAGCCACCGGTTCTGTTCGCTGAGCCTGTCGAAGCGTCGTGCCCTCGCGAGATGGCGTCGGCGATCGCGGCATCTTCGTGGTCTTCTGTCGGGAGGTCGAGCACTTCCTGAATGCGGCCGAGCGCGCCGAGCGCCTGGTTCACCGAGGTGATCGCTCCGAACGTCGTCGCCAGGGGCATGATCAGCATGAACAGGAACAGCACGAACGTGACCAGCGATGCGATCTCGATCGCGCCTGCGGCCACGCGGAATCCGCCGACGCCGAGCACGGCAAGCAGCGACAGCTGCAGTGCGATGCCCGACACCGGCACGACGAGCGCCGAGACCTTCGCGATGCGCACGCCCAGCCCGTACGCTTCGTGGGCGAGCCCGGAGACCGACGTCGTCTCCCGTTCGGTCGCGCCCGAGGCGCGTACGGTGCGGATCGAGCCGACGGCCCGCTCCACGGCCGAGGCCAGTTCGCCGACCTTGACCTGCTGTGCGCTGGATGCCGTGCGAATCCGACCGCTCAGCAGCACGACGACGACGATCGAAGCGCCGACGACCACGACGATCAGCAGCAGGAGGATCGGATCGATGATGAGCATCGCGATCAGCGCGCCGACGAAGAGCACGGCACTGCCGACGGCATCCGCCAGTCCTTGCGTGAGCACAGCGTAGAGCAGTGTCGTATCGGTGCCCACCCGCGAGACAAGGTCGCCGGTGCGCCGGGAATCGAACTCACGGATCGGCAGATGCAGAATCCGTGCGATGAGCTGGCGGCGACTGGAGTACACCACGGCGGTGCCGGTGCGCTGGAGCAGATAGTGCTGGTAGCCCGAGATCACCGACGACACGATGACGAAGCCGACGAGCAGCCACACCAGGATCCCGAGGGTGCCACCTGCCTCGACCGCGCTGATGACCTGCCCCACCAGCAACGGCTGAATGAGAGAGGTGGCGGCGCCGATGACGCTGAGCACGGCGACGACGATCAGCGTGCGCTTGTGCTCGAAGAGGAAGGGGAGAAGCTGGCGGAACGTGGCGCGCGGACCATCCTGCGGCGCACCGCGTCCGCGTCGGCGGGGTGTCGCCGTGCGAGACATGCAGAACCTCGATCTGGTGAAGGGAGCTACTTACGACCGTACTTCCTGTGCGGGGCTTGTTTCGTCATCGGTCCGAACACTGTGAGAATGAACGGATGCCTGCACTGCCCAAGCTCGCGCCCGGCGACCGCGTCGCCGTCCTCTCGCCCGCCTTCGCCGCGCCTGCCGTCGCCCCGGCGCTTCACGAACAGGCCCTGCGTCGACTCACCGAGCTCACCGGCCTCATCCCCGTCGAGTACTCGACCACCCGTCAGCTCGACGCATCGCCCGAGGCGCGGGCGGCGGATGTCAATGCGGCGTTCGCTGACCCGAACATCCGGGCGATTCTCGCCACGATCGGCGGCGACGATCAGATCACCGTCGTGCCGCATCTCGATGCAGCGCTTGCTCAGGCCGACCCGAAGCCGTTCATCGGCTACAGCGACAACACCAACATCCTGAACTGGCTGTGGGGGCTCGGCATCGCAGGGTTCTACGGCGGATCGACCGCCGTGCATCTCGGCCCCGGCCCGGCCATCGACGACGTGCATCTGCGCTCGCTCCGCGCAGCACTCCTCGCCGGAGGCACGGTGGAGATCACGGACCCGGAAGAGTCGGAGGACGTCGGCAAGCGCTGGACAGATCCGCGCTCGCTCACCGAGTACGGCGATCGTGTGCCGACGCAGCCGTGGACATGGGCGGGAACAGTTGCGCGTGTTGGGGGGCGCACGTGGGGCGGATGCCTCGAAGTGATCGACCAGCTCGCGCTCGCCGACCGACTGCCGAGTGCCGCACAGCTCGAAGGTGCGATCCTCCTGATAGAGACCAGCGAAGAGCGTCCGTCAGCGTCATGGGTGGCGCGCTGGATGCGCGGGCTCGGTGAGAGAGGCATCCTCGCGGCTGTCGCCGGTGTCATCGTGGCGCGACCGGCCGTGACGGATTTCGAGTTCCGACCCTCAGAAAGCGAGGCCGACGCGCTGCGCGCCGCTCAGCGCGATGCCGTGATCGAGCAGATCACCCGATACAACCCG
>NZ_JAJUFV010000034.1 GCF_029263575.1 Microbacterium sp. | reverse complement strand
GCGTAGTCGTACATGCCGCAGGTCGCCATGATGGTCATGACGTGCTGGCAGGTCTCCGCACTGGTCACTCTCTCCTGGGTGATCGGATTCACGCCGCCGTTCGCGAGCGTGGCTCCCATGACGGCGAGATCACGCGCGGTGATCAGCACGGAGCACTGCCGGAAGTAAGTGTCGAGGGTCTCGGCCACCGGGGCTGTGAGCGACCCGGCGCTGCGCATGAGGTAGGCAAGCGCGCGATTGCGATCGCCCGAGTCCTGCTCCGAGGCGAGCACGGCCTCGTCGATGCTCAGGTCGCGCCCGGCGAAAGCGCTGAGGCGGGCCAGGATACGCGCGAAGCGATCGTCAGCCGCGTCGCCGCGCACGAGCGAGGTCGTCACGATCGCGCCGGCGTTGACCATGGGGTTCGGCGGACGGCCCGTGCCGGCTTCGAGCTTGACCGAGTTGAATGCCTCTCCGCTGGGCTCGGCCCCCACCCGGTCGTGCACGGCGTCGATGCCGCGGTCGTCGAGGGCGAGAGAGTAGACGAAGGGCTTCGAGGCCGATTGGATCGTGAAGGCCACACCCGTATCGCCGCTTTCGTAGACGTGACCGTTCAGCCCGCACAGTGCGATGCCGAACAGGTCGGGGTCGGCGCCGGCGAGTTGCGGAATGTAGTCGGCGACGGAGCCTCGAGTATCGCCGAGGAGTCGGTCATGAACCACGTCGAGAAACGACGTGACGATGTCAGAGAGCTTCTCGGGGGCTGCCATGGGCCCCATGCTACGGGGGCTGCGCGTTAGGCTGACAGATATGGCTTTGTTCTCTCGCCGCAAGAAGTCCGATGACCCCGCCGCCGAGGCATCCGCCGACGCGGGATCTGCGGCCGAGGCGGATGCCGCTTCGCACGCAGAAGCACCCGCTGACGGCACGGCTGCGGCATCGGGTGTGACCGACACGGATGCTTCAGCGGAAGCCGCCGCCGAAGAGGTGCCTCAGATCGGCATCTCGGTGCAGGCTTTCCGCGGCGTCGGTGCGGCGGCGGGCCCGGAGGTGCGGCTGCCCGATGCCGATGACGCGTCGGCGAATAACACGGCCCCGCGGCTTCAGACGCCGACCGCTCCCGCGGCCCCGGCTACACCCGCCACGCCGACTGCTCCCGCTAAGCGCGCTCTTCCGCTGGCGTCGGCGTTGCCTCCCGAGCAGACCGAGTCGGTGCCCGGGATGAAAGACAACGTGCTGTTGCGCACGGCTCTGGCCGAACTCGAAGAGGGGGCCACGAACGATCAGCTGATCGGTGTGCTGCGCCAGATGCTGCAGGGCCACCTCTACCTGCGCGTGCACGGTGACGCACGCACGCAGATCAGCGAGGGCAAGCCGCTGTCGATTGCGGTCATTCGCGACGGTGAGCGCTCCTTCATGCTGGCGTTCAGCTCGGCTGTCGCCGTGCGCGATTCCGTGCAGCGTGAGAAAGAGCCGACCGCGACCTCGGCTGTCGCTCAGCCGGTGACCGCTGTGTTGCAGCAGGCTGTGTCGGGCACGTTCAGCGGGATCATCATCGATAACGCCTCCGCTCCGCACCGCGCGGTGTTCCCGATCGAGGTGATCGAGCGCGCGTTGCAGCAGGCCGACGCTGATATGACGATCAAAGCGTTGCTGGCCGCGCCGCGAGAGCAGGACACCGCGCAGAAGGTCGGCAATGCGCTGGGCAAGACCAACGTGTGGGTCGCGGTCAACGACGGTACCGGTGGCGCACCGGTCGGCATCGCTGAGGCGCGAACGACCGATGGCAAGCGCTTCTTGCAGGTGTTCACGCATCCGCTCGAGGTCGTCGCGCTCGGCCGCGGCGACAAACCCATGCAGTTCAGCCCCGAACGGCTTGCCAAGGTGCTGACCGAGCACGAGGAGATCGCCGGTGTTCTGGTGGACGCGGCGGGCCCGTCAATCGTCGTCGAGCGCGACGCCCTGAGCTCCGTGCTGGTGCTGGCGATCGATATCGACGCCTGATCCCTATCGCCGAGCGCCGAGGCGCTCTAGGGTCAGAACATGGCTTCTGAGCGTGTGACACTGACGGTCGCTGACCCGGAGGGTGAGCAGAAGCTCGATCTGTCGAGCCCGAACCGGGTGATCTGGCCCAAGACCGGGATCACAAAGGCTGAGCTCGCGGACTATTTCCAGACCGTCTCCGAGCCGTTCCTGGCTGCGAACGGGGCACGGCCGGTGTCGCTGGAGCGGTTTCGCTCGGGCATCGGCGGCGAGAGCTTCTTCTCCAAGAATCCGCCCAAGGGCACGCCCGACTTCGTCGATGCCGTCGAGGTGACCTACAACAGCGGCAGAAAGCATCCGCAGATCGTCTTGAACCGGCCGAGCGCGATCGTCTGGGCGGCGCAGATGAACACGATCGTGTTTCACCCGTGGGCATCGCTCGCGACTGACACTGACAACCCGGTCGAGTTGCGCATCGATCTCGACCCGCAGCCGGGGACGGATTTCGCGGATGCCGTCGCCGCAGCCCACGGTCTGCGCGAGGTGCTGCGAGAGGGGGATCTCGAACCGTTCATCAAGACCAGCGGAAACCGGGGCCTGCACGTGTTCTGCCCGATCGTGCCGGAGTGGGAGTTCCTCGACGTACGGCATGCCGTGATCGCGGCAGGTCGAGAGCTGGAAAGGCGGATGCCGAAGCAGACCACCATGAGCTGGTGGAAGGAGGAGCGCGGGGAGCGGATCTTCATCGACTTCAATCAGGCGAACCGCGACCGTACGATGGCCGGCGCCTACAGTCCGCGCGCGCTTCCCGCAGCGACCGTGTCGACGCCGGTGGAGTGGGACGAACTCGACGGGCTCGATCCGAGCGCCTTCACGGTGCGCAGCATCCCGCAGCGTCTCGCCGATGTCGGCGATCCTTGGGCAGACATCCAGAGATCACCCGGCCGCATCGACACGCTGCTCGGCTGGTGGGAGAAAGATCTCGACAACGGCCTCGGCGAGCTGTCCTTCCCGCCGGACTTCCCGAAGATGCCGGGTGAGCCGCCGCGTGTGCAGCCCAGCAAGATGGTCGCCGAGAATTGGGACGAAGACGGCAACCGCATCGAGGACTGAGCTCAGACGTCTGGCGGAGCCTGGTAGGTCGTCGCGGCATCCCGATCACGGATCGACGAATAGTGACTCGGTGCTAGCATCCGTCGAGTGAACCAATCCTCTGAGGGAGCGGACAGCGTGCGGCGCATCGTCCCTGCGGCCCGTCCAACCCTCAAGGACGTCGCCCGAGTCGCCGGCGTCGGGGCAGGTACAGTCTCCCGCGTGCTCAACCACCAGAACAGGGTCAGCGCGGACACCCGGGCTCGAGTGCTCGCCGCGATCGCGCAGCTCGAATATCGACCGGATGCGTCCGCAGGTGCTCTCCGGCGCGGTACGTCCGGCAGCATCGGGTTGCTCGTCGAAGACGTCGCCGACCCGTTCTACTCGCAGCTGAACGCGACGATCGAGGAAGCGCTCATCCCGCTTGACCTCACGCTGCTCACGGCTTCGTCCGCGCGCAGTCCTGAGCGGGCGATGCGGGCGCTGCAAGGGCTCGTCTCACGTCGCGTGGATGCCCTCATCGTGACGTTTCCCGAGGATGCCGATGAGACGTTTCTCAAGCGCGAAGGCGCCGCAGGCACCGCCGTCGTATTCGTCGATCGTCCGCCCCGGTCGCTGGATGCAGACTCTGTCCTCACGAATAATCGCGGAGGGGCGAAGAGAGCTGTCGAGCACCTCATCGCGCGCGGACATTCGCGGATCGCGCTCGTCAATGACCGACAGGGGCTGTACACGGCGGATGAGCGACGCGCCGGATGGCAGCAGGCCCATGCGACCGCGGGACTGCCGTCCGATCTGAGACTCGTGATGAGTGGCTCGCCCGACGACCGATTCATCGAGGATGCGCTTCGTTCGATGCTTGCGCTCTCCGACCCGCCCACGGCGGTGTTCAGCGGCAACAACCGTATCGCCGTCGGCGTTCTTCGTGCGCTGCGGGCACTCGGGGTGCGGCTCGACCATGTCGGTTTCGATGATCTCGAGCTTTCCGACCTGCTTGATCCGCCACTCACGGTCGTGGCCCAGGACCCATACGCAATGGGGCGAGCAGCTGTGGAACGCGTCGTCAGTCGCATGGCCGGCGACGAAGGCCCGGCCACCACGCTCGTGCTCGAGCCTCAGCTCGTCATCCGATCCTGAGACGCGCCGGTCGAACTTGCGCGGAACTCGCCTGAGCTTCTACGCTCAGCATGTGGAATCGATTCCACTTCGGCGAACTGGGTTGTTCGGCCGAGTTTCCGTGTCGAGGAGGACCGATGACGATGAGACCGAGCACCATCAACACCGAAGGAAGGCCTCGCTTGCGGCGATGGACTGGGGCGGCGCTCGCCGTGACAGTCGCCATCGGAATCGTGGGAGCGCCGGTTTCCGCCGTGGCAGCGGATGCACCGGACTACGCATCGCTGGTCAATCCCTTCGTCGGCACCGAGAGTGAGGGCAACGCATATCCGGGCGCGACCGTGCCATTCGGCATGGTCCAGCTCAGCCCGGACAATGCGAGCATTCACCAGTGGACCTCGTATTCGCACGAGGCAGGCCGGGTCTGGGGCTTCAGCCACCGCCACGTCAACAGTGCAGGCTGCCCTGCGGCGGGTGAACTGCTGGTCACGCCGACGACCACGTCGACACCGCAGATGGGGCGACAATTCACCGACATCGCCGGAGATGAGACGGCAGAGGCCGGCTATTACGGCGTCTCATTGACCAACGGCGTGCGCGCCGAACTCACAGCGACGGAGCGTGTCGGCGTGCACCGTTACACCTTCCCCGCGACGGAGACCGCGAACATCTCCTTCAACGTCGGAGAGACGCTCGCAGACTCACGCTCCAGCGGCGTCGAATGGGTCGATGATCGCACTCTCGAAGGATGGGTGGAGAACGCCGGATTCTGCGGAGGCACGAACCGCAGCGAGTACGTCTACTTCAGCGCTTCGTTCGATCGCACCCCGACCGCAACCGGGTTGTGGACCAACGATCAGAACTACACCCCGAACTGGCAGGAGAACCACGTCGGCGACGGACACAACGGCGCGGGGGCGACCTTCGATACGACGGAAGACGCCACGGTCGAGGTTCAGGTGGGTGTCTCCTTCGTGTCGAAGGAGGGCGCACGCGCAAACAGGGTGGCCGAGGTCGAAGAGCCCGGTGCGACGTTCGACACCGTGCGAGCGGACGCGAACGCGGCGTGGAATGACGTGCTCGGCCGCGCGGACATCACCGCCTCCGACCCCGCGAAGGATCAGTTCTACACGCAGCTGTACAAGGCGCTGCTCTCCCCGACGATCGGCAGCGACGTCGACGGACGCTATCGCGGAATGGACGGCGAGGTCCACACTGCCGACGGCTGGACCTACCACCAGACGTTCTCGCTCTGGGACACCTATCGCACCCAGGCAACGCTGCATGGACTTCTTGTGCCCGAAATCGCTCGGGACATCGTCCGGTCGATGTACCAGCATCGCGTCGAGGGCGGCTGGCTGCCGCGCTGGTCGCTTGGCTCGCTCGAGACCAACATCATGGCCGGTGACCCCGTCTCGGCCTGGGTCGCCGAGAACTTCACGCTGGGCACCGTGCCGGATGATATCGCCGACGAGCTCTGGGACGCACTCGTGGAGAATGCGACCACGGCGCCGCCTTCCGGGGTGGACTCCGTCGGACGCCAGAGCGCGGCGTTCTACCTGGAGCACGGACACATCCCGTACCACTCCGAGAATGACCCCGGTCTCGGCCAGCAGTACGAGGAGTACCGTCACGGCGGCTCGGCCACCATGGAGTTCGCACAGTCCGATGCCGCCATCGGCGCTGCCGCTCAACGGCTGGGCATGGACGACGTGGCACAGGAGTTCCTCGATCGCGGCCAGAACTGGCGCAACCTGTGGAACGACGATGTCGCTCTCTCCGGCGGTTTCGAGGGCATCGTCAACGCTGTGACGGAAGACGGTGAGTTCGTGCCGGTGGATGAATACGAGAGCGTGCAGGAATCGGGATTCCACGAGGGCACGCAATGGCAGTACCAGTGGATGGCCAATCAGGACTATGCCGGGCTGCAGGAGGTCATGGGCGGTACGGAGCAGTTCCTCGACCGTCTCGACTACTACTTCGACATGCCGTCTCTGCTGGCTGAGCCGGGTGCATCACCGTCCCACTGGGCATCCGGTGGCAGCGACTACTACTCGAGCATCGGATACAACCCCGGCAACGAGCCGACCCTCATGAATCCGTGGCTGTACAGTTCCGCCGGTGAGCCGACGCATGTGAATGACGCGCTCGCCGCCAACCTCAACAGGTTCCCGAATACTCCGGGTGGCGGTGTCGGCAATGACGACCTGGGCACCCTTGCCTCGTGGTACGTGATGGCGACGCTCGGCGTGCAGCCGGTGGCATCCGGTTCCGGGATGCTGGCGCTCAACTCGCCGCGAGTGCAGGCGGCCACCCTGCAGCTGGGGGAGGACGGCCCCACCCTGGAGATCACTGCTGAAGGAGCACGGGAGAACCTCCCGAGCTACATCGCGGGAGTGACCGTCGACGGCGAAGCGCATTCCGAGACCTGGATGGACGTCGAGGACTTCCAGGACGGCGGCACGATCGACTTCGCTCTCACGGATGATGCTTCGTCGACGGACTGGGGCACAGCCGAGGGGGACTGGCTGCCGAGCGTGGCTGATCCGGAGCGGGTGGAACCGGTGGTGGACCCCGCTCAGGACGTTGCGTTCGTCGCCGGGGAGCGAAGCACCGAGACCATCGCGACCGTGACCCTTCTCGGATCCGGTGATGCGGATGTCGCTGCGGTGGCGTTCGCCGCAGCAGAATCGGACGGTGCGCCGATCGCCGCATCCATCGACATCGATGGCAGCGTGCAGGATCTGACGGTCATCCCCGAGGGTGGCGCGTGGACTCTTGCGCTCGATGCGGAGTTCGCTGACGAGGGTGACATCAACGGCGTCGTGACAATCCGCTCGACGCAGTCGACTCCGAGGTTCGCTCCCGAGGTCTTCGCTGCGCAGTCGCTGGCCGTGACTCTGGCCGTCGTGGCCACAGAACCGACCGATCCCACAGAACCGACCGATCCTGATCCCGCGGGGCCTGGTGGCGGGTCGGAGGCCCCTGACGGTGACGGTGCTGCGCAGGATGGCTCGCTCGCGACTACCGGCGCCGCGGCGCCCATCATCGCGGTGCTCGTCGCCCTGTCGATGCTCATCGCCGGAGGGGCTTTCCTCCTGCGGCGCCGTCGCGCCTGACGGAGCACATCCAGGCAGACGCCGGATCGCAGGGGTGCAGTGCTCAGTAACTGAGAGCGCTGCACCCCTGCGCCCCGTGCCCGAGGCGACGCTGTTGCAGTCCTGAAAAACGATGATTGACAACGCTGTCATAAATCTGCAAAGCTTGACCCGCGGCGCGGGGAAGCGCCGATCACGACGACATGCCACCAAGGAAGCTCATGCCGCTGCCCACGCTCGATCACCACTCATCGACCTCGTACCGTAGCGCGATGCGTACGACGATCGCCGTGCTCGCGGCCACGATCATCAGCATCCCGGCGCTGGCGCTCTCGCCCGCGGCCGCCGCCCCCGCGCCAGCAGCCCAGTCGCTAACCGAGCTCGTGAATCCGTTCATCGGGACACAGGACGACGGCAACACCTACCCCGGCGCGAGTGTGCCATTCGGCATGGTGCAGGTCTCGCCGGACAACGGCCACAACGTGGGATACGACTACGGCAACTCTCGCATCCGCGGGTTCTCGCTGGTTCACCTCTCCGGGGTCGGCTGCGGGCTGGGCGGATTGCTGCCGGTGCTGCCCACCACCGGCATCCCGTCGACGACGCGCTATCAGGACTACGGACTCGACTACAGCCATGATGACGAAGACGCGGCCCCCGGGTACTACCGGGTTGGACTTCAGGCACCCGCCGGCACCATCAACGCCGAGCTGACCGCAACCGAGCACACGGCCGTGCAGCGCTACGCATTCCCCGAGACATCGCAGGCGACGGTCATGATCAATGCCGGTCAAGCGCTGAACTCTGTCACCGCGTCATCCGTTCGCGTCGTCGACGCACGCACGGTCGAGGCAACGATCACCTCGCGCGGCTTCTGCCAGGACACACAGCCGTTCACCGTGCACACCCGTACGACCTTCGATCGCGATATCGCATCGGCAGGCACGTGGAACGGCGATACGGTCTCGGCCGGCACCACCACCGCTGAGGGTGAGCGCACCGGCGCCTACGTCACGTTCGATGCAACAATCGATCGGGACGTCGAAGCGGTCACCGCACTCAGCTATGTCGACGCCGACGGTGCGCGCGCCAACTACGACGCCGAGGCGATGACCTTCGACGAGGCACGCAGCGCCGCAGACGCACTGTGGCAAGAGCGTCTGGCTTCAGTGCAGGTCCCGACCTCTGACCTCGAGGCCGCGCGGGTGTTCTACTCGGCGCTCTACCGCAGCTTCCTCGCTCCCAACACCGGCACAGATGTCGATGGTCGCTATCGCGGTTGGGACGGCGATGTGCATGTGGCCGACGGATTCACGTACTACCAGAACTTCTCACTGTGGGACACCTACCGCACCCAGCAGCAGCTGTTGTACCTGCTCGCGCCGTCGGAGTCGCGTGACATGGCGATCTCGGTGATCACGGCAGGTGAGCAGTTCGGCTGGCTGCCGCGATGGGGCTATGGTCCCGTTGAGACGAACATCATGACCGGTGATCCCGGAACTGCCTTCCTGGTCAGCGCGTGGAACCAGGGGCTCCTGGACGGCTACGAGGAGCGGGCATACGCAGTGCTCTCGCACAACGCCGACAACACGCCTGATGCCTCTTCTGTCGCAAACGGACGAGCCGGAAATCCTGTCTACCTGGAAGACGGATTCGTGCCGCACGAACCCGGCGAGAACGGCCGCCCCGGTGACTACGACCTGCACCACGGAGCATCCGCGACCCTTGAGTACGCGCTTTCCGATGCGCTGCTGTCCACTATGGCCGCCGGTCTCGGCCACGACGATGACGCCGTCCGGTACGCGGCGCGCGGCGAGAACTACCGAGCGATCTTTGACGAGACGACCGGCAGCTTTCGGGCACGTGATCGGTCGGGCTTCTTCGTAGGCGATCCCGATCCGTCTCAGGCCACCGGCTTCCATGAGGGAACCGCCGTGCAGTATCAGTGGCTCGTGCAGCAGGACGTGCCGGGGCTGATCGATATGATCGGCGGGCCGGATGCCGCAGAGCAGCGTCTCGACGAATTCTTCGCGTACGAGCAACTGCGGGAAGACCCTGAGGGCACCGCTCGCGACGTCTGGGTGAACGGCACCTATTCGTACTACGGCCAGCACACCTACAATCCCAACAACGAACCCGACCTGCACGCGCCGTACCTGTACCAGTGGACGGGGCAGCCGTGGAAGACGACGGATGTCGTGCGCGCCGCGCTGACGCTCTTCACCGATGGGCCCACCGGCGTCACCGGCAACGACGATCTCGGCACCATGTCGGCGTGGTACGTCCTCTCAGCGATCGGCGCGTACCCGATCGTGCCGGGCACGGACGTCTGGGGTCTGTCGACGCCCGCATTCGAGAGTGTGGACATCACGCTCGATGCCGACTGGTTCGGCACGGACAAGCTCGAGATCCGCGCGCCCGGTCTCACTGACCAGAACCGGTACACGCAGTCGGTGATGGCGTCGAGCGCACTCGGCGCCGTGACGGTCAGCCACCTCACCGGCGACGAACTCATCGGCGCGGGCACTCTGACGTTCGAAGTCGGCTCCGCACCGTCCGACTGGGCGACGGCGGCCGGTTCCGCGCCGGGAGCGCTCGTGTCCGCCGGAGAGGTACCCAGTCGCCTCAGGGCGCGTCTATCGCCGACGCATGCGTCCGTCGAGGCCGGGGGAACGACGACGATCTCGGTCGATGTACTCACTCATGCCGAAGGCGAGTCCAGCGGCAGCATCCATATCGACGGGACCGGCGAGGTTTCGGCATCCGTCGGTGACGTCGACTGGAGTCTCTCGTCAGAGGGCCTGCCGGTGTCGACGCAGGTCCCGGTGACTCTCGCAGTCCGTCCCGGCGTCGTGGCGGGCACATATCCGCTGACCGTGCAGGTGACCGATGACGCGGGCAACACGGTCGACCTCGAAGCCACCGTCACAGTCGGCGACGCATCCTGGTTGTCCGCACACTTCGACAACGTGGGCATCGGTGATGCGAGATCAGACAATGCGGACTTCGACGGGAGCGGGTTCTACTTCCTGCGTGATGCGCTCGCCGACCTCGGATTCGTCCAGGGTGCGGCAGGCATCGTGCCCGACACGGCCTCGACGTTCGTCGTGCCGGCGGTCGGAGCAGGAGCGGCCGACAACATCCGCTCGAACGGTCAGATCCTGGAGGTTCCGGATGCCTTCCGTCAGTCCACCTCGTTGAGCCTCGTGGGCGCCACGAACAACGGCTCGCCGCACGCAGGCGGCGCACTCCAGATGCACTTCACCGACGGCACCACGGCCGACGCGCAGGTCGAACTCAGCGACTGGTGCACGGCAGAGCCGGCGGCAGGCAACGTCATCGTCGCCAAGGCGGGTCAGCGCGGCGACAACGCCAACGACCCGCAGAACATCGGCTGCGGCATCTACGCGACCGCCCCGGTCGCTGTGCCCGAGGGCAAGCTGCTGCAGTCGATCACTCTTCCTCCGGCGCCCAACATGCATGTGTTCACCGTGGCTTTCGAGACACCCAACCCCGTCACCCCGGTGCTTTCCAGCGAGGTCTCGACGACCGAACCTGCCATCGGCGAGGCCGTCGTCGTCACGGTGCGCTCGGAGCCGGCAACGGCTGAAGGCGAGATCATGCTCACGCCGGTCGGCGATGCCGGCACGGATGACACAGCGGCGCTGGCGCTGGCCGACGGTGTCATCAGGGCGCCGCTCGTCGACGGCGTCGCCGAAGCCTCCGTGCGCGCGACAGCGGAAGCGACGTCGTACCGCATAGAGTTCGTGCCGGCCGACAACACCCGATTCTCGCCGACGAGCCTCGCAGACGAGATCGTCGTACAGGGCGTCCGAGCCGGTGATGGCCCAGGCACCGGTGGCGCAACGGATCCTGACGAAAACGCGGGTGCAGGCGACACCGCGTCCGGCGGCGACCTCGCTGCCACCGGCGGCACCGTCTCGCTCGCATTGGTCGCAGCCGCCCTCGTCGCGCTCGCAGCCGGCGCGCTGCTACGAGCGAGGCGCCAAGCTGCTCACACCCGATGAACCCCTTGCAGATGTTCCACACCCGTACCGATAACCGAGGTCTTCCGATGTCCAGTCCCGTCATTCAGCCAACAAGACGCCCCCTGCGATCGCGCATCGCGGCCGGTGCCGTGGCCGCAGCGCTCGCCGTCGGCGGCGCCGCCGTCGCCCCTGCCGCAGCTGCCGAGCCCGACTGGATCAGCGACCCCGCGAGCCACGTCGACACGCTCAACGGCACGGGCATCGGCGGGGAGCAGGTGGGTTCGATCAACAACTTCCCGGGCCCGGCAGTGCCATTCGGTATGGTGCAGTTCTCGCCCGACACGACTGATCCCTACGCCGGGTATCAGTATCACAACGACCGGATGACGGGGTTCAGCATGAACCACGCATCGGCGGGGTGCTACGTGTTTGGCGACATCCCGGTGCTCCCGGCGACGGGTGATATCGGTTCGGAGCCGTGGTCGGCAACCCAGCGCTACACGCACGATGACGAGATCGGCGAACCCGGCTACTACGCTGTGAGCTTCCCCGATTCCGGCATCCGCAGCGAACTCACTGCGACCGACCGCGTCGGCGTCAGCCGCATCACCTATCCGACCGGCACGCCCGCGCAGTTCATGGTGCGTCCAGGTGGCTCACTCAACGGCAACAGCGCCGCCAACCTGCAGGTCGTGGACTCTCGCACCGTTGTGGGATCGGCGGCGACGGGAGACTTCTGCGGCAAGGGCAACACCTACAAGATCCACTTTCAGCTGAGCTTCGATCACGACTTCACCGCGCACGGCACGTGGGACGGGCAGTCAGTGCAAGCGGGATCGGACGCGGTCTCGTCCGCCGACGCGGGCGCCTACTTCACGTTCCCCGAGGGGATCACTCTGCAGGCGAAGGTCGCGGTGTCCTACGTGTCGATCGAGGGCGCCGCAGCCAATATGGCCTCCGAGGTGCCGGAGTGGGACTTCGACGGTGTACGCGCCGAAGGCGAGGCCCGCTGGAACGACGCGCTGTCGCGTGTGCAGATCTCGCAGGGGCCGGATGCCGACGTCGAGACGTTCTACACTTCGCTGTACCGCTCGCTGCTGCACCCGAACGTCTTCAACGACGCCGATGGCAGCTATATCGGCTTCGACGGCGAGATCCACACCGTCGAGGAGGGGCGCACGCATTACGCGAACTTCTCCGACTGGGACACCTACCGGACGCTCATCCCGCTGCAGACGATGCTGTTCCCTGACATCGCTTCCGACATGGCGCAGTCGCTCGTCGTCGACGCCCAGCAGTCCGGGTCGCTGCCGCGTTGGCCCGTCGCGAACTCCGCCACCGGCCAGATGACCGGCGATAGCGTGAGTGCCGTGCTGGCACAGATCCACGCGTTCGGTGGCACGGATTTCGACGCGGATGCGGCGCTGGACTACATGGTGGCCGCCGCAGATGACGGCGGAGCAGGACTGGACGGCTACGTGCAGCGGCCAGGCGCAGAGATCTACGCAGAACGCGGCTACGCACCGCAGGTAGAGGCCTTCCGTGGTGACCACCAAATCGTCGGCGGGTCGATCACGCTCGAGTGGTCGATCGATGACTTCGCCATCGGGCGCATGGCGGCCGCACTCGGCGAGGACGACGTGGCAGAACGGTTCCAGACGAGATCCAACTACTGGCAGAACCTGTTCGACCCCGCTCAGAACGCGATCGCCGCGCGCGCCGACGATGGCACGTTCCTCGACGCCTCCGACTTCGGATCCGGCTTCGGCCAGCCCGGCTTCGACGAGGGCAACGCCGAGCAGTACCTGTGGATGGTGCCCCAGAACATCGGGGGACTCGCCTCGGCGCTGGGCGGGCGCGAGGCGACGACCGATCGACTCGACACGTTCATGACGAAGCTCAACGCGGGCCCCAACGAGCCGTATCTGTGGGCGGGCAACGAGCCGAACTTCCTCGTCCCGTGGATCTACAACTACCTCGGTCAGCCGTCGAAGACGCAGGCCGCAGTCGACCTCATCCGCACCTCCCTGTTCACAGCCGAGCCTGATGGTGCCCCCGGCAACGACGACCTCGGTGCGATGTCCAGCTGGTATGTCTGGGCTGCGATGGGCATCGTCCCCGCGACGCCGGGCACCGCGCTGCTCACAGTCAGCACGCCGGTGTTCGACCATGTGCGCATCGCGCTCGACGGAGATCGCTCGCTCACGATCAACGCGCCTGGCGCGACCGGTGGCGAACGCTTCATCCAGGCGCTCAGCATCGACGGGGAGGCATCCGACATTGCTGCACTTCCCGAGGGGCTGTTGGGCACAGGTGGCGTTGTGGACTTCACACTGCAGGCCGAGGCAGACTCACTGTGGGCGACGGACGAGTCCGCGGCTCCGGCATCCTTCGGCGGAGGCGGAACAGGGTTCGCGCTTTCGACGAGCCCAGCGATCGTCGACGCGGTCACCGGTCAGAGCGCGACGGCAGAGGTCGTCGCTCGTGCATTCGATGGCGACATCGAACACATCGAGATCGCGGCATCGGCTGCAGAACCCGGCATCACGGTGGAGGGTGCGACCATCGAGGTGAGGATCGACGGAGCCTCGAAGGCACCTCTCACGATCGAGGTCGCCTCGGATGTCGCCGACGGCTACTATCCGATCGACGTCGTCGCGACCGCGGGAGAGTACGAACGCACGCAGACGCTCACGGTCCGGGTGGCGGGCGAGGGCAGCTTCGCCGCTGCGATGGACCTCATCGGCACAGCGACGATCGACACCCGCGATGGGGCGAACTTCGACACGGCAGGCAACAGCTATGCACGCGAGGAGCTTGCGAAGGTGTCGCTGACGCCGGGCAGCACATTCGCGGTTGGTGATCTGCAGGCGACCTGGCCGGCGAGTCCGGCAGGATTCGCTGACGCCGTGCAGCCCGACGGGCAGACGATCGTCGTCGCGAACAACCCGACGTCGCTGTCGTTCGTCGGCGCAGCTCGAGACGGTGGCGCGCAGTCGCAGGCCACCGTCACGTTCGACGACGGGACGACGGCGGATGTTCCGCTCGAACTCGGCGATTGGGTGATCCCCTCGTCGAGCGGCGAGCCCGTGTACGGCAACTCCGTCGTCGCGCAGATGCCGATGCGATACGCGGTCACAGAGCTCCAGGGCGCATATGTATACGCCACCGCCCCGTATGTCGCACCGGAGGGTCGCACGATCGTGAGTGTGACGCTCCCCAGCGGCGGTGACGCCGAGCGGCTGCGGCTGTTCGCGATCGCGGACAATGGCGTCGCGCCGAGTCCGGTGGCGACAGCGCTCGAGGTGGCGCTGTCCACCGACACCGTGGTCGAGGGTGAGTCATTCACCGCCACGGTGAGCGTGAGTCCCGCGGTCGAGGGCTGGATCGTCGTCGACGAGCCGGGACAGGCCGATGCGCGTGCCGCGGTACCCGTAGACGGCCTGGCCGTCGTCGGCGGCACGGCTGACATCGAACTGACGCCGAGTGGCGAGGGAACGCATGCATATCGTGCAACCTTCGTTCCGGCGTCTCCGGATGAGGCGCAAGGCTCCGAGATCGAGTTCGAGGTCACGGTCGTGGCAGATCCAGGCACGGACCCCACGGACCCAGGCACGGACCCAGGCACGGACCCCGGAACCGACCCAGGAACCGACCCAGGAACCGACCCAGGAACGGATCCAGGAACCGGATCCGACAGTGCCAGCTCGGTCCCAGGCGGAACGCTCAGCGAGACGGGCACTTCAGGGACGGTTTGGACGCTCGTGGGATTCGCAGCGCTGGCCGCGATCGCCGCATCGATTCTCCTCATCCAGCGGCGCTCGCGTGGCTGAGGAGCATCAGATGACTGATGTGAGGAGTGATCGATGAGGCGATCGATGACACAACGCGTCGGCGCCGGCGCAATCGCAGTGGCATTCGTTATCACTGCGATGGGGGCCTCGTCAAGCGCGATCGCAGACGCGGCGCCCGAAGTGAGCACGGACCTCCTCGCTGATGCCACCGACGGTCAGCAGCGCTGGTTGTCGGTGCCCGGCTCACGCATCGTGCTCAATCCTTTCGATTTCGGTGGATCCGGCAGTGAACTGGATCAGACGGCGGGATCGGGGCTTCCCCTGCACCTCGGCTACTATGCGAGCGACAACGCTCTTCAACAGAAGCGCTTGCTCGAGGTCTTTGCGACGTCCGGAGACAGCGATGAGGGGAACGCCTACCGTGCTGCCCTGTCGGAGTCCTTTGATGACGTGGACGGCTGGTCGACCCACGGCGTCAGCACCCATTCCGATGCTGGCATCGCCCACCTCGTTTTGGATGGCTCGAACGAGTGGGGTCATATCGAGCGCACTTTCGAGGTGGCGGATGTCGCCGACACCAGATACCTCACGATCGACATCGCTGCGCTCAGCCCTGACACCACGTGGAACGTGAAAATCGGCGGCGATGACGGAGATGACCTGCCTCAGTTGCAGGCGGACTCGACCGAAACCGGGGTGGCCACGTTCGACCTCGCCGACGCCTATGGCTGGGAAGACGGCGCACGAACCGTCACCGTGAAGATCTATGCGGTCAACAAGTCAGGTCAGCCGAACGGATCGATCGACGTGAGGTCGCTTTCGCTGCACAACGGGGAGGAGCTTCCCTGGGCCGACTCCGCTGACGCGCTCGTCGACGAATTCTCCGACGTCGCGTCCTGGAGCACTGCCACGAGTGCAGGCAACTCTGCGAGCATCACGTCCGACGCCGCCCAGGCGACGGTGCATTTGGGCGAGGACCGCTTCGGCGCTGTCGAGCGAGAGATCACAGTCGATCTCGACAGTACGCCGCTGTTGAGCGTGCGGGCCGCGAGTACCTCCGGCCACTGGGCGCTCAAGCTCTCGACCGGATCCGGTGACGACATCACCCTGCAGTCGGACACCTCCCAGACCGGACTGCTGACCTACGACGTCGCCGGGGTCACCGGCTGGAGCGGTGAGCGCTCGTTCTTCGTCAAGCTGTTCCACATCGGCGCCGCGGGGCACAGCACGTTCGACGACCTCGGATTCCACGTGGGTGGCCCTTGGTTGCAGTCGGCGAGTTCTTTCGAGAACCAGTGGCGCCCCGAAGCACTGGAATCATCCGGCCAGTACGCCGACGGCGCGATCGAAGTCGTCGACGCCTTCCATGACGAGGACTCGTTCTCCCGAACGGTGCACGCGACGACGGAAGGAACAGCGCTCGCCGGATCGTATGACGGAACAGCTTCGTTCGACGCGGAATCGAATCTGCTCACAGTCGCAGGCCAGTACCATACCTACTCCATTGCGCTTCCTGAGGATTCCGAGGTGCGCTTCGGTGCCTCGGTCTCAGAGTTGGCCTTCGGCGGCGGAGCCACGACGCCACTCGACGGCAACGGTGCGTGGGCGGCTGCGTTGGTCGATGACGATGAGGATGCCGTGGTCGGCGTCGGCCTGGCCGTGAACGATATGCGTGTGAGCGCTGATGCCGTCGCAGCCTCCCGAGAGCGCGCTGTCGCTGCGACGCAGGATCCGACCGGCGACCGGGGGGCGTGGACGTCGTTCTGGAACGAGTATCTTAACCGCATTCCCGCGGTGCAGGACTTCTCCGTCCAGCGGGTTGCGGACGGCGGCGTCACGGCCGATGAGATGCGCCATTTCTGGTTCATGGCCTGGGTCAATCTCGAGATGAACGTCCTGCCCGCGACACCGGAGACCGGCAACGAGTTCGCACAGCTCGGCACCGGTAAACCATCCATGTGGATGAACGGCACACCGGGGACGAAGAATGTCGCCAGCTGGGACTCTCTGCTCGGCATGCAGCAACTCGTCTACGTAGACCCGGACAACGCGTGGGCGTCATTCCAAGGCATGATGGCACTGGTCGAGGATGGACCGGATGCCACGGAGCCGAGTGACGAGGCGTATGGAACACGCGGCGAGCTGGGCGGCGAATCGCTTCCGTCGCGTAAGGCGCAGACCGCGTGGATCCTGTACTCCGTCACGGGCGACCGCGAGAAGCTCGAGAGCATCTACGACAAGCTTGCGCTGCACCTGAACTGGGAGCGCTACAACATGCGCTGGGTGCTCGGCGAGAACAACCATTTCGACGAACGCGACAGTGAGTTCGTCACCTCCCTCGCCTACGACCTCGGGTTCGCGATCAAGATCGCTGACGAGCTCGGGCTCGACGACGACATCCCGAAGTATGAGTCCGTGATCTCGGAGATCACATCGAGTTATTCCGACTGGTTCTTCCCGAGCGCGGCCGACGGCAGTGGCAAGGTGTGGGACACCGTGCAGAAGGTCTATCTCGATGCATCGCGCGCGGAGGTGCCGTTCGGCGATGACACCGAGGGCGAGCCGTTCCGCAATGAGAACGGACAGTGGATTCGTGCCGGATTCACGTTCTACACGTCCACCGCGTTCGTCATGGACGAGTTGGACGACGATTCGACGGTCGCCGTGATGGACCGCTTCCTCGACGACTATGACGAGACCGCGCAGCTGTCCGGGATTGGCGACTTCGCTGTGAAGGCTCCGGACATCCAACTCATCGCGTACGGGCTGTTGGACATGGATCCGATCGTCGGCTCCGACGAGGCCGAACTGCGCGATCGCGCTACGGTGCTGATCAACTCAATGATGCGTGACATGGTGCGCAGCGGCTGGTTCGCCGAGGTGTACTACGCCGGTGGAGAGCCGGGCGACCCGGTGGGTGCCCGCGGGGTGCGTCCGTCGCTGTTCGGCATCTCGAACTACATCGATTTCGTGCTCATGGCCAATGGCGTGCGCACTGATGAAGGCGATCCGACATTCGTCCGTCTGGGCGGCGCGAACGGCGGGGTCAGTGGACTGACGTATCGCGGAGAGCCACTGGACGTCGACATCGATGGCGATTCGATACGGTTCGCCGGCGAGGCGTCAGACGGCGCGTGCGATGCGATCGACGTCGCAGAGGGGCAGACCGTGACCTGGGCGGAGGACTGCGTCGATGCCGGTGAACCGGGTGAACCGGGTGAACCGGGTGAACCGGGTGAACCGGGCGGCGGTGCCGGTGACTCGCCGGCGGACACCTCCGCTGGAGTCGGCGGCGCGCTCGCCGCAACAGGTGTGGACGGATCTGCCGCTCCGGCCCTTCTGTTGATCGCACTCACGCTCGGCACCGTCGGGTTCACACTTATTCGACGGAGAATCTCTGCGCATGCGACAGTGGTGAGGGAGGACTGACTCAAGCTCACGTCAGAACCTCGGCGAGGTCATAACCCTCCACGGTCTCGAGCTGGTCGTAGGTGCAGGAGCGGGCATCTCGATCCGGACGCCAGCGCTCGAACTGCACGGTGTGCCGGAACCGGGCGCCCTCCAGCTGGTCGTAACGCACCTCCAAGACACGCTCGGGTCGCAGCCGCACGAAAGAGACGTCTTTGGCGCCGGTGAAGCGAGATCGTTCGCCTTCGCCCTTCACCGCGGCACCCTCGTCGTCGCGCTCGACGAGCGGTGCGAGCTCGTCGATGAGCTCTTGACGGCGTGTGTTGCTCCACGCGGCGACGCCACCGACCTGTCGGAGCACTCCGTCATCGTTGTAGAGGCCGACCAATAGCGAGCCGACACCCGAGCCGGATTTGTGAATGCGATAGCCGAGCGCGACGACATCTGCGGTGCGCGCGTGTTTGACTTTGATCAGCGTGCGCTTGCCAGGTGCGTAGAGCTGATCGAGAGGCTTGGCCACGACGCCGTCGAGGCCGGCGCCTTCGAACTCGGCCAGCCATTGGACGGCGACGTCGCGGTCTTCGGTCGTGCGCGTCAAATGCAGCGGATGCTGCGCGTCGGCCAGCATCCGCTCAAGACGTGCTCGGCGTTCGCCGAAGGGGACACTCTGCAGCAGATCGTCGCCCTCGGCGAGCAGATCGAACGCGATGAACATCGCCGGAGTCTGTTCCGCCAGCAGCGCGACGCGAGACGCTGCCGGGTGGATGCGCTGGCTCAGCGCCTCCCAATCCAGCCGCTGCGAGCGCGGTGCGCCGGTGGCGACGACGATCTCGCCGTCGAGCAGGCACGGGCCGGGCAGCAGCGGAGGCAGCTTCTCGACGAGTTCGGGGAAGTAGCGGGTCAGTGGCTTGGCGCCACGCGATCCGATCTCGAGCGTCTTGCCGTCCCAGGCGATGAGCCCGCGAAAACCGTCCCACTTCGGCTCGAACAGCATTCCGCCGGTCGTCTTGGCCGGATCGGGCACCGCTGCCGCGGCCTTGGCGAGCATGGGGGAGGGGATCTCGTATCGCATGGGACCATCCTGCTCCGGCGAGCGTGTCGGCGGAAGTGCGAGGTGATGCTTGAGCGAACCGTTGTGCGCTACTGCCGGCGCTCGGCAGTGACTTCTGCGGTTTCGTCGACGGTTTCGGCATCTTCACGATGCGCGGTGGCGTCCTCGCTCTCGGGCTGCAGCCCCTCCGCGAGGTATGCGAGTCGGTGCAGAGTATCGGCGTTGCGCCATCGCAGCAGGACGTCTGCGAGCGGGCGTGGCACGAGAGCGGCCGGTCCGCTCGTTGCTTCTTCCCGGATCCTGACGACGCAGCCGTCTCCGCGCGGCTTGACCTCGATGGTGCCCCGAGCCTCTCCGAGGGGCCACCCGCGCGCGATCATCACCATCTGGTGGGGCGGATCCCAGGACGCACTGCTTGTGGTGTCGTTGATGACCGCCGGCCACACGCCGACGGAATGATGCAGCTGTGCACCCGAATGCGGCTAGTCTGCGTCGACATCGCGCATGCGCGTCGCGCCGACCACCCAGGAGGGAAAAATCCACCCGTTCTCGAGCACACGGAAAACCGCGCTCGGCGCGCAGCGGAGTTCGCGGACGTTCTTCGCCATTGCATCCTCGCCATCGTTGGTTGTGCCTGTCACGTTATGGGCTCAGAGAATGCTGACGAAGAGGGTTGACAGCGCTCAGGTGAAGACTCAGCCGAACAGGTCGTGGAGCGACGCCGGGGTTCCGGCATCCTCGAGCACCGTGCGGGCGGCGTGCCAGCCGGCCATGCCATTCACACCGGGCCCCGGCGGCGTCGACGCCGACGCAAGATACACGCCCTGCATGGGTGTGCGCCATGGATGTGTCGACAGCACCGGTCGCGCCAGCGCCTGCGGAATCGTGAACGCACCGCCGAGGATGTCGCCGCCGATGTTCGCCGGGTTGATCGCCTCGCGAGCGGACGCCGGAACCGATGCGTGTGCGAGGATTCGGTCGCGGAAACCGGGTGCGAAACGCTCGATCTGACGCGTGATGAGCTCGGTCGCGTCGAGCTCGGAGCCCTGCGGTACGTGGATGTATGACCACAGCACGGCCTTGCCATCCGGGGCCCTGGTGTCGTCGAGCACGGATGGCTGCACCGCGAGCACGTAAGGGCGGTCGCTGACGCGTCCCTTCGCCACAGCGTTCTCGCTCTCCCACACCTCGGCTTGCGTGCCTCCGACGTGAACTGTGGGGGACTGCGCGACCTGCGGGTTCGTCCACGGCACCGGTCCGTCGAGAGCGAAGTCGACCTTCGCCGCCCCGGGCCCATACCGGAATCGCGAGATCGCCCTGGCATACCGAGGTGGAGTATCCGGATGCGTGAGAGCGAGGCGCGGCGACGCGTTCAACAGCACCACATCGCCGCGCGCGGCGTCGCCCCAGTCGAGGGCGGTGAGGTCGGTGATGTGGCTGCCGGTTTCGATGGTGCCGCCGTGTGCGGCGAGATCGGATGCCAGGGCATCCGTGATCTGTTGTGCTCCGCCGCGCGGATACATCCAGCCACCGGCGTGTGCCTGGGCAGCCAGCAGCAACCCGGCCGCCGTGCTGGCAAGCGAGGGGAGAGGGGTGTTGGCATGCGCGAGGACACCCGACAGGAGGGCGGCCGCCTCGTCTGTGCGGAATGCGCGGCGTGCGAGCGGTGTGCCCTGCTCGAGCATCCGCAATGCGAAGCGCACAGCCGTGATCGGTTCGCGCGGTATGCGCAGCAGCTGATTGCCGGTGAAGTCCACGACGCCGTCGATGTGCTGGCTCAGCGGGCGGATGAGCGAGCGCCAGGCACGGGCATCAGCGCCGAGGTCGTCAGCGGTTCGCTCGATGTCGTGCCAGGCGATTGCCGCGCGACCGTCATCGAGAGGGTGCGCGTAGGAGATCTCGGGGTAGATCCATTCGATGCGCTCAGCAAGACCGAACGCCTGGAAGAACGGCGAGGCGAGCGTCGCCGGGTGCACGGCTGAGCCGACGTCGTGCCGAAAACCTGGCAGCGTGAGGTCCGTCGTGCTCACGCTTCCGCCGACCGTCTCGGCTGCTTCGAGCACGCGGACGTCGTAGCCGGCGCGGGCGAGCGAGACAGCTGCGACGAGTCCGTTCGGTCCGCTGCCGATGATCGTCGCTCGTGTCATACGGCTCAGTCTTTCAGAGAGGCCGACCTCGTGCGATCCTTGAAGTGATGAACGAGATCCAGGGGCCCACGCCCGCAGGCACGTCCCGTCCGTATCGCAACCTCACCGAGGCGCTTCGTGCGCACCGGATCGACCCCGCCAATCATGAGTTCATCACCGCGATCGTGGATGCCGTCGGCATCACGAGCTTCATCGACCGGGGTCGCTACATCGAAGCGATTCGCCGAGGCGACGGCGCTCCACTGCACATCGGCAAGACGTACACCAACGGCTTCACTGGAGACGAGCAGGTCGTCGTGGGATCGGCGCGGCTGCGGTTGCAGCCCAGCGAGGGCCGTGCGCCGTACTTCTACGCCATCCATCCCAGCGAGTTCGCGCCGAGCACGCCCGCCAAGAAGCGGGCAGCGCGCGTGTCGCGTTCGAGCGTCGCGGCACCGGCCACACCCCGGTCGAAGCCCGCGAGCGAGCGCGACTACGGAGTGTGCGACGTGTGCTTCATGGTGCGAACCGCCTCTGGCGGCTGCGGCTGCGACTGACACGCACGGCGCGGTGACGTCATAACGCGCGGAGCTCTAGTCGTCGAGCTGTGCCTGCAGTCGCTTCGAGACTTCGGCGATCGGCATCGCCCGGGGGAAGACAGCGACCACCACGTCGTCGGGTGATTCGGCGGCGTCTTCGTCGAGCACGCCGTACCGGCGCCGTGCGTCATCGAGCGCCGACTGCAGTACCGACGGTGCGATGCGCTTGGTGCCACGCAAAAGCTGACGCAGTACGTGGTTGTGTACGGCGGTGACGAGTGCGGCGAAGCCGACGGCATCCAACGGGTCGATGCCGGGCAGCGCCCGTCGCAAGTATTCGTCGAAGAGCCGCTCGTACCGGAACACCGTCACGATCTCACGCTCGCGCAGAGCGGGCACCTGGCGAACGACCTGGTACCGCAGCCGGGCGAGCTCGGGGTCGTTCAGGAAATAGGCGAAGACCTGCTGCGCGGCCTGGCACACGGCATCCCACGGATCAGAGTGGCCCTCGGCCAAGAACGCGCGCAATCGCGACAGCAGCATCTCGTGATCGACGAAGACGACATCTTCTTTACCGCCGAACTGGCGGAAGAACGTCGAGCGGGAGACGCCGGCGGCCCGAGCGATCTGCTCGACCGACGTCTGATCGAAGCCCTGATGCTGGAACAGTTCGAGCGCGGCGGCCACGACGCCGGTGCGCGGTTCTGCGATGGGTTGCATAGCGAGAAGCTTAGGCGTCTCAGAGCATTCAGACAGAGGTAGTAGTCTGGGATATTGGTCGATATGTCGACATGGAGAGAGTTTCGTCCCGCAGCACAGTGTAGGATGCACAGTTGATCTGTACGAGTACCAGGCTTGATACGTTTTCGAGAAGTTCTGAGTGCCGTT
>NZ_JAJUFV010000033.1 GCF_029263575.1 Microbacterium sp. | reverse complement strand
TGCGATCGCCCTCGCCGACGGCGAGATGCCGGCCATTCTGTTCAACAAAGTCGAGAAGCGCTTCGGCGACCATGTCGTGCTGCACGACCTCGACTTCGTCGTGCGCAAAGGCGACCGCGTCACCCTGATCGGTCCGAGTGGATCGGGAAAGACCACGATTCTGCGGCTGGTCATGACGCTGGAAGAGGCCAACGACGGCTACATCTTCATTGACGGCAACCCATTGACCCACTTCGAGAAAGACGGCAAACGCGTTGCGTTGAAAGAGAAGCACAAGAACGAGATGCGCAAGCGCATCGGCATGGTGTTTCAGCAGTTCAATCTGGTCCCGAACATGACTGTGATCGAGAACATCATCGAAGCGCCCGTCCACGTGCTCGGCATCCCCAAGAAGGAAGCGATCGCCAAGGGCCGCGAGCTGCTTGAGAAGGTCGGCCTACCCGACAAAGAGAACGCTCATCCGACCCAGCTCTCGGGTGGTCAGCAGCAGCGTGTCGCGATCGCCCGTGCACTCGCGATGGAGCCTGAGATCCTGCTGCTCGACGAGGTCACCAGCGCCCTCGACCCCGAGGTCGTCGGCGAGGTGCTGAACATTCTGCGCGACGTCGCCCGCGACACCGACGTGACGATGCTGATCGTGACGCACGAGATGCAGTTCGCTCGCGACGTCTCGAACCGCGTGCTGATGTTCGACAGCGGACGCATCGTCGAAGAGGGCCCGCCCGAGGACATCTTCAGCAACCCGCAAGAGCAGCGCACGCGCGACTTCCTGTCCGCCGTGCTCTGATTCTGCGGGTCCCCCGTTTATCACTCCTCAAGACCGGCGGCGAGAGCCCCGATCAGGCGGGTCCACGAGCGCCAGCAGCACGGAGAATTGCTGCGGAAGCGTCGCGAACACCTTCTCAAGCTCCGCCTTCGTCAGCAGCCTGTGGTGCAGCACACTGTCTAAGGTCGCCACTGCCGCCCGCGGCGTCTGACACGTGATCGTCTCTCGCGGAAAGCCAGGATCGGGGGATAGCCTCGGGCCGCGCCGGGTTGTGCAGGACAAGTGGCTGCGTGCATTACTCAGCAAAACCCCGCGCGGCAGCGGCTATCCGGCCCGAATCGGACGAGAACGAGCGTTCTTTGCTGAGTTATGCACCGGGATCGGCGGGCGGCCCGGCTACGCCGGCTGCGGCGGCTGCTCCGGCAGAATCAGCGCGAAGCGCCGCAGGTACACCGTCAGCACGACCGCACCGCCAGCAAGTCCGAGGATCACGGCGGGAACGACGATCATCATGCCGCCCCACGGGCCGACGGCGCCCATGAGCAGCAATCCGCCGATCGCACCGAGCGCGCCGAGTGCAACCAGCGCCCATCCGATGGACATCGAGGTGCGGTAGCCGCGCCGGCCTGAGTGCGTCGGTCGCACCCCGTGCTTCTCGGCGATGTACAAGCTCCACTGCGCTCCCGTCCACCACCGGGTGATCTGGCCGGTGACCGGATACCAGCCAGCACCCGGCCCCTCGACTTCGCCGGGGAGGGGACGCACCGACGCATCCAGCACGGGCGCCGTCGACGGCGCGGGAAGCTTGGCCAGCTGTGCTGCGCGCAGCCCTCCGATCAGCCAGATGATGCCCGTGATGAAGAACAGGTACGGTGTGATCGCGAAGAACGGTTGCCCCGAGATGCTCTGAAGGCTCAGTTGGCTCATGCCAAGCGCGATGAAGCAGATGCCGAGACCCCAGCCGACGTTCGCGGGTTCGATGGCGAAGCCATCAGCTCGCGATCTTCCCTCGCGCAGGCGGTGGGGAGCCCAGGCTTTACCGTCCCACCAGCGCACGTCGCTCGTTCCCGGAACCGGATACCAGCCCATCGGCGGCTGCACGGCAGCCGGTGCCTGCGGCGGCATCACCGGTGCGGCGGTCGCCGCACGGACATGCTCGGTCCACCGCGTTCCATCCCACCAGCGCTGCTGGCCGGCGACCCCGGCGTCGTACCACCCCGGCTGTGCGCTCATCGACATGCTGCTCGGCTCACCCAGCTCCGGGCGGGGTCTGCTTCGACTCGGCAAGGTCGTCGACGACGAGTGTGCGCTCTTCTGGCGTTCCGTTTCGATAGGCCTGGCGTCCGACGATGTGCGCAGACAGCGGCGCGGTCGCGAACTGCATCAGCACGATGGGAGCGACCAGCGCGAGTCCCAGCAGAATGCCGCCGATCGAACGCTGCGACAGGGCGATGGCGAGACAGATCAGGATGACCCCCAGCACCTGCGGCTTTGTGGCCGCATGCAGACGGGAGGGCACGGCGCGAAAATTCAGCAGTCCGACCGCCGCCGACAGACACAGCACCGCTCCGAGCAGGATCAGCACGAGCACGGCCACATCGATGATGGCATCCGGAATCTCAAACCCGAGGAAGTTCATGGTGTCGTGTTGTCCCTCCGCGCGACGTATCGCGCCACCGAGATCGACCCGAACACCCCGACCGCGGCGATGACGAGAAGCACCGGAATGTTGCGGGTGTGCCCGTTGATCGCCATCTCGGCTCCGATCACGCACATCACCTCGGTGAGGAGCACATCGGATGCCACGGCACGGTCGAGGATCGACGGACCACGAATGATCCGGTACACGGTCAGGACGGCGGCGACGGCGAACACCGCCACGATCACGGCCATCAGAATGTTCATCGTCGCCCTCCTGCCCGCTCGTCTTCCTTGAGCGCACGATACTGCGCCGGGCTGCCGAGCGCACGGACGATGCGGCGTTCCCATCGCAGCACGCCATCACGCTGAGCATCGGCGTCCGCTCGCGTGCGCACACCGATCACGTGCAGATACAGGATGCGTCGGCGCCGGTCGGTTTCGACCACGAGGGATCCGGGGATGAGCGATGAGGTCACCGACACGTGCGTCATGATCAGGTCATCGGCGTATTTGAGGGGGATGCCGATGATCGCGGCTCCCGGCTGACGACGGAAGTTGAACACTTGGATGGTCACGGCGACCGCGCCGTGCACCACGGCGAACAGGAACTGTGCGATGAACACGGCGGCATACCAGACGTTAATGCGCCCCGACAGCTCGACCGTCGGCAGCCGGAACACCCGGGTGACGAAGATCGCCACGACCAGTCCGGTCACGAGTGAGAGGACGGTGAATTGATTCCACAGCAGCATCCACAGCAGCACCAGCCAGACGAGGAAGGGAATCTGCAGCCAGAGGTCGCGCAGGATGTGACGACGGGTTTCCGGACTCATGGCGCCACCTCCTCCTCCAGTTGCACGAGGTTCACCGGCTGCAGCAGTGAGGCGCCGATGCGATCGCAGAGCGCATACAGCGGCCCGGCGAAGATCGTCAGAAGCAGCGTCACCCCGACCATGCCGCCGGTGGCGACGGTCATGATCTTCGGGATGCGGCGGCGCTCCTGGTGCTCGTCCGCCGCCGGGGCGTTGCCGAGATACGACACGCGGGTATCGGTCTCGGTGGCGTCTTCTTCTTCGCGCCAGAAGGCGAGGTTCCAGGCACGCATGAGCGCATAGAGCGTCAGCAGCGAGGTCAGGATGCCACCGAAGATGAGCACCATCATGAGCGGGGTGCCGACGGATGCCGCGGCCTCGAACAGCGCGAATTTTCCGATGAATCCCGAGAACGGTGGCAGGCCGCCGAGGTTGATCGCCGGCACGAAGTAGAGCACGGCCAGCAGCGGGGCGACCTTCAGCAGCCCCTTGACCCGCAGAATCGACGTGCTTCCGGCTCGGCGCTCGATGAGGCCGACTGCGAGGAACAGCGTCGTCTGCACGACGATGTGGTGAACGATGTAATAGACGGTCGCACCGATCGCGGTGGGTGTCGCGATCGCGAGGCCGAAGATCATGTAGCCGACGTGGCTGACCAGGGTGAACGAGAGTATTCGTTTCAATTCAGCTTGCGCGACGGCACCGAGCACGCCGATGACCATCGTGGCGAGGGCGACGATCAGCAGCAGCGTGTTGATGCTGTTCTCGGCGAACAGCTGCGTCTCGGTGCGGATCAGGGCGTAGACGCCGACCTTCGTCAGCAAACCGGCGAACACGGCGGTGACGGGCGCCGGGGCGGTGGTGTACGAGTCGGGCAGCCAGAACGACACCGGGAAGATCGCCGCTTTGATGCCGAAGGCGATCACGAGCAGCAGGTGCAGAATGAGCTGCGTGTCCTGCGGCAGCTCGCTCATCCGCTCGGCGATCTGCGCCATGTTCACGGTGCCGAGCGCCCCGTAGATCACCGCGATGGCCGCGAGGAAGAGGATCGATGAGACGAGCGAGACGACGATGTACACGGCACCGGTGCGGATGCGCGATTCCGTGCTGCCGAGCGTGATCAGCACGTACGACGCGACGAGCAGAATCTCGAACCCGACGTAAAGGTTGAACAGGTCGCCCGCAATGAAAGCGTTGAAGATACCGGCGGCCAGAATCAGATACGACGGGTTGAAGATCGAGATCGGCGTCTCGTCACTGCCGTCTGCGGCACCCTGACCGATCGAGAACAACAGCACCGCCAACAGCACGATGCTGCTGATGAGCACGAGCAGCGCGGCGAGCCGATCGACATACAGCACGATTCCGAACGGCACGGGCCACCCACCGACCGAGACCGCCAGGGGCGCGCCACCATCGACCGTGATCAACAGCACCGCGGCGATGATCGCGGTGGCGGTGAGCGCGGCAACCGTGACGAAGACCTGCAGGCGCGGGCTGCGCCCGAACACCAGGGTGATCGCGGCGCCCAGCAAGGGGATGGCGACGAGAAGGGGGACGAGTGCGCTCATGTGCGGTCCTCTCCTTTCCCATCGGATGCTTCGGTCTCCGACCCTTCGACGGGCTCAGGGAGCGGAGGCTCGCGCGGCGCCCAGGCGCGATCTATCGGAGCGTCGTCGTGAATCGCGGGATGATCGCGCATGTGCAGCACGGTGATCGGCGCGGTGTGCTCGCCGACGAAGTCGGTGGTGGCCTCTTCGTCTTCGGCATCGTCTTCGTCGTCGAGCACATCTTCGTCTTCATCCGTGCGCTCGCGCAGTGCGATGTCTGCCTGGTCGTCTTCGACCGTATCGGCCTGGCCCAGTTGCCAGGATCGATAGATGAGCGCGAGCAGAAAGGCGGATACGGCGAACGTGATGACGATGGCCGTGAGGGTGAGCGCCTGCGGCAGCGGGTCACTCGCATTGGTCTCGCCGAAGAACGGCGCATTGCCGGGCACGCCCATCGCGATCAGCAGCAGCAGGTTGGTGGCGTTGCCCAGCAGCAGGAAGCCGATGAGCACCCGGGTCAGGCTGCGCTCGAGCATCGCATACACACCGGCGGCGAACAGCACGGCCATCACGATGATCAATGTGAGCGAGATGTCCATCAGCTGCTCACCGCCCGCGAGCGCATCTGCTGCGCCTGCTTGTCGACTTCGGCCCCGAGGCTGCGCAGCACGTCGAGCACGAGCCCGATGACCACCAGGTACACACCGACGTCGAAGATCGTCGACGTGACGAACTCCATGTGCCCGAGCAGGGGCAGCTCCCACTCCCAGAACGTGCTGGTGAGCGGAGCGAGCTCGAAGAAAAGCGGTACGACGGCGGTGCCGACGGCGAGGATCAGCCCGGTGCCCAGCAGGCGCCCGGCATCCGTCGGCGCGGCAGCGCCCAACTCCCAGCGTCCGCCGGCGATGTACCGCATGACCAGCGCCATACCGGCGACGAGCCCGCCGGCAAAGCCGCCGCCGGGGCCGTTGTGGCCAGCGAAGAGCAGATAGATCGACACGACGATGATGGTGTGGAACAGAATGCGCACGATCACTTCGAGAAAGATCGAGCGGTTCTCGGGTTTCATCTGCTGCCCGCCGACGAGCCAGGCTCGCGGACTGCTGCGGTTCTCGGCCGTCTGGAAGCGGATGCCCTCCGTTGTCTCGACGAGCGGAGCGATTCTGGCCTTGCGGCGCAGCCGCTTCGGCAGCGACGGACGCTGCGAGAGCATGTCGGCACGGTGGCTGACGAAGACGAGGGATGCCACGCCGGTGGCCGCGAGCACCAGTACAGACAGCTCGCCCATGGTGTCCCAACCGCGCAGGTCGACGAGAGCGACGTTGACGACGTTCATGCCGTGGCCGATCTCATAGGCGAGTTCGGCGAAGTCGACGGAGATTGGCACGGTCCTGCGCGCCTGGGTCGCGACAATGGCGACGAATGCCATCGTCACGCCGACGCCCACAGCGAGAATCGCCCGGGGGATGCGCGAGACGGACGCATTGTGCTCGCCCATGCGGGCGGGAAGCCGACGCAGTACGAGGGCGAAGGTCACCATTGTCACGGTCTCGACGAGAATTTGCGTGAGCGCGAGGTCGGGCGCACCGCTGGTCCCGAACAGCGCGACCATGCCGAGGCCTGTCACTGACACCAGCACGACCCCGGTGTAGCGCTTGCGCGCCTGCACCGCGAACACGGCCGCGATCGCCATGATCGGCGCGACGGCGATCTGGGTCGGTGTGTGCCAGGCCGACAGGTTCAATCGGTCGACGTCGCTCGCGAACAGCGCGGTCGCCTCGGCTGCGACGAACACGACGAAGACCGTGCCGACGTAGACCGGCAGTGAACCACGCTGGGTGAGGCTCGTGACGATCACCGACAGGCGGTCGACGCCGCGCATGACGAGGTAATACGCATCGCTGGCCGTGAATCCCAGCAGGCGTGCCTTGCGATCCCAGCCTGTCATGCGGGTGAGCAGGAAGAGCCCGATGCCGAGCACGATCGCCAGGATCGAGATGCCCAGGGCCGGCTCGAATCCGTGCCAAAGCGCGAGATGGCCGGGCCCTTCGACGGCTGCGCCGGTGGCGTCCAGACCGAGCGTCGCGGTGATCGCGTAGCCGTGGAGTGCGACGTCGATGGCCGGCGCGCCGATTCCGGCCGCGAGGGTGAGCCCGGCCAGGATGATGGGGGCGGAGAGGAAGCCGACGGGCGGATCGGGCCACGGGGTGTCGGCAACCCGCTCGCCGGCGGCGTCGCGCTTCTTCCAGAACGCACCCCAGAGGAAGCGCACCCCATATGCCGTTGTGAGAACAGAACCGAGGATGACACCGATCAGAGCGACCAGTCCCCAGACCGATCCGCCGATCGCATCGTCGAGCAGACCGGTCAGCGCAGACTCTTTGCTCACGAACCCGATCGTCGGCGCGATGCCGGCCATCGATGCGATCGAGACGAACGAGACGGTAGCCATCACCGGAGCCTGCCTGCCGACCCCCGAGAGTTCGTCGATGTCGCGTGTGGAGAGCTGGCGGTCGATGACGCCGACGATGAGGAACAGCGCCGATTTGAACAGCGCGTGCGCGATCACGAGCGCGATGCCGGCGAGCGCCGTCGCCTGGGTGCCGTAACCGACCACGATCGTGAAGAAGCCGAGCTGGCTGACCGTCCCGAACGCGAGGATGCGTTTGAGGTCTGTCTCGCGCAGGGCCTGAAGGCCGCCGATCAGCATGGTGAGCACGCCGAGCGAGATGACGATCGGACGCCACGGTTCGCTGAGCGCGAAGATCGGCGCGAATCGGGCGATCAGATAGATGCCGGCCTTCACCATCGCCGCCGCGTGCAGGTACGCGCTGACCGGCGTCGGAGCCGCCATGGCACCGGGCAGCCAGAAGTGGAAAGGGAAGATCGCCGACTTGCTCAGGGCGCCGACCAGCAGCATGACGACGGCGGCATCGATCAGCGGCCCGGTCGGAGCGAGCTCAAGGATCTCGATGATGCTCGTTGTTCCCGCATCGACGACGAGCAGCACGACGCCGACAAACATGACGAGGCCGCCGAGTGTGGTCACCAGCAGCGCCTGAAGCGCGGCACGACGACTTGCCGCACGGCGGCGGTAGTGACCGATGAGCAGGTACGACAGGATGCTGGTGACTTCCCAGAACATCACCAGCATCACCAGGTCGTCGGTGAGCACGAGGCCGTACATGGCCCCCGCGAAGCCGAGCAGCACGCCGGCGAACTGGCCGAGATCGGTGCTGTCTTCAAAGAAATACCAGCGGCAGTAGAGCAGGACGAGCGCCCCGACGCCGGTGACGATGAGCGTCAGCACGAAACCGAGCACGTCCATGTGCATCGACACGTTCAGGTCGAGCTGTGGAATCCACTCCACGGTCTCGAAGGGCGCACCCTCGCCGCTGAGTACCTGCGGTGCCAACATCAGCGCGTGCACGAATGCCGCTGCCGGAATAAGAGCGGCAACAGCGAACGCCTGTGCTCCGAGCCATCGAACCAACGCGGGCAGAATGATGGACCCGAGAAGGAACACGACGAGGAGCAACAGCATCGGCGGCTCCTCAATGGCACGTCGGCCTGGCGGCACAGGCGGGCAGGTTTGTCTTAGTTTACCCGGCCGCGGCGGCGCCGTATCCGACAGTCGTCACATCTGCACGTGTCACAGTGGAGGAATGCGACACTTCTGGGTGCGAGAGCTCGGCGGCTGGGTCGCTGCGGCTCTCATCTCGATCGTGACCGTGGCACAGCTCGCGTCGACAGCGCGTTCTGAGCTGCTGTTGCGCGACGGCGACTCGCTGGTGGTGGCGCTGCTGGTGCGGTCGATCACCGGTGGCGAGACGTTCGACTGGGTGATGTCGAGTGTGCTCTTTCTGCCGGAGATCGCGGTGTTCGCAGCGCTCTGGCTGATCGGGCAGTTGCTCTCACTCGATGTCAATGCCGTGCTGCTCATCAACGCCGTCGTCAACCTGGTGGCGCTGTATGGCGCGGTGCGATTCGTCGCTGGCCGCCGCCGTGGCAGAACGGTTCCGGTCGGCTGGTCGCTGGTAGCGCTGAGCGCGTTCTGTCTGCTGGTCGTGACCGAGACCTCGGCCTCGCGTGATGCGCTGGAGCTTGCCTCTCTGCTGTTGACGACGACCTACTACTCGGCGACCGTCATCGCCGTCGTACTGAGCGTCGGGCTCGTGCGCCGCGCCTACGACCGCCCACGTTCCGCCACGCGCTTGTCGATCGTGCTCGCCGGTGTCGCGTTCGTGTCGACGGTGTCGAATCCGCTCTATGCCGCGTGGGCGACGGCCCCGCTGGGGGTTCTGCTGGGCACCGCGGCCGTGTACCCCGTCGCCAGAAGGCGAGCTCTCTCCCTGCTCGCCTGGCTCATCGGCGGCACGGTCATCGGCTTCGTCGGTCGCATTCCGCTTTCGGCATGGATTGCCAACAGCGGTGCCGAGTACGCGCAGCCGGGCCTGTGGCCCGAGTCCGTGCGCTATTACGCAGACCTGTTGACCGTGCGGACGTCGACGCCGCTCGGCCTCATCGGCACCCTTCTGCTCGCCGCCTTGCTGGTCTTCGCTGTCGTGCAGACGGTTCGCGCGCGCACCGTCGGCGCGCGCCTGGTCGCCGCCGCCGGCTGGGCCATCCCGCTGCTCGTGGTGCTCGGCGCCATCGTCCTGGGCACGCACGCCGCCCGCTACCTCGAGCCGCTGTTTTTCGCCCCCGTGCTCGCGCTGGTCGCGTCGCCCGTGCGGGTCACTTCCCGTACGGGTGTCAGCGCACGGATGCCTCGGCGCGCCGCCCCCGTGCTGACCGCGGCCGCGGCCACCCTGCTGCTCGTCGGGGCGGGGCTCAGCGTTCCGCGCGCAGTCGCCGCGGCGGAGCATCCGAACACCGATCTGCGGTGTGTGAATGAATGGGTGAACGCTTCCGGCCAGGTGGGCGGCGGTCAGTTCTGGACGGTTCGCCTGCCCAAACTGCACCTGGACGAACCCACCCAGCTCGTCCAGGTCGATCACCAGCTCAACGCCTACGCCTGGTTGGTCAATCAGTCGGATTTCGCGCCCGGCGAGGTGACATTCCTCATCGAAGACGCGCAGAGCTCTCCGTGGGCGCTGGGCACGAACGCGCAGCCGACGCAGGTGATCGCGTGCGGCCAGTACACGATCTACGACTTCTCTCCGACGGCGCTCGCGCTCGGGCCACCGCGATCCTAACGCGCTGATCAGCCGCGCGGCGGCGCCGTCGTGGTTCCGGGGCGGAAAGTGCTGGTGAGATCCAGCGACTCGGCGGCTTCGCCGCGCAGCATCCGTGCCACCTGCTCACCGGCGGCACGGCCCTTCTGCACGGCGGGCTGCACCATCGTGGTGAGCACATGCGGGCCGATGCCATCGACGGTGACGCCATCGAATCCGGCGACGCTGACGTCCTCGGGCACGCGCAAGCCGAGCTCTTCGGCTGCACGGATGACGCCGGCCGCGAGCAGATCGCTCTGTGCGATGACGGCGGTGGGGCGGTGCTCGGGATCAGCCAGCAGGGTCCGGCCAGCGATCACGCCCTCATCGATCGAACTGCCTCCCGCGGCGACAGCGCGCGCGTCGGGGAACACCGCTGTCACCCCCGCGAAGCGGTCACGAGTCACGTCGACCGTGGCGCTCGCCCAGCGTTCAGGATCAATGAGCCCGCGCTCGTGGCCCGCATCGAGCGGCAGCGCGACGACCGCGACACGGTCATGCCCGAGCTCGCGGATGTGGCGTGCGATCACCTCGGCCGCGTGGCGATTGTCGAGCGAGATCTGCGGCACGTCCTCGCCAGCATCGCCCTCGATGACGACGACGGGAAGGCCGCGGCTGCGCACGATGTCGAGCGAGGCACGGGTTCTGCCGGAGCATCCGATCAATACCACCGCATCAACCGGCGCCGTCGTCAGCGACGGTGCGCCCTCTTCCCCCGACTCGTCGCGCAGCAGCAGGATGCCGGCCCCGAGGGAGGCGAGCCCGTCGGCGAGGCCGTCCATCATCGGGATCGTGACCGGATCGAGAAAGGCCGCGCGCAGCTGCCCCTCCAGCACAACGGCGACGATGCCGCTGCGCCCGGTGCGCAGTGAGGCCGCCAGCGGGTCGGGTCCGGTGTAGCCGAGTTCGTCTGCGGCTGCGCGAACACGTCTGCTCGTGGCGTCCGAAACCTTCGTCTTGCCGCTGAAGACGACGGATGCCGTGGAGGGCGACACACCCGCTGCGCGGGCGACGTCGGCGAGCGTGGCTCGGCGCGGAGCATCCGACGGGTCCATATTCCGAGGATAGCGCGAGCCACTTCTCAGAATCGAATCGATTCGATACGCTGTCTCTCATGCAATCCGCCCTCACTCGCGCGCAGTTCGTGCACTGGCGCAACGCGGTCTTCGCGATCTTCCTCGTCAGCGGAGCCTCCATGGCCACCTGGGCCTCACGCGTACCCGACATCAAGAGCGCCCTCGGCATCGACAACGCGCAGGTCGGCCTGCTGCTGCTCGGCATGGGAATCGCCTCGATCGTCGGCATCTCCACCGGGCCGGCCGTGATGGCCCGCACCGGCGCGCGCCGCGGAATGCTCGCAATGATGATCACCCTCACGATCGGCATCGTCGTGATCGGCGTCGGCACCGCCGTCTTCGGCTCGTTCGCGCTCGTGATCGTCGGGCTCGCGTTCTTCGGGTTCGGCAACGGATCCCTCGACGTCATGATGAACGTCGAAGCGACAGCGGTCGAGCAGCAGGCCGCCAAGACGCTGCTGCCGCTGTTTCACGCGTTCTTCAGCTTCGGCACCGTCATCGGCGCCGGACTCGGCTGGATGGCCGCGACCGTCAAGCTCTCCGTCGGTGTGCACACGATCGCCCTCGCCGTGATCTTCGTCATCGCCGCCGCCGTGTGCTTCGCACACGTGCCCGATCGCAGCGAGGCACTCGACCCCGAACCGACCGAAGACAAGCCGCACTGGCGCGAACGCATGCACGTCGCCCTCGCCGCGTGGCGCGAGCCGCGCACCTACGCGCTCGGTCTCGTCATGCTCGGCATGTCGTTCGCAGAGGGCGGCGCCAACGACTGGCTCGCGCTCGGCGCCGCCGAGGACCACGGGGGCGGAACGGCGATCGGCGCCGCCGCGCTCACCGTGTTCTCGGTATGCATGACGACCGTGCGCATCTTCGGGGGACCACTCGTCGACCGATTCGGACGGGTGCCGATCCTACGCACGCTCGCGGTCACAGCGGCGGGCGGCATCCTGCTGTTCATCCTCGCGCCGTCGCTGCCGTTCGTGTTCATCGGGGCGGCACTGTGGGGCATCGGGGCGTCGCTCGGCTTCCCTCTGGGAATGTCGGCGGCGGCGGATGACCCGGCCAAAGCCGCCGCACGCGTGAGCGCGGCGGCGACCATCGGCTACATCGCCTTCCTCGGCGGGCCGCCCATTCTGGGGCTCATCAGCGAGCACATCGGGCTGCTGAACACGCTGTTCATCCTGGTGGCGCTGGTCGCGGCATCCGGTTTCGCATCTGGAGCGGCCAAACCGCTCAAGGTCTCCGTGAATTCACGTTCATAACTCCTCAAAACTCGCGGGCACGCCGCCGAGACGCCGCGTGTTTCCGAGCCTCGCGTCACCGACCGGCCCGATCTTTGCTGAGTTGTGAACACGACGTCGCGCGGCGGCGGTTAGGCTCGTCGGGTGCGCCTTGTCATCGCCCGCTGCTCCGTGAACTACACCGGGCGGCTGAATGCCCATCTGCCCCTGGCCACCCGTCTGCTCGTGCACAAGGGCGACGGGAGTCTGCTCGTGCACTCGGACGGCGGCAGCTACAAGCCGTTGAACTGGATGAGCCCGCCCTGCACGCTCGTCACGGAAGAGCCGAACGACGATGAGGCCGGCGCCGGGGTGATCGACGTGTGGCAGGTGACGCACAAGAAGACCGGCGACGCGCTGCGCGTGCAGATCTACGAGGTGCTGCACGATTCGGCGCACGAATTGGGCGTGGATCCGGGGCTGCAGAAAGACGGCGTCGAAGCCGACCTTCAGCGCCTGCTCGCCGAACAGGTCGAACGCATCAGCGAGGGCGCGACGCTGGTGCGCCGCGAGTATCCGACGGCGATCGGACCGGTCGATCTCATGGTGCGAGACGCCGACGGCGCGGCCATCGCGGTGGAGATCAAACGGCGCGGCGACATCGACGGCGTCGAGCAGCTCACCCGCTATCTTGAGCTGCTCGGGCGAGACCCGCACCTCGCTCCGGTGCAGGGCGTGTTCGCCGCCCAGGAGATCAAGCCCCAGGCGCGCGTGCTCGCCGAAGACCGCGGCATCCGCTGTCTGGTGCTCGACTACGACGATATGAAGGGCATCGAGTCAGGCATCCCCCGCCTGTTCTGACGATGCCGCGCCGCACGGTGCCGGGCCCTTCGACAGGCTCAGGGGCCGGCCGACAAGCCCGAGCCCGTCGAAGCGGCCGAGGGTGACCGCGCCCCATAGGCTTGAGAGCATGCCCCACTCCCCCTATTCCTGCGTGCTATGGGACGTCGATGGCACGATCGCCGACGCGACTCCCGGCATCTTTCCGCGGCTGCACGAAGTTCTCGCGTCATTCGACATCGCCGCGCCCGACCCGTCCACCATGGCCCGCTGGGTCGGCCCGCCGATGTACGAGTCCTTCCAGAGCCTCGCGGGCCTCAGTGCCGAGCAGGCCGATGTGGCACTGCATCGCTACCGTGAGCTGGCCACGCGCGATGGGTACGCGGCGTCTGTCGATGTCTATCCGGGTGTGCCCGAGATCATCCGTGACCTGGCAGCTGCCGGCATCCCCCAGGCGACGGCCAGCACGAAGCCGGAGAATCAGGTCATTGCGATCCTCGAGCACTACAACCTCGCCGGCCTGTTCGCGGCGGTTTCGGGCGCGCGCAGCGGCGCGATCGGCCGTAACGACGGCAAGGCAGAGGTGATCGGGTGGGCGCTCGAGCGTCTTCACGCCGCCGGCGCCGATACCTCGAAGCCGGTGCTCATCGGCGACCGGCACCACGACGTCGAGGGCGCGGTGGCATTCGGCATCCCCGTCATCTTCTCGGAGTGGGGATTCGGTGACCCCACCGAGGGCGATGACGCAGCGTATCGTGCCGCAGACGCCACGGCGCTGCGCGCCCTCTTACTGCCCTGAAGCACAGAACTCCCCGCCGACGCACGCTGTTGGCGTGCACCGGAGCGGGGAGTTCTGTGTCATCGCCCCTCAGAGGGGACGGATGTTCTCGGCTTGCAGGCCCTTAGGGCCCTGCGCCACGTCAAACTCGACGCGCTGATTCTCGTCGAGTGAGCGGTAGCCGGTTGCGTCAATGGCGGAGTAGTGCGCGAAGACGTCAGCGCCGCCGTCATCGGGGGAGATAAAGCCGAAGCCCTTCTCCGAGTTGAACCACTTGACCGTGCCTTGGGTACTCATGTACTGCCGTTCTGCTGGAATGTCGTCGACGCAGGGTGCCCCGACGTTGCCCACATTATCGGCGCACAGCCAAAGGGGAAGACCCGGGCCGAGATGGTAACCCAAATGTTGCACGGGGTTTTCGGCTGATGAGCCGCGCCAGGGCATCCGCCCAAAAACGGAGACGGCCCTCACCGCGGGGGGAGCGGTGAGGGCCAAAGACGACCGGAGGGTGCGTCAGACAACCACCCTAATACCAAACCCGCCCTCTTGTCCCCCATTTGGGGGACATTTTGTCGAAAACGTGGGAAGATGAGGTCACGGATCCGTTCGAGTAGTGCATTGGGGACTGAACTACCCCCGACGGTTCACGCGCAGTGCGGATCGCCAGGCTCGGGGAAGCTCCTCCGTCATCTGGGAGACGTGGCGATCGGGTCTCGGGAAGATGGGGTGTACAGCACGGAGGTCATTCCGTCACCCCATCTCTCCCGAAACCGCGTTTCGGCCACCAGATGCGGTCGCCGAGAACGCCGAACAACGCTGGCACGATGACGGTTCGCACGACGATCGTGTCGACGACCACGCCGACCCCGACGATTAGTCCGAGCTGTCCCAGCGTCACCAGCGGCAGCACTCCGAGGGCGGCGAAGACAGCCGCCAGCACAATTCCCGCGCTCGTGATGACGGCGCCGGTGTGTGCGACGGCGTGCACCATGCCTTCGCGCGTTCCGTACTCAGCAGCCTCGGCTCGCGCGCGGTGCACCAAGAAGATCGTGTAGTCGACGCCCAGCGCGACCAGGAACAAGAACGCCAGCAGTGGAACCTGCAAGTCAAGCGCCGGCTGCTCGAACAGCACGCGACTCAGCCACGTGCCGAGGCCGATGGCTGCCGCTGCGCTCGCCAGGTTCACCAGCAGCAGCAGAACAGGCGCCACGATCGAGCGCAGCAACACCAGCAGCACGATGAAGCTCACCGCGAGGACCAGCGGCGCGACGAGCATCAGGTCGCGCTGATTTCCTGTCCTGGCGTCGAGGTCGGTCGCGATCGCGCCACCGACCTGCGCCTCGGCATCCGGCACGGCGTGCACGATCTCACGCAGCTCGGCGACCAGTTCGAGGCTCTCGGGGGTTCCTGGCGCGTGCTCCCCGGTGACCATGATCTCCGTCAAGGATCCGTCGTCCGTCTCTCCGACCGGATGCGCGCGCACGACACCGGCGATGTCATCGACCGCGTCGACCACATCATCGGCCTGAGCGCTGCCCGCGACGATGATGATGGGCTGCGACTCTCCGGCAGGGAAGTGCGCACCGAGCACCTCAAGCCCCGCGGCCGATTCGGACTGCACCCGAAACTTGTCGATCTGATTCAAGCCGATCGAGGTTCCGAACAGTCCGGCGCCCATGACAGCGAGCATCGCAAGACCCGCGCCGAGACTCAGCCACGGCCGCCGCATGACGTGCACGGCGATCCCACGCCACACCCGTCCGTGCTTCGCGGCATCGTCCGGCTTCGGTATGAAAGGCCAGAAGACTCGACGACCGCACACCGCCAGCAAAGGCGGCAGGGCGAAGAGCACCGCGGCGAGCGCGATCAGTAGCCCCACGGCTGACGAGATCCCGAGCCCGCGTGTGCCGGGAATGACGGCGAGCGCCAGAGTCAGCAGGGCGAGCACGACCGTGACGTTGGAGGCGACGATCGCCGGCGCGGTTGTGCGCCAGGCCTCACTCAACGCCGTTCGATGGTCAGCGTGCACGTGCAGTTCTTCTCGGTATCGCGAGATCAGCAGGAGGGCGTAGTTCGTGCCCGCGCCGAAGACGAGCACGCTGATGATGCCGGCGTCGAACTGCAGCCCCAGCCAGGAGCCGACGGCGCCGGTCACGGTGCCGGCGAGCTGATCGGCGAACGCGACGACGACGAGCGGAATGAGCCACAGCACCGGTGAGCGATAGGTGATGATCAGCAGCACGGCGACGATGAGTATGGTCACCAGCAGCAGGGTGACGTCGGCGCCGTCGAAGGCTGAGGTGATGTCGGCGCCGAAGGCCGGGCCGCCGGTGACCTGCAGCGTGAGACCGTCGATGGCCGGCAGTGCACCGCGCAGATCCTGAACGATCTCGGCTGTCTCGGCGTTGTCGGCACCGATCGTCAAGGGCGTGACGATCACGGCCGCCTCGCCGTCGTCACTGACGTTCGGCGCTGATGACTTCAGCCCGGTATGCGCATCGAGAGTGGGCACGAGGTCGGCGAGTGCGTCGATGTCGGATGCGGTGAGGCCGCCGGCATCCGCTCGCGAAGCGACAACGATGACGGATTGCTCGTCGGCATCGGGGAACTCGTCGAGCAGGGCGCTGACGCGGCTGGATTCCGAATCGGCGGGCGCCGGCTCAATGGCCGAAGGAGCGTCGATGCGACTGAACAGGCCGAACAGGGCGATGAAGACGATGAGGACGATGCCGAGAGCAATCCAGGAGCCACGACGGGATGTGAGGCGATCGGGAAGGGGCCGATGAGGTGCTGTCATGGCTTCCAGCCCACCACCGTCGCCGTCTGCAGACATCGCTCAAAAGGTGGAGATGCTCCTGCGGCGCAGCGTCACGTGAGACGCATTGCCCGGGAGTGTGCGACATGCACCGCCGGACGTCAACCCCCCTGCCGTTATCGCATCTCTCGTGCGAACGTTGTCGAAGAAGGCACCGATGAAAGGAATGGATCAATGGGCATCGGAGACAAAGCGAAGCACGCCGCGGAGGACGTCGCCGGCAAGGCGAAGGAAGCGGCCGGGAAGCTGACCGACAACGAAAAACTTGAGGCCGAGGGCACGGCCGAGCAGGCGAAAGCCGACATTAAGAAGGCCGGGGACGACGTCAAGGACGCGTTCGACAAGTAACGCCGCCTGATACCGGCAGGCCGCCGCGCAGATCGTCTCGCGCGGCGGCCTTCGTCGTGCCCGGCGACCGCACTCCCATCGAGCAACTCAGGTTGACGAGCCGCAAGCAAGCAACGTACGTTGACAGTGTGGAATCAACTCGGATAGCCGCCGTCGCTGCAGACATCAGCAACCCGCGAGCGGGGCTTCGGGCTGTGTCTTCGTTGCGCGTACTGGCCGACACCCTCGAGCTGAAACAGGTCGAAGCCGCACTGCGCGCTGGCCTCAGTTGGCAGGAAGTCGCCGATGCGCTCGGCGTCAGCCGGCAGGCCGCGCACAAGAAGCACGCGAAACGCGTCGATGCAAGCATCCCGCTCCCGAGGAGGAACACATGAGCACGTTCTTGACGACAGCAGCCACGATGCAGACGCTCAGCATCGCCGGGATGGAAGAGGCCTCACGCGAAGGCCGACGAGACGGCGATATCGAGCACCTGCTACTCGCCCTCGTGATCAGCGATCAAAGCGCAGGGGACGCGCTGCGATCTTTGGGCATCACATTGGATGCTGCGCGCTGCGCCGTGCGCGACCAGCACGACAGTCACCTGCGTCAGCTCGGCATCGACCTCGAGCGCGCCGAAGCTGGCCGGATCGTGTTCCACGAAACCGAAGGCTACGACTGGACCGATCGCGCGCGCACGATCCTGAATCGGTCGACCGAGAAGCCGGGCAAGGGAGACGCAGCGTCGGTGCTGCGCCAATTGATCGATGAGCCGAGCGGGCTGATCGCCGACATTCTCGAGCGGCTGGGCACGACGACGGATGCTGTGCGCACAGCGCTCGACGAAGCAGAGGCGGCGGCGGCATCCGACAGCCCCTCCGCCCCGCGTCGACGCGATTGGGTGCATGGGCGTATCAGAACGTATGTCCCCGCCCCCGTCGAAGACGTCTGGGCACTCGTCTCCGACGCCGACCGCTTCGACGAATGGGACCCGGCGATCGGCGACATCGCCGCCGCGTCGGATGATGCTGATGTGTGGATCGGCGTCAGCCCGACGCACCGGCCAAACGGCAAACCGCTGAAGGTCAGATCCGAGTTTCGTCGTCGCCGCATCACACAGCGTGAGGCCACCACCCTGACACGTGTCATCTGGTGGTGCGAGTTTCCGGATGCACCGGACGTTGCCCCCCGCATGCTTGCGGTCGAGCTCGAAACGACCGAAGGCGGCACATTCGTCACACTCACCTCGACCTGGCGTCGCCGCGCGGGCTGGCGGCGTCTGGCCGGGCTGCCGCTGCGTGCGCTGCAGAAGTACCTCGTATGGCTGAACCTGTCGCAGATGAGCGGGGCGATCAGCCGGGTGTTCCGCTGATCAGGAACCACGCTATCACCGGCACGGGAAGGATCCGCTCCGCCGTCAGGCGCCCTGCTGCCATGTCGGGTCGTCGCTCACGCCTTCGCGGAACGCGGCTTCCGTCACCTCTCGCATAAACGCGCCTACGCCCTGCGTCAGATCATTGCCGAGGCCTGCCGACCGGCATCCGATCGGGAGACCGATCCTAAGCATCCTTCGTGATCCGTGCGTCCGCGCGCCTTCGCTCCCATCGTGCGAGCAGATAGAGAACGACGCCGACGGCGAGCATCGCAGCGGCGAAGAGCCACACGACAGGGCGCTGCTGCGTGAGCAGCAGGATGCAGGAGGCGACACCGAGCACGGGGACGAAGGTCCAGACGCGGAAGTGTGCGTGCGCGACCCGGTCGCGACGGAGCACGAGGACCGAGACGTTCGCGCTCAGGAACACGAAGAGCAGAAGCAGCACCACGGTCTCGGCGAGCGTTGTCAGGTCGCCGATGAGAGTGAGCGTCACGGCGACGAGGGTCGTGGCGATGATCGCGACCCAGGGCGTTCTCCGCCGGCGAAGCACGCGCCCGAGGACGTGGGGCAGGAGGTTCTGCTCGGCCATCCCGTATGCCAGCCGACTCGCCATGATCATCGTGAGGAGAGCACCGTTCGCCACTGCGATGAGCGCGATGAGGCTGAACAGCCACGACGGCACGCTGACACCGGTCGCCTCGACCACCGCCAGCAGCGGCCCGCTGGATTCCTGCAGCTCGTCCACGGGAAGGGCGGCGGCGCTGGCAAGGCCCACGAGCACATACACCACGCCTGCGGTGACGAGGGCGGCGAACAGCGTCCTCGGGTACGTCTTCGTCGGCGTCTTGACCTCTTCGATGACGTTCGCGGAGGTCTCGAATCCGACGAACGAGTAATAGGCGACGACCGCGCCCGCGAGCACCGCCGCTCCGACGCCCGTTCCTTCCGGCGCCTGCAGAACGCGTGACGTATCGCCGCCTCCTTCTGCGACGAAGACCCCCACCACGACGATGACGATGACAAGGCCGCTCACCTCGATCGCCGTCATGACGAGATTCGCGCCCAGGGACTCGCGGATGCCGCGCGCATTCAGCGCCGCGACGAGAGCGAGGAAGACGATCGCGACCGGCGTGACGGGTAACTCCACGAAGGTTCCGAAGTACTCTCCGGCGAAGGCGATCGAGAGTCCAGCGGCACTGGTCACCCCGGCGGCGAGCATGCTGAATCCCACGAGGAAGGAGACGAGCGGGCTGCGGAACGCCCGCTCCGCGAACACCGCCGCGCCGCCTGCCCGCGGATACTTCGTGACCAGCTCGGCATAGGAACCCGCCGTTAGCATCGCAAGCACCAGCGCCAGCAGAAGCGGAGCCCAGAGCAGCCCGCCCACCCTCTCGGAGAGCACGCCCATCAGCGCGTAGACGCCCGCACCGAGGACGTCCCCGAGGATGAACGCGAACAGCAGGGGGCCGGTGATGGCGCGCCTCAGCCGCTCAGGAGGTTGCGTATCGGTCGTCATGATCGAACATCGAACCCCCGGGTCAAGACCGCCGACAAGGGGATTGACAGTCGCACGCGTCTCCGGTTCGCACGACCGGGCGGCTGAACAACAATGGCCCCTGACCTGGGACATAAATCCCAGGTCAGAGGCCATATTCACTCGGTGGTGTCTTTAGGAAAGTCGATCCAGAGGCGTAATCGCTTGAGTCTTCAACTCGCCCGACGCCCCTGTTTTCACTCGACCCGAGCCCAGTTTCCTTTCCCGAGTCTCGAGTTTTCCCACAGCCGCCCCGAGATCCGCGGAACTCCGCGGCTTCCCGGCAAAGGTCGCTGCGCACGAAGGCCCTCCTCAACCCGTCGAGTGTGGGTCGTTGAGACACTAAACGAATAGCGAGTCGTTCGCTCTGCGGGCGACTCGTTTTTCCTACGCGCCGATCTGCCCCGTTGGGCTTCAGGAAGTGACGGGCCGCGAGTCACGAGGCGGGTGCAGTGGGACGTCCGCGCGCACGATCCAGCTGTTGTTCGTCGCCCCAGCTTCGAGGTGGCCGTTGTGCTGCTCGAGGCGTTGTCAAGCTCGGGCGAGTCCGCGTCCACCGAGGGAGGAGACCTGCGCTGACGACGTCCGGCTGTTGGAGTTCTTCACCACTAGTTCCACCCCGAGCTCGTCGACGGTGACCTCGATAGCGGCGTCGGAGGAGTGCGGAGCATGCTTGATGACGTTGGTCACCGCTTCGATGGCCGCGGCACCGAGAAGACGCTGGGCGAGCGCGGGCACCTCCGCGTCAGTGGTGGGCGTTTTCACCACGGTCGGGATGCCAGCGTTGTTGAGAAGCCTCCCCAACCCGACGACCGTATCCGTCACGTTCTCGTCTGGCGGTTGCTCGCTCGACGCGCTCGGGCCTCGCATCAATGCGAGGAGCGATTGCACGCTGTGCAGGGCACGCGTCGAGGATTCCTCGATGGTGGCGAGCGACACTTCCCGACCAGCGGCGTCCGGCTGCTTGGGAAGCGCGCGTGCATGGAAGAGGACAAGTGTGAGGTCGTGAGCGATGCCGTCGTGCATCTCGTCCGCGATCCGTTCTTGGTCTTCTCTCGCCATACCTTCGAGGTGTCTCACGAGCCGCACTCGGTCATCGACCAACAGCGATTCCCGGACAGTGATGATCCGGAACGTCACTCCGGCGATGAACGAGATCACGGCGATCCCCGCGATACCGAAAATGCCTCCCTCGGTGAGGGTCGGCGTGGCCACGTCGAGGTACACCGTCAGAATGACGAGTACCGCGGCGTATACGACCATGACGACTCGGGAGCAGGTCGCCGCGACGAGACACGCTGCCAGTGCTAACTCGATGAGGTCTCCGCCGCTATTGGTGAAGACCATGCCGATCACGCCCACCAACATGGCGATAAACGCGGCTGTGAGTGGATGCCAGGCGAACGCCGCGATGGCCAGGTACATCGCAACCGCGATGAGGTCGTACCGCGTGAACGAGCCACTCGCCACGATGAACCCGACCGCGATTGCAAGGAGGACGCCGACAACGACGAGAAGGAGCGGTCGGGCGACCGGGTGAAGCTGACGGGACTCCCAGAGCTTGCGCGACCTCAGCATCCTCCCCAAGGACAGGCGGGGAGTGTCGACGAAGACGCGGGCGGGCGTCGCGCTGGTTTCAGGCACAGATTCCGAGGATCTGGCACAGCCAATCGCCGAGGTCTGCAGCCGCCGGGACAACACCGAGAGTTGAGAAGTTGAGCAGGTCCATGTCGTCTCCTTGCAATGTGACGGTCGATGGGTCGCGCAGCGCGGCGCTCCGCGACATTCCGCCCTAGTTCGACCCTGGAGGTGGAAAGCATGGCCCCAGGGCTAGAGCCTTCAGACTGATCCCGCGATACCGTTTTGCAGTGAGTGCTGGGATTCGAGTTGTCGTCGTCGACGACGAGGCACTTGTCCGGCACGCTCTTCGAGCATTCATCGCCGCTGACCCGCGAGTTGAACTCGTCGGCGAAGCGGAGGACGGCTCCGATGCCGTCGCCACTTGCGCTGTGACGAACTCCACACCGGAGCAGATCATCGAAGCGGTGGTGGCAGCTCACGCTGGCGACCGGGTCGTGTCTCCGGAAGTGCAGAAACGTTTCGTTCATTCCGCGATAGGCGGCACGAGTCGGCTGAGGTATGACTCGCCAGCGCCCAGTGCGCGCGAACGGCAGATCATCGAGCTCATCGCGCGCGGGTTGTCGAACGTCGAGATCGCCGATGAGTTGCACTATGCCGAGGGCACCGTGAAAGCCGATATCCGGCACATCAATCGCCTGTGGAACGTGGAGAACCGCCTTCAGATTGTGCTTCGCGCGGCCGAAATCGGGCTCATCGAGCTCTGACGCCCCGTGGCGTCTTCACCGATGCGCCACGCCCGAACGGGAGCGGCAACGCCATCTGTGACCCTAGGGTCACGAAGGCCGGTCCTACCTTGCCCGCCCCCTTCAGCGGACGTGAGGATACCGCTGACGCTGCCAACGACTGGCGGTGCCGTGATTATGAGAGGACCGGAACAAGATGCGAATGTCATTCAGCCAGCCACGAACAGGTGGCGCTGTGTCGCGCGGCACGTTGCTCACTGCCGCTCTTGCGGCAGCTGCCGTGCTCACGTCGATGTTCGTCGCGCCCGCTTCAGCGACGACCTCGACGGACACCACTCTGGTCGCGCTCCAGCAGTCCGGCGCACCCACCTTGCCCGGCGCAGAGGGGCTTCCGGAGCTCGAGCCGCTGTCAAACGACGTCCGCGACACGCTTCTCTCTGAGAACGCGGATGCGCTGCATTCGGCGAGTGGCGTAGAGCACGACGTGAACCGCGCCGAAGCCCTCGATGCAGGAGATCTGCGCGTCCTCCGCATCCCAGCGGCTGAGGACCAAGGTGTTATCGCTCCGAGCTCGCTCAGCATCTTCGTGGATGCCGACGGAAACCGCGTGTCCGTGGTCGAGACCGCCTTCTACGCGTACAGCGACTACTCCGGACTGGCTCAGATCTACACTGACGGCGAGCTCACGTTCAACCAGGTCGTCGTCGACGAGAACGCACCTGCGAGCGTTCGCGACTCGGTCTCCACGAGCGGCCCCGAGGTGGCAGCAGCGAAGGCGCCGAACGGCTACGTCAAGGGCGACTGGTGGGGCAACCTGAACAAGTGCCTCAGCAGCGCGGGCATCGCCGGTTGGGCTATCACAGCTCTTGCCATTGCGTGCTCCGTGGCGTGTGTGGGTACCGCGGGCGTCGCGTGCGTTCCGTGCCTGGTGGGACTCACCGGCGGCGCAGCCGGCACCATCAGTTACTGTGTTCGTGACGCTTCGTACTACTCCTGAGAGGTATCAATGACGCATTCAGTTCCTCAGCGCATCGCAATCGTCTTCCCTCTTGTCGGTGCAGCGTTCCTGCTCGCTGCGCTCTTCGTGCCCGTCGGTTTCGCGGCGGCCGGATGGGCGGCCGCGGCGATCTGCTTCGCTGTAGCCCTCGTAGGCGGAATCGTCGCTAGGTGTGATGTCCAGGG
>NZ_JAJUFV010000032.1 GCF_029263575.1 Microbacterium sp. | reverse complement strand
TGCTCGGCAAAGTCGTGGCAGTGCTGCGCGCCGTGTGACGAGCTGAAGTAGCAGAAGCGCCGATCCGCTCATGAGCGGATCGGCGCTTCTGCTACTTCAGCTCGTCACACGGCGCGCAGCACTGCCACGACTTTGCCGAGCACGACCGCGTCGTCGCCCAGGATCGGCTCGAACGCGGAGTTGCGCGGTAGGAGCCAGGTGTGGCCGTCGCGCTGGCGGAACGTCTTCACCGTGGCTTCTCCGTCGAGCATCGCCGCGACGATCTCACCGTTCTCCGCACTGTTCTGTGAGCGGACGACGACCCAGTCGCCGTCGCAGATCGCCGCATCGATCATCGAGTCGCCCGACACCTTGAGCATGAACAGGTCGCCCTTGCCGACGAGCTGGCGGGGGAGGGGGAAGATCTCTTCGACCTGCTGGTCTGCCGTGATGGGGACGCCGGCGGCGATCTGACCGACCAGGGGGACCATGGCCGCATCACCGACGGGTGTGCTGACGTCGGCGGGGCTTTCCGTGCTCGTGCCCGGCAGATCGATGAGCACCTCCATCGCACGGGTCTTGCCCGGATCACGACGCAGATAGCCGCTGAGCTCGAGCTGACCCAGCTGATGGGTGACGCTGGAGAGCGACTTGAGCCCGACGGCGTCGCCGATCTCGCGCATGCTCGGCGGGTAGCCGTGCTTGGCGATCGACGTCTGGATCACCTCGAGGATCGCCAGCTGCTTCGCGCTGAGGTTCTTGCGCCTGCGTGTGCGCGGCGCCTCAGGACCGGGGGCGGAGATGTCGCTCATGAGTGCTCCTTAGTGCGCGATTCCGAGGCCGCTCTTCGAATGTCGGAGGCCCGTGGTGGGGTGTCGTTATCGAAACCGTATCCGAGAAACAGTCCGATTCGGAAGATCTGTTCGAGCGTGTCGGCCATTTCGGGTGATCGGTTTCGAAGAGATCTTGACAGATGTTCGAATTCGAAGATACATTCGGTACGTAGCTTCGCATTCCCCGCTCCCGGCCGAGCGGAGAATGCGAACGCTACGCCACAGAGGCAGAGGAGAAAATCTCATGAGCAGCATCAGCATCGCCCCCGGTTCCGCTCGCACCGTTCGCGCGACGCGTCTGCGGTTGACGGCGCGCGGTCGCCGTGTGCTGCTCGCGCTCGCGGCGGTGCCGCTGGCCGTCGGCATCGGTATCGGTGCTGTCAGTGGCGGTTCGGCTCTTGCTTCCGGAGATGCGGTTCCCGCGGCCAGCCTCGAGACGGTGACGGTGCTGCCGGGTGACACGCTGTGGGCGATCGCCGAGTCTGTGGCGCCGAACGTCGACCCGCGTGAGGCCATCCACGAGATTCAGAAACTCAACGCGCTGACGAACGGCTCACTGCAGGCTGGCCAGCAGCTGGTGATCCCGGCTGAGTACGCCGGCTGATCTAACATGGGAAGCGTGACTGCTTCTCTTGGCGACTTACCTCTCCGCGACGATCTTCGCGGGCTCACACCATATGGCGCACCACAGGCTCCGTTGCCGATTGCGCTGAACGTCAACGAGAACACGCATCCCGTCCCCGACGAGGTCGCGAGCGACATTCTCGACGACATCGCCGTTGCTCTTCGCGATGTGAACCGCTATCCCGATCGCGAGTTCACGACACTTCGGGAGTCGTTTGCCGAGTACCTGGGGCACGATCTCGATGCGTCGCAGATCTGGGCGGGGAACGGGTCGAACGAGGTGCTGCAGCACATTCTGCAGGCATTCGCCGGTCCGGGACGCACGGTCTTCGGCTTCTCGCCGACATATTCGATGTACCCGTTGCTGACCCAGGGCACCGGGGCGCGCTGGGTTGCCGGCACGCGTCAGCCCGACTATACGATCACCCCTGACGATGCCGCGGCGCAGGTGCTCGAACATGACCCCGATGTCATTCTGCTCTGCTCGCCCAACAACCCGACAGGCACGGCGCTGGGGCTCGACGTCGTCGAAGCTGTCTACGAGGCCGCCCGCGGTGTGGTCGTGGTCGATGAGGCCTACCAAGAGTTCGCGCACCGCGACACCGTCTCGGCACTCGCTCTTCTCGAAGGGCGCCCGCGCCTGGCGGTGTCGCGCACGATGAGCAAGGCCTTCGCGTTCGCCGGCGCTCGAGTCGGGTACCTGGCTGCTGATCCGGCTTTCATCGACGCGTTGCGTCTGGTGCGTCTGCCGTACCACCTGAGTGCGCTGACCCAGGCCGCGGCGATCGCGGCGCTGCGCAACTCCGACACGATGCTCGCGATGGTCGACGAGATCGTCGAGCAGCGCGATCGCATCACGGCGACGCTCGAAGCTCTGGGGTTCCAGCCGCACGAGTCGGGGTCGAACTTCGTGCTGTTCGGTGGTGTCGCTGACCCCCAGGCGACCTGGCGGGCGCTGTATGACCGAGGTGTGCTGGTGCGCGATGTGGGCATCGCTGGCCACTTGCGCGTGACAGCGGGCACCGAGGCTGAGACGACCGCGTTCCTTGATGCTCTGGCCTCGATAGACTCGGCATCATGAGCGTTTCTCGCACCGCCAGCCGCAACCGCAGCACGTCCGAGTCGACTGTCGAGGTCGAACTCAACCTCGACGGCACCGGACAGAGCCAGATCGACACGTCTGTGCCCTTCTTCGATCACATGCTCACCGCCTTCGCGAAGCACTCGCTCACCGACCTGACGGTGCGCGCATCGGGTGACACGCACATCGACGCACACCACACGGTGGAAGACATCTCGATCGTGCTCGGGCAGGCGATCGGCGAGGCGCTGGGCGACAAGGCTGGCATCTCGCGCTACGGCGATGCTCTGGTGCCGCTCGATGAGGCGCTGGCGCAGGCCGTCGTCGACATCAGCGGGCGTCCGTTCCTTGTGCACGACGGCGAGCCGGCGGGCTTCGAGCTTCACCTGATCGGCGGGCACTTCACCGGTTCGCTCGTGCGCCACGCTTTTGAGGCGATCACGTTCCACGCTGGCCTCACGGTGCACGTGCGCGTGCTCGGCGGGCGCGACCCGCACCACATCGCCGAAGCCGAGTTCAAGGCGTTCGCCCGCGCGTTTCGCCAGGCAAAGGCACTCGATCCGCTCGTCGTGGGCATTCCCTCGACCAAAGGCGCGCTGTGACGCGCAGGCCCACTGTCGCGGTCTACGACTACGAATCGGGCAACGTTCACTCGGCCGTCAAAGCGCTCATCGCAGCGGGGGCAGACGCAACGCTGACCGGCGACCGCACGGCGGCGCTGGAGGCTGACGGTCTCTTCGTGCCGGGCGTCGGTGCGTTCGCGGCCGTGCGACACGCCCTGGCCGATCGTGGCGGCGACGAGATCATCGACCGGCGGCTGTCGGGCGGGCGTCCGGTGCTCGGTGTCTGCGTGGGCATGCAGGTGATGTTCGAGCGTGGCGTCGAGCGCGGTCAGAACATCGAGGGCCTGGGTGAGTGGCCAGGCACGGTCGCGGAGCTGGCCGCCCCGGTGCTGCCGCACATGGGCTGGAACACGGTCACCCCTGACGACGGCAGCACGCTGTTTCGCGGGATTGAAGGCGAGCGCTTCTACTTCGTGCACTCGTACGCGGCGCAGAACTGGGAGCTCGACGTCATCCCACCGTTTCCGCAGCCGAAGCTGACCTGGACGACCTATGGCACGCCGTTTCTCGCTGCGGTCGAGAACGGTCCGCTCTCAGCGACCCAGTTCCACCCGGAGAAGTCCGGTGATGCCGGCATCCAGCTGCTGCGCAACTGGGTGGAGAGCCTCTGACCCGCACGATCGCTCGCGGCATTTGAGACCGGATCGATCCGGGCGGTAATCTCAGTACTTGTCCCCTCCAGTGGGGGCCCGCCACCCGACACTGAGGATGACATGACCGACTTCGCGTCCACGCCCAAGCTCACTCTTCTTCCGGCGGTCGATGTCGCCGACGGTAAGGCCGTGCGCCTGACCCAGGGTGAAGCGGGGTCAGAGACCAGCTACGGCGACCCGCTTGAGGCCGCTGGGGAGTGGGTTTCACAGGGCGCCGAGTGGATTCACCTCGTCGACCTCGATGCTGCTTTCGGCCGCGGCAACAACACCGCGATCATCCGTAAGGTCATCAAACAGTACCGTGGCGTGAACATCGAGGTCTCTGGCGGCATCCGCGACGATGCCAGCCTCGAGGCCGCACTCGAGAGCGGTGCCACACGCATCAACCTCGGCACGGCCGCGCTCGAGAACCCGGAGTGGGCAGCTGACGTGATCGGTCGGTATGGTGACGCCGTCGCGGTCGGTCTGGACGTTCGCGGCACGACGCTCGCAGCACGCGGGTGGACGAAAGAGGGCGGAGACCTCTGGGAGGTGCTCGAGCGTCTGGAAGAGGCCGGTTGCAGCCGCTACGTCGTCACCGACGTCACGAAAGACGGCACACTGCGCGGCCCGAACCTCGACCTGCTGCGTCAGGTCGTCGCACGCACGCCGAAGCCGGTCGTCGCCTCGGGCGGCATCTCGAACCTCGACGACATCATCGCGCTTCGCGAGCTGGTTCACCTCGGCGTCGAGGGTGCGATCGTAGGCAAGGCGCTCTACGCTGGCGCGTTCACGCTGACTGAGGCTCTGGATGTCGCCGGCGACTGACGACTCTTGCGACCATGGCGCGAACGGCGGGGCCGACTCCGCCGGCGTTCCGTGGGAAGGACGCGCCTTCGAGTCGAACCCGCACGCCGGCGATGACGGCTCTGCTGATCCTGCGCTGCGGGACGCACTGGTTCGCTTCCGAATGGGGGAGGGCAGCCAGGCCGAGGTCGTCGATGCGTTCCGCTCGGCCCGGGTGCTGATCCCACTCATCGCCGAGAAGGGTGAAGAGGGCGTGGCGCCCAGCGGTCTCGCCATCGACAAGACGCAGGAGCTGTCGATTGTGACGGTGGCCGCGCCCGACGGCCGGACGGTTCAGCCGGTGTTCTCATCTGTTGAGACGATGCAGAAGTGGGACCCGGCCGCGCGACCTATTCCGGTGCCTGCGACCAGGGCAGCTCTCGCCGCTTCGTCAGAGGACACCGACCTCATCGTGCTTGATCCGACATCGGACACCGAGTTCGTCATTCGTCGACCGGCAGTGTGGGCGATCGCGCAGGAGCAGCCGTGGGACCCGAGCTTCCTCTCACCAGAGGTCTTCGCCGCGCTCCAGGAGAGCGTCGCACATGAGCTTGCCGTGATCGATGTCGCCGTCGCATCCGGCGATCCTGACGCCCGACTGCACGGCCCTGAACTGATCGTGATTCTTGAACTCGTAGACGGACTGGAGCGCGAGGTGCTCGACGCCATTCTGGCGCGCCTTGCTCAACGCTGGGCGGCTGATGACCGCATCGCGGTCCTGGCCGACTCGCTGACGGTGAAGCTCACCCGCAGCGCGTAGAAGCCGCGCGGCGAGAAACGGTCTTCTGCACGAAACATGGCCTGGCAGGGCCTGTCTCATGCTGTAAACCATTTCTCGTCGCGGTACGGTCGGGTCATGCGCAGAGCGGTGGCCGGCGGGATGCTGGGAGTTGCACTTGTGGCGGGCGCCACGGGATGCACGCCGCCGGGCGCCGTATGCCCGGCGATCGGCTGGATCAATACTGTGATCGTTGATGCGTCCGCCTTCGGTGAGGATGTGTTCGTGCAGCTGTGCGTGGATGCCGGATGCTCGACGGAACCGGGTACGCCTCCCACAGTTTCCTCAGATCTGGGGGTTCCCGCCCTCGCCGAAGACGATGAGTTCCACGTGGGTATGACCACGCCAGAACACGCCACAGTTCGCATCTACGATGCCAGTGGCACGCTCATCCGAGAATCAGAACACGACATCGCCTGGGTGCTATCGGCGGAGGCCTGTGGCGGTCCCGCCACCGCAAGCCCTATCACGCTGACACCGTGACAGCGACCGGCCCCGTTCTAGCTGACCGGGCCGGTCCATTTCTCTCCAGGGCCCTTGCCGATCGGGTCAGGAATGGCGGATGCTTCCCGGAAGGCGAGCTGCAGAGAACGCAGCCCGTCGCGCAGCGAGCGTGCGTGCATGTCGCTGATCTCCGGCGCGCCCGCCGTGATCAAACCGGCAAGCGCGTTGATGAGCTTGCGCGCCTCGTCGAGGTCGAGCTCGGAGTCAGGATTGTCGGCGAGGCCGGTCTTGACGGCGGCGGCGCTCATGAGGTGAACGGCGGCTGTGGTGATCACCTCGACAGCGGGGACGTCAGCGATGTCGCGTGTCGCGGCGGACGCTGCCTCTTCTTGCTGCTGCCACTGTGCGTGGCGGTCGTCGTGGTCGTCGCCCTGAACCGGAATCGTCACTTTGCCTTGCCTTCTGTTAGACTTTGGCGCGGCTCCGAAGCGTTTTGCTTCGGAACGAAAGAGGATTCACTTCCCACCCGCGCTTGCCGTTCCAGGCTACCGGGTCTTGCACTCCGTCGGCTCACGTCGGCAGATCGGACACAGTCCGATGTTTAGGGTGCGAAGCCGGCGTCTGAATGCCGGTGGGTGGGAGACGACTCTGATTTCGCCCGTGGCGCAGCCAGCGACACGGTGGCCAAATCCACTCGTCTAAGGAGCTCCGCATCAGCGATCCCCGTACCAATGAGCGCATCCGCGTCCCCGAGGTCCGCCTCGTCGGCCCCGCGGGTGAGCAGATCGGCGTCGTCCGTATCGAGGCTGCCCTGCGCCTCGCGCAAGAAGCCGATCTCGACCTCGTTGAGGTCGCCCCCAACTCCAAGCCTCCCGTTGTGAAGATCATGGATTACGGGAAGTTCAAGTACGAGGCTGCCCAAAAGGCGAAGGAAGCGCGTCGTAATCAGGCGAACACGATCCTCAAAGAGGTGCGGTTCCGTCTGAAGATCGAAGCGCACGACTACACGACGAAACTCAAGCGTGCCGAGGGCTTCCTCAAGGCCGGTGACAAGGTCAAGGCCATGATCCTGTTCCGCGGTCGTGAGCAGTCTCGTCCCGAGCAGGGTGTTCGTCTGCTGCGTAAGTTCGCAGAAGATGTCGCCGAGCTCGGCACGGTCGAGTCGAACCCCACGATCGACGGCCGCAACATGGTGATGGTCGTCGCTCCGCTGAAGAACAAGTCCGATGCGAAAGCCGAGCAGAACGCACAGCGGGCAGCCAACAAGGCGGCTCGTAACAGCACCAGCTCAGCCAAGAAGGACGACACATCCGCGGGCTGACCCGCTCCACATACTCCCGTCCACGGCGGGTTGACACCGTCGCCTGAGAAGGCGCCACACGAAGGAAGAGAAGATGCCGAAGCAGAAGACCCACTCGGGTGCGAAGAAGCGCTTCAAGACCACCGGCAGCGGCAAGCTGAAGAAGCAGCAGGCCGGTATGCGCCACAACCTCGAGCACAAGTCGAGCCGTCGTACGCGCCGCCTCAACCAGGACCAGGTCCTGGCGAAGGCTGACGTCCGCACGACCAAGAAGCTCCTCGGTCGCTGACGCGTCCGTACGCACGAATAGGAATCCAGGAAAATGGCAAGAGTCAAGCGGGCGGTAAACGCCCACAAGAAGCGTCGCGTCATCCTCGAGCGCGCATCCGGTTACCGCGGCCAGCGTTCGCGTCTGTACCGCAAGGCCAAAGAGCAGGTCACCCACTCGCTCGTCTACGCGTACCGTGACCGTCGCAAGCGCAAGGGCGATTTCCGCCGTCTGTGGATTCAGCGCATCAACGCCGCTGCTCGCCAGAACGGCATCACGTACAACCGCTTCATCCAGGGCCTCGGTCTCGCTGGCGTGCAGGTCGACCGCCGCATGCTCGCCGAGCTGGCTGTGAACGAGCCGGCGACGTTCGTGTCGCTGGTCGAGACGGCCAAGAAGGCACTGCCTTCTGACGTCAACGCACCGAAGTCGGCTGCGTAAGCACTTCTTCTGAATCGGGCGCTTCCCTGCGGGGAGCGCCCGATTCGCGTTTCCGGGCGTCGGTATGTCGGATTGCGGATTGGCGACTGGCGGGTGAACGTGCGGAGTATTCGGCGGCATCATCCCTAGACTGAGAGCGTGCTGGAGAATCCCCGGTCCCCTCGCGTTCGAGCGGTGGCGAAGCTGACCAAGCGCAGCGCGCGTGCCGAGACCGGTCTATTTCTCCTGGAGGGGCCGCAGGCTGTCCGCGAGGCACTGGCGTACAGCCCCGAGGCGATCGTGGAGCTGTTTGCGACGACGTCCGGCTGGGAGAAGCACTCCGATCTGCGCTCGGGGGCCGAAGTGCACGGTCTGGTGGTCGAGTACGTCACCGAACAGGTTCTCAATGCGATGGCCGACACGGTCACGCCACAGGGCGTGATCGCCGTGGTCCGTCAGACGCCGACGTCTGTGAGCGATATCTTCGCGACATCCCCGCGGCTTGTCGCGATCTGTCAAGAGATTCGCGACCCGGGAAACCTGGGCACGATTATTCGAGCAGCGGATGCGTCGGGCGCTGACGCCGTCGTCTTGACCGGTCGGACGGTCGATCCGTACAACCCGAAGGTCGTGCGCTCGACGACCGGGTCGTTGTTTCACCTTCCCATCTCGGTCGGTGGAGACCTCGACGATGTGATCGAGCATGCACGCGCAGCAGGGCTCACCGTGCTGGCCGCCGACGTCAAGGGCGACGACCTCATGCAGGCTCGCGCTGACGGCGCTCTCGCCGGCCGCACGGCCTGGCTCTTCGGGAACGAGGCCCACGGGTTGGACGAGTCTGCCCTCGGACTGGCGGACCACGTATTGAAGCTGCCGATATTCGGACGTGCCGAATCTCTCAACCTCGCCACCGCCGCGAGCGTCTGTCTCTACGAAAGCGCGTTCACCCAGCGTGCGGCCCGTGAGGGCTGAACGCGGCATCCGAGTTTTATCGGTTACAACTCGATAACCGGCACAGCGTGGCGCTGGTCACGGAGAGGTCGCACTCCCTATTGTGGGGACATGACCGAGACTGGTGCACCGCTTGTCGTGGTGGAGAACGTTCAGAAGCACTATGGCGAGTTCCAAGCGCTGACCGACATCGACCTCACCGTACACAGGGGCGAGGTCGTCGTCGTGATCGGCCCATCGGGCTCGGGCAAGTCGACGCTGTGCCGCACAATCAACCGACTGGAGACCATCACCAGCGGCAGCATCACGATCGATGGCAAAGAACTTCCCGCTGAGGGCAAGGGCTTGGCCACCCTGCGTGCCGATGTCGGCATGGTCTTTCAATCGTTCAACCTGTTTGCGCACCTGACGATTCTCGAGAACGTGACACTGGGGCCCATCAAGGTCCGCGGGCTCAAGAAAGCCGCCGCTGACGAAGAGGCGATGAAGCTTCTCGAGCGTGTCGGCGTTGCGCAGCAGGCCTCCAAACTCCCCGCGCAGCTCTCGGGCGGACAGCAGCAGCGCGTCGCGATCGCACGTGCTCTCGCGATGCATCCGAAAGTCATGCTCTTCGATGAGCCCACCAGCGCTCTCGACCCGGAGATGATCAACGAGGTGCTCGATGTCATGGTGCAGCTCGCCAAAGAGGGCATGACCATGATCGTCGTCACCCACGAGATGGGCTTCGCGCGTAAAGCCGCCGACCGGGTGGTCTTCATGGCTGACGGCCAGATCGTCGAAGAGAACACGCCCGACGAGTTCTTCACGAACCCGCAGAGCGATCGTGCCAAAGACTTCCTCTCGAAGCTTCTCACCAACTGACTCACCGCACACACAGCACACGAAGGAGACGATCATGCGACGTACACGAACTCTGACAGGTATCGGCATCGCGGCAGTGACCCTGCTCGCCCTGACCGCCTGCAACAGCGGCAGCCCCTCCGGCGGCGGCGAGGCACCTGATGCCGAGGTCGCCGACGATGTCGCGCTCGAAGGCAGCCCCACCTACGACGCGATGGTCGAGCGCGGCGGCCCGATCATCGGTGTGAAGGAAGACCAGCCCAACCTCGGCTACCTCGACGTCACGACCGGTGAGCGCAGCGGTTTCGACATCGAGATCGCACGCTGGATCGCGGGCTCGCTCGGCTTCAGCGAGGATGACATCACCTACGAGCCGATCGCGTCGGCCAACCGCGAGCAGGCGCTCGTGAACGGCGACATCGACTACTACGTCGGCACGTACTCGATCACCGATCAGCGCAAGGAGCAGATCGACTTCGCCGGCCCCTACTTCGTCACCGGCCAGGGCTTCCTCGTCAGCGCTGACAGCGAGATGACCGAGGTGAGCGACGTCTCCGACTTCAACGGCATGACCGTCTGCTCGGCGACCGGCTCCACGCCGATCCAGAACATCAAGGAGAACTTCCCTGAGATCAGCACCGAAGAGTACGACATCTACTCTGCGTGCGTCGACGACCTGCTCAGCGGCAAGGTCGACGCGGTGACCACGGATGCAGCGATCCTCATCGGCTACGCCGCCCAGTACCCCGACGAGCTGACGGTTCTCGACGGCCTGTTCACCGAAGAGCGTTACGGCGTCGGCATCCCGAAGGGCGACACGGCCCTGCTCGAGCACATCAACACCCTCTTCACCGACGGCGGCGACAAGTGGCAGGAAATCTTCGACGCCACGCTCGGTCAGTCGGGCATCGAGGTCGAGCAGCCGGCAGTCGACCCGGTCGAGTGAGTCTGATCGGTGGGGAGCACGGCAGCGTGCTCCCCACCGCTACCTGAAAGAAGGAGGGCGCGTGGACGCCATCTCTGGCAACCTCGACCTGTGGGGCGAGGGCATCACGTACACGCTGCTGGTGTTCTTCTTCGGCGGCATCATCGCGCTGGTGCTGGGCACGATCGTCGGGGCCATGCGCGTCTCGCCCGTGCCGGTCGCGCGTGCTGTCGGCACCGCGTACGTCACGCTTGTACGTAACACCCCGCTCACGCTCGTCTTCTTCTTCTTCGTCTTCGGGTACAGCGCGCTGGCTCTTCCCACGCTGTCGAACACGGTGCTCGGCATCCTGGCCATCGGAATCTATACGGCGACCTACGTCGCCGAGACACTGCGTGCCGGCATCAACACGGTGCCCGTCGGGCAGGCCGAGGCCGCGCGCGCGATCGGGTTGCCGTTCGGACAGGTCATGACGCAGGTCGTTCTGCCGCAGGCCTTCCGCTCTGTTGTTCCTCCCATGATGAGCGTGTTCATCGCTCTGCTGAAGAACACCACGGTTGCCGCCGGATTCTCGATCGCCGTTCTTCCGCAACTGCAGTCCACCATCTCCAACTCGCACACCCGCCCGGGCAGCCCGATGGAGATTCTGCTGTGGGTCGCGGTCATCTTCGTCGCCCTGGTCATGCTGCTGACCTGGTTGCAGCGAACTCTTGAGAATCGTTGGAGGATCGCACGATGAGCTCCGTCCTCTTCGACGTGCCGGGGCCACGTGCCCGCCGTCGCAATATGATCCTCGCGATCGTGACGATCCTCGTCGTTGTCGCGGTCATCGCCTTTCTGCTGTGGCGCCTGTCCCTGACCAACCAGTTCAGCGCTGCCAAGTGGAACGTCTTCACCTTCTCGACGGTGTGGACGCAGATCGGCGAGATGCTGCTGAACACGCTTCGCGCGTTCGCCCTGGCCGCCATCTTGAGCTTGGCGCTCGGATTCGTACTGGCGATCGGCCGACTGTCGGAGCACGCGTGGGTGCGCGTGCCGGTGACCGTGGTGACCGAGTTCTTCCGCGCTGTGCCAGTGCTCGTGATGATGATGATCCTCTACTACGGCATGCCGACGCTCGGCGTGAAGATGGAGCCGTACTGGGCCGTCGTGATCGCCCTCATGCTCTACAACGGCTCGGTGCTGGCCGAGGCCTTGCGCGCAGGTATCGAGTCGCTGCCGCGCGGCCAGAAAGAGGCCGGATACGCGATCGGTCTGCGCAAGACCGGTGTCATGACGCTCATCCTGCTGCCGCAGGCCGTTCGTGCCATGCTGCCCGTGATCGTCGCTCAGCTCGTCGTGACGATGAAGGACACCGCGCTGGGCTTCCTCATCACGTACCAGGAGCTGCTGTATTTCGCGAAGCTGCTCAGCTCTCAGCCGGGCCGCCCCATTCTGCAGTCGGCGCTGATCATCGGTGGCATCTACATCGTGATGTGTCTGATCCTGTCGGGTATCGCGAAGTGGCTGGAGATCCGCACCCGCCGCTCGCCGAAGCTGAAGGCGCTCGCCGCTGACAACGCGGCAGTGATGCATGAGGGCACCGACACCGAGCTCATCGCCGCGCAGACCGGCGCCGGAAAATTCGATCAGGGCGGATCCGGCATTCGGTGACGCGGCTGAGCACGGCAGCCCTACAACGCGGTGCGACGCGTATACCCAGCCCCGGTAGACTCGTCTCTCGTGTCAGACGTTCCTGAAATCACCCCTGAAGCAGTAGAGGCCGCCGTTGCCGCAGCGCTTGCGGCCATCGCGGCTGCCGCCGATACCGCCGAGCTGAAAGCGGCCCGATCCGCACACGTCGCCGATGGTTCGCCGCTCGCGGTTCTCAACGCCTCGATGCGGCAGGTGGCGCCGGAGAACAAGGCGACCTTCGGCAAGCTCGTCGGCCAGGGCCGTGGACAGGTGACGAAGGCCCTCGCCGCTCGCGAGGCTGAGCTTGCCGAGGCCGAGACCGCCGCGCGGTTGGAGGCCGAGCGCGTCGACATCACGGCCGTCGCTTCGCGCTCGCGCATCGGCGCGCGTCATCCGCTCACTCTCCTGCAGGATGACGTCTGCGACATCTTCGTCGGCATGGGGTGGGAGATCGCGGAGGGGCCCGAACTCGAGCACGAGTGGTTCAACTTCGACGCGCTGAACTTCGATGTCGACCATCCCGCGCGTCAGATGCAGGACACTTTTTTCGTCGATCCGGTCGAGCGCCACCTGGTCATGCGCACGCACACGAGCCCGGTGCAGGTGCGCTCGATGCTCGAGCGAGAGGTGCCGATCTACGTGCTGTGCCCGGGCCGCGTCTACCGCACCGACGAGTTCGACGCGACGCACCTTCCGGTCTTCACCCAGTTCGAGGGGCTCGTGATCGACAAGGGCATCACGATGGCGCATCTGAAGGGAACGCTCGACCACTTCGCGAGGATTCTGTTCGGCCCCGAAGCGAAGACGCGCTTCCGCACGAACTATTTCCCGTTCACCGAGCCCTCGGCCGAGCTCGACCTGTGGCACCCGACATTCGCCGGCGGTGCGCGCTGGATCGAGTGGGGCGGCTGCGGAATGGTCAACCCGAACGTGCTGCGCGCGGCGGGAATCGACCCCGAAGAGTACAGCGGGTTCGCCTTCGGGATGGGAATCGAGCGCGGACTGATGTTCCGCAGTGATGTGAAAGACATGCGTGATATGGCCGAGGGCGATGTGCGCTTCAGCGAGCAGTTCGGGATGGTGGTGTGATGCGCGTCCCGCTTTCGTGGTTGCGTGAGTACGTCGATGTGGCGGCGGATGCTACGCCCGAGGTCGTTCTCGAAGCGCTGGTGTCGGTCGGGTTCGAAGAGGAAGACATTCACCACTTCGAGATATCCGGCCCGGTCGTCGTCGGCCAGGTGCTTTCGTTCGAAGCTGAGCCGCAGTCCAACGGCAAGACGATTCGCTGGTGCCAGGTCGACGTCGGCGACGAGCACGGCGGCGTCCGCGGAATCGTGTGCGGTGCGTCGAACTTCGCCGTCGGCGACAAGATCGTCGCGACGCTGCCTGGGTCTGTGCTGCCCGGGCCGTTCCCGATCGCTGCCCGCAAGACGTATGGGCATGTCTCGGACGGGATGATCGCGTCCGCGCGCGAGCTGGGGCTGGGCGATGAGCATGACGGCATTCTGGTGCTGGCGACGCTCGGTATCGACGCCCCCGTCGGAACGGACGCCATCGAGCTGCTCGGTCTCGACGATGTCGCTGTCGAGATCAATGTCACGCCTGACCGTGGTTACGCCTTCTCGGTGCGCGGCGTCGCTCGCGAGTACTCGCATGCGACGGGGGCGAGCTTCCGGGATCCTGCCGCACACGAGTGGGCTGAGGTCGAGCCGGGGTCGGGATTCCCGCTCGCGGTGACGGCCGAGCCGCTGCGTGACGCTGCTGCCGTGCAGGAGTTCGTGGTTCGCGTCGTCCGCGATGTCGATCCGTCCCTCCCGACGCCCCCGTGGATGATCGCGCGCCTCTCGTTGGCCGGCATCCGCTCACTCGGTGTGCTCATCGACATCACGAACTACGTGATGCTCGAACTCGGCAATCCGATTCACGGCTACGACCTCGACAAGCTCTCCGGCGGCATCACGGTGCGCCGCGCCGAACCGGGGGAGAGGCTCACGACCCTCGACGGCAACGAGCGAAAGCTGCATGTCGAAGACCTGTTGATCACCGACGATTCCGGGCCCATCGGTCTTGCCGGCGTCATGGGTGGCGGCACGACCGAGATGAGCGATGCGACGCGCAACGTGCTCATCGAGGCGGCGATCTTCGATGCCGTTTCGATCGCGCGCACGGCCAGGCGGCACAAGCTCCCCAGCGAGGCGTCCAAGCGCTTCGAGCGCGGTGTCGATCCGCTGATTCCCTTCATCGCTGCCCGCCGCGTCGCCGACCTGATGGTCTCGCTCGCTGGTGGGCGCCTCGACAACGTCGGTGGAGCGTTGTTCACCGAGGTCGAGATCGCCGGTATCGACCTACCGGCAGGGTTCGTCTCCGGCCTCATCGGGGTTGACTACGACCCCAGCGAGGTCACCGGTGCGCTCGAGACGATCGGCGCCGAGATCACCGAGACCGACCAGGGCTGGCTGGTCATTCCGCCGAGCTGGCGCCCTGATCTCACCGACAAGTGGACGCTCGCGGAAGAGGTCGCCCGCATTCACGGACTCGACCGCATTCCGTCGGTGCTTCCCACGCCGCCGTCGGGGCGAGGCCTGACCGACATGCAGCGAGGGCGCCGTCGCGTCGCGAACGCGCTCGCGGCTTCCGGTCTCGTCGAGACTCCGGCGTTCCCGTTCACGACCGAGGCGCACAACGACCTGCACGGTTCGGCCGCGGGAGCGCATCTGCCCAGCATCCGCTTGGCGAATCCGCTCGACGGCCAGGCGCCGTTCCTGCGCCGCTCGCTGATTCCGGGGCTCTTGCAGGTCGCGCACCGCAACATCTCGCGCGGACTCACGGATCTGGCGATCTTCGAGCTCGGATCGGTGTTCCTTCCCGAGCCCGGCGTCGTCTACGGCACTGATGAGGTTCCCCCTCTCGGGCAGCGCCCCGACGATGAGACTCTGGCGGCGCTGGATGCGTCGCTCCCGCCGCAGCCACGGCACGTGGCCGCGCTGTTCACCGGCAACGTCACGCCGCGCCAGCCTGGGCGTGGCGCCGAGGCGGCAGATCTGTCGGTCGCGCTGGATGCTGTGCGTGCCATCGCCGTGGCGGCCGGTGTCGACATCGATGTGGCGCAGGGTCAGCGTGTGGCTCTTCACCCGGGACGCACCGGCGTGCTGAGCGTCGATGGCGTCGAGGTGGGCTACGTCGGCGAACTGCATCCGAGTGTGGCATCCGATGCTGATCTTCCCGGCCGGGCTGTCGTGCTCGAGCTCGATCTGGACAGGGTGCTGACATTGGCCGGCGCGCGCGTGGTCGTCGAGTCGCTGTCGACGTTCACCGCGGCGACGCAGGATGTATCGCTCGTCGTTCCGGTGGCTGTCACGGCCGCCGAGTTGCGTGCTGCCCTCGTGGAGGGCGCGGGCGACCTGCTCGAGTCGGTGCGACTGGTCGACGACTACCGCGGGTCGGGTCTCGACGAGGGGCAGAAGAGCCTGACGTATGCGCTGCGGTTCCGCGCATCGGACCGCACGTTGACGGCTGCGGAGGCGACCGAGGCGAAGCTCGCCGGTGTCGCGCTGGCGACCGAGCGTTTCGGAGCGAGCATTCGCGACTGATCTGCGCCGTCCGAGAAGAGCAGGCTCTGGGCGGCGAGATTCTGCCAGGGAAGTGGAACCCTGACAGCGTATGATTCGAATAAAAATACGAAGAAAAGTCCGCTGTTCACCGTCGAATAACGTAGCTATCTGCTACCTTGGAGGTATGGAGCAGTTCGTTGATGACGTCGATGACATGCCGCGCGATGCCGCGTTCGTCGTCGCTCATGCTCTTGACGATCTGCAGTGCGCCGAGATCGACATGAATCGATACGCTGCGCGTCGCGCAGCCCAGATCGCGGATGCTGTCTCGCTCGCTCGCCGCAATCCCGAGGCTTACCTGCTGGAATGCGGGTCGGATGCCGCCGACGAGGCCGAGCGTGCCGTGATCTTCGACATCTCGCTCCGGTTGAAGCGGTCAGAAGATGACGTCCGCGCAGAGCTGTGGACTGTTCAGACGGCGATGCGTCAGCTCCCCACCCTGTGGCTGCACGCGCGTGATGGCTTCGTTTCGATGTACCTGGTCTCGCGGGCGGTGTGGGCGCTCGGCCGGTTGCAAGCACCATTCAACGCGACGCCTGAGCAGCGTGCGGCCGAACGTGAGGCGGCGCGCCTCATCGACGAGGCGACAGCTGAATGGGCGTTCTCCTGTTCGCCCGAGAACTTCCTGCGGCGCCTTCGTCGCCTGGTCAAGCGCCTCGACCCCGAGCCGGCCGAGGAGCGCCACGCCCGTGCGCTGAGTGATCGCCGTGTCGCAGTCGAGCACGAGGAAGACGGGATGAGCTGGATCAACGCCTACGTTCCCACGACCGAGGCGCTGGCTGTTGACCGCCGACTGACTGCGACGGCCAAGCAGGTGAAGAAGGGCGACCCCTGCGAGGTGCGCACGATCGCGCAGATCCGTGCCGACCTGTTCTCAGAATGGCTCCGCGGCGTCGGCACCGCCCGCGCAGCACAGACGAAGGTCTTCGTCACGATTCCGGTGCAGCTGCTCGCGGGCGACGGCGCTGCTGTTCTGCCGACACCCACGGCCGAGATCGTGGGCCATGGGCCCATCGACCCGCTCACGGCGAAGCAGCTCTTCCTCGACACCGGCGTCTTCCGCCGGGTGATCGTCGATCCGATCGACGGCGTGGTCATCGACATGGAACGCCGGAGCCGCTACGCAACCACGGCGCAACGTGACTGGCTGATACTTCAACACGGCACCTGCTCCCGCGACGGGTGCACGCGCCTCGCCCTCGACGCCGACATCGACCATCGGGTTCCGTGGGCGCAGGGCGGCAGAACCAACCTCGGCGAGCTGCGACCATTGTGCCCACGCGATCACGCGTCGCGACACCGAACGCGTGCCGTCTACCGTTCTCGACCCGACGGATCGGTCGAAGTCACCACTCCCACCGGCTTCCGCACCACGGCGCCGCCGTCCGAGAACCACGCCGATCTGCCATTCGCGCGCCGTGCCGACGCGCCAGAGCACCACACCAACGTGCGGTCAGCAACGCTCGCTGCTCCGTTCTGATCACCGCTGCACGTGATCCGGCGCGAGTCCGCGGGCGATCCGGCGCGTCTCTTACCTCTCCGGGCATAGACTGATGCGCAGTGACACGGGGTGCCGCCGTCGCGCGGCTGAGAACAGACCCGTCGAACCTGATCTAGCTCGTACTAGCGAAGGGATGTCCGCCTTGAGCGACCGTCTGCGTCCATCGTCCACTTTCTCCGTCGCCGAGGAGGTCGCGCCCCTGCTCGAACAGGTGCGCTCCGACTCGCCGCTGATCCACTGCATCACCAACGCCGTGGTCACCGGCTTCACCGCTAATGTTCTGCTCGCGACGGGAGCCGCGCCAGCGATGGTCGACATCGTCGATGAATCGGGTATGTTCGCCGCGGTCGCCTCCGGTCTGCTGGTGAACCTGGGCACTCCTGCGCCGGAGCAGCGGGCGGCGGCTCGAGAGGCCGTTGCCGGCGCGACTGAGGCAGGCACCCCCTGGGTGCTCGACCCGGTCGCGATCGGCGCGCTCCCCGTGCGCACCGCGCTCGCCCACGAACTCGTCGCTGAGCGCCCGTCGGCGATCCGCGGGAACGCGTCGGAGATCCTCGCCCTCGCTGGCATCAGCGCCGGCGGACGGGGAGTGGACGCCACGGACACCCCGGATGCCGCGGCAGACGCCGCCGCATCCCTCGCCGAGCGCTTCGGCAGCGTCGTGGCCGTCTCCGGCGTGGTCGATCTGGTCACCGACGGCGAGCGGGTCATCCGCATCGCGAACGGCGATGCCCTGCTCACCCGCGTGACCGGCGGTGGGTGCGCACTCGGCGCGGTGATGGCGGCGTTCCTCGGGGTAGCGCGCGGCACGAGCGTTTCGACTCTGACGGCGGTCGCCGCGGCATCGTTGTTCTATACCGTTGTTGCAGAGCAGGCTGCGACGCAGGCGGCGGGCCCCGGCACCTTCGCGGTCGCGCTGCTTGATGCGCTCTCGAGCACCACGGCCGAACATATCGTCCGGGCCGCGCGCGTCGAGGTATTCGTCGCATGAGCGTCGATCTGTCGGTCTACCTCGTCACCGACGCCGCACTGTGCGGAGATCGCGGTGTCGCCGCGGTGGTCCGTGAGGCGGTTGCCGGCGGCGTGCGGGTCGTTCAGCTTCGTGACAAGGCGGCCAGCGACGCTGAGATCGTCGAGCAGCTCATCGAACTCTCGGCGATCACAGCAGGCCGTGCGGCGCTGATCGTCAACGACCGGCTCGAGGCTGCCATCGAGGCCAGGCGTCGTGGCGCACACGTGGACGGCATCCACCTCGGTCAGGGCGACGCCTCTGTGCTGCGTGCCCGAGAGCTGCTGGGTCCCGATGCGATCATCGGGTTGACGGCCAACACCCAGGAGCATCTCGAGGCCGTTCGCATGCTCCCCACGGGCGCCGTCGATCATCTCGGCGTCGGGGTGATTCGGCCAACCAGCACGAAACCCGACCACCCGCCGGCGCTGGGCATCGAGGGATTCCGCGCCATCGCCGCCGCGAGCCCGGTACCGTGCGTGGCGATCGGGGGAGTGGGCATCGACGACGTCGACGCGTTGCGCGATGCCGGGGCGGCGGGCGTCGCCGTCGTCTCCGCGCTGTGCGCGGCGGAAGACCCGCGAGAGACCGCGCGCGAGCTGCGGGCTCGGTGGCGCGGCATCGGCCGGGTCCCGCGTGTTCTCAGCATCGCCGGGAGCGACCCGTCCGGCGGTGCAGGGATCCAGGCCGATGTCAAGGCGATCGCGGCCAACGGCGGCTATGCAATGGCGGTGGTCACCGCACTCACCGCCCAGAACACCCACGGCGTGCGCGCCGTGCACGTGCCTCCGGCGTCGTTCCTCGCCGAGCAGCTCGACGCGATCTCCGATGACATCCCGGTGGATGCCGTGAAGATCGGCATGCTCGCAAACGCCGAGGTGATCGGCGCTGTGCAGCGCTGGCTCGACACACACGAGCCGAAGACCGTGGTGATCGACCCGGTCATGATCTCCACGAGCGGCGACCGGCTGCTCGATTCGGCTGCCGAGAGCGCGCTGCGGGAGTTGCTGCTTCGCGCCGATGTGATCACCCCGAACCTGGCCGAGTTGGCCACGTTGGCCGGCACTGAGCCGACATCGGACTGGACACGAGCGAAAGAGACCGCCGCAGTCCTCGCAGCCCGCTTCGACACGATCGTCCTCGTCAAGGGGGGCCATCTCGGCGGTGACGATGCACCTGACGCCCTGGTGACGGCTGATGGCGCCGAGGAGTTCACCGGAGCCCGCATCTTCACCGATGCCACGCACGGCACGGGGTGCTCGCTCTCTGCGGCCCTGGCGACCCGCCGCGCCGCCGGTGACGATTGGAACGATGCGCTGCGCAGTGCGCGTGCGTGGCTGCGCGAGTCTCTGCATGCCGCGGATGACCTCGGAATCGGCCACGGGAACGGGCCGGTGCACCATTTCGCCGGTCTCTGGCAACGGGGAGGACTGGTGACGAGCCCCACGCCCGCCGACGTGCGCAGCCAGTGGTGGGAGCGCATCGCGCAGGTGCGTGCCGACATCGACGAGCTGCCGTTCATCCGAAGACTCGCCGACGGCACTCTCGAACGTATCGCGTTCCTCGACTATCTGGCGCAGGACGCGATCTATCTCGGCGAGTACGCCAGGGTACTGGCCGAGGCGGCTCGGCTGGCGCCCACGTCGATCGAGCAGTCCTTCTGGGCGAACGGCGCGCATGGCGCGATCTCCGTCGAGCTCCAGCTGCACACGGCGTGGCTGCGCTCGGCGCCAGAGGCCCCCGATGCCCGGCCCAGCGCGGTGACGACCGCATACCTCGATCACCTGCGCTCCGTCGGATACCGCGGGAGCTATGACGAGGTCATCGCCGCAGTGCTGCCCTGCTATTGGCTCTACGCCGACCTCGGAGTGCGCCTGCACCGCGGCGATCTCGGTGCGTACGCGCTTGACCCGGAGCATCCGTACGCCTCGTGGCTGCAGACGTACGCAGATGATGCCTTCGCGCGGGCGACGGAAACGGCGATCGGATTCGTCACCGCGCGCGCGAGCGCAGCCACCGAGCAGACACGCGAACGGATGCTGCGCGCATTCGAGGTCGCAGCGCGCCACGAACGGGCTTTCTTCGCCGCGCCGCTCTGAGCAGAACCGCCTGCGCGGAGGAGCGTGATTTGCGGATGCCGCGGCTTCAGCGCTACTCTCACGACATGCCTTCGCTCGCATCAGCCTCCTCGACGCTCGCTCTGAGCGTCATCGTGGTGCGGCGACGTCGCGGCCGCCGACTCTAGGCGACCCCGAAGCATCCCGCTGCGCTCGCGGCGTGGGTATCGGTGTCGCCGCCCTTCGACTGGCTCAGGGGACGAAGTCCCGGCATCCACGACCCTTAAGGTAGAACCATGACGTATACCGTCGCCGTTTCCGGCGCATCCGGCTATGCGGGCGGCGAGATTCTGCGCCTGCTCGCCAACCATCCTGACATCGACATTCGCACCGTCACTGCGCATTCGAACGCAGGCCAGCCGCTCATCCAGCATCAGCCGCACCTGCGCTCGCTCGCACACCTCACCCTGCACGAGACCACCCCCGAGGTGCTCGCCGGGCACGACATCGTCTTCCTTGCGCTTCCGCACGGCCAGTCGGGCCAGTACACGGATGCCCTCGGCGATGCATCGCTCGTCATCGACGCGGGCGCCGACCACCGCCTGACCTCCCAGGACTCGTGGGACGCCTTTTACGGCGGCACTTTCCACGAACCGTGGACCTACGGCGTCCCCGAGCTGCTCGTCGACGGAAAGAAACAGCGTGAGAATCTTCGCGGCGCGACGCGCATCGCCGCCCCCGGGTGCAACGCGTCCACCGTGAGCTTGAGCCTGGCCCCCGGCGTAGCCGCGGGAGTCATCGACCCCAGCGACATCGTGACCATGCTCGCGGTCGGCCCATCGGGCGCTGGCAAGAGCCTGAAGCCTCACCTCCTCGGCGGCGAACTGCTCGGCACCGCGAACCCCTACGCTGTCGGTGGCACGCATCGGCACATCCCCGAGATCCAGCAAGCCCTTCGACAGGCTCGGGGGTCGGCGGCGGTCGAGCCCCGCATCTCCTTCACACCCGTGCTCGTGCCGATGGCGCGGGGCATCCTCGCCACCTCAACCGCGCCGATCGTCGACGGCGTCAGTGATGACGAGGTTCGCGCGGCCTGGGAGAGTGCATACGGCGATGAGACCTTCGTTCAGGTGCTGCCAGGGGGAAGCTTCCCCCGCACGGCTGACGTACTGGGCGCGAACACGGCGTTGATGGGGCTCGCCGTCGACCGCGCCGCGAACCGGGTGACCGTCGTCACCGCGGTCGACAACCTCGTCAAGGGCACCGCCGGTGCGGCCGTCCAGTCCATGAACCTCGCGCTCGGCCTTCCAGAAGACCGTGCGCTGACTGTGAACGGAGTGGCGCCGTGAGCATCACCGCACCCGCAGGTTTCGAAGCGGCCGGCGTCGCCGCCGGCCTCAAGTCCACCGGCAAGCCCGATGTCGCCGTGGTCGTGAACCGTGGCCCGCAGAAGGTCGGCGCCGCTGTCTTCACCAGCAACCGCGCCAAGGCGAACCCGATCATCTGGTCGCAGCAGGCGATCCAGGACGGCGTGGTCGAGGCGATCGTGCTCAACTCCGGCGGGGCGAACTGCTTCACGGGCAGCTTCGGGTTCCAGACCACGCACCAGACCGCAGAGAAAGCCGCCGAGCTTCTCGGCGTGAGCGCTGGCGACGTGCTGGTGTGCTCGACGGGGCTCATCGGCACCGGCGACGAGGTCTTCCGCGCGAAGGTGCTCGATGGCACCGAGAAGGCGATCGCCGCACTGAGCGTCGACGGCGCAGACGCCGCATCCGACGCGATCATGACGACCGACTCGCGCCCGAAACGATATACCTACGCGGATGCCGGTGGCTGGTCCATCGGCGGGATGGCCAAGGGCGCGGGCATGCTCGCCCCGGGCCTGGCGACCATGCTGGTCGTGCTCACGACGGATGCCGAGCTCACCGCAGAAGAGGCCGATGAAGCTCTGCGTGCGGCGACCCGGGTGAGCTTCGACCGCCTCGACTCCGACGGCTGCATGTCCACGAACGATCAGGTGACGCTGATGGCCAGCGGCGCCAGCGGCGTTCGCCCAGACCTGGCAGCTTTCCACGCCGGGCTCGTCATCGTCTGCACGGCGCTCGCCGAGCAGCTGCAGTCCGACGCCGAGGGGGCCAGCCACGACATCGAGATCGTCGTCGTCGGCGCAGCCAGCGAAGACGACGCCGTCGAGGTGGGGCGCTCCATCGCGCGCAACAATCTCTTCAAGGCCGCGATCTTCGGCAACGACCCCAACTGGGGTCGGGTGTTGGCCGCGATCGGCACGACCGAGGCGCAGTTCGACCCCTACAACGTCGATGTCAGCTTCAACGGCGTGCGCGTGTGCACCGCTGGTGGTCCCGATCGTCCTCGCGACGAGGTCGATCTCACCCCGCGTGCCACGAGCATCCTCGTCGATCTGCAGGTCGGCGACGCCCGGGCACGCATCCTCACCAACGACCTCACCCACGATTACGTCCACGAGAACAGCGCCTACTCCTCATGACCGATATCCAAGACACCCCCGCTGATGTCGCCGAGCTGAAGGCGACGACACTGATCGAGTCGCTGCCGTGGCTGAAGAAGTTCCGCGACCAGATCGTCGTGATCAAATACGGCGGAAACGCCATGGTCAGCGATGAGCTGCAGGAGGCCTTCGCGCAGGACATCGCCTACCTCCGCTACGTCGGCGTGCAGCCGGTCGTCGTGCACGGCGGCGGACCGCAGATCTCGAACATGCTCGACCGTCTCGCGATCCCCAGCGAGTTCAAGGGCGGCTACCGGGTCACCAACACCGAGGCGATCAGCGTCGTGCGCATGGTGCTCACCGGGCAGGTGAACCCGCAGCTGGTCGCCAAGATCAACTCGCACGGTCCCATCGCCACCGGTCTCAGCGGTGAGGATGCCGGCTTGTTCGGCGGACGCCGCCGCGGCGTCGTCATCGACGGCGAGCAGGTCGACCTCGGCCGCGTCGGAGATGTCGTGCAGGTCGATCCGACCGCGGTTCTCGACCACCTCGCCGCTGGGCGCATCCCGGTGATCTCCTCGATCGCGCCCGACCTCGACAACCCGGGGCAGTCGTTGAATGTGAATGCGGATGCCGCGGCATCCGCTCTTGCTGTCGCGCTGAACGCGAGCAAACTCGTCGTCCTCACCGACGTGCCCGGTCTGTACGCCGACTG
>NZ_JAJUFV010000031.1 GCF_029263575.1 Microbacterium sp. | reverse complement strand
TGCGCAGCAGCGGCGCGAGCCGAAAGCGCACCGGCGTCGACACCGTGAAGGTCGAGGTCGTCTTGCGCACCCCGTCGATGTCGACGATCGCGGCGGTGAGCGCCTGAAGCTCTTCGAGCGAGCCGATGCCGATATGGGCGAGCAGGTCTTCGCGACCGGCCTGGATGCGCACTTCGAGCACCTCGGGCAGAGCGTGCAGGCCCCGGATGATCTCGCGCATCTGCCGCTGGTCGATCTCGAGCGTGATGAGCGCTTCGACAGGGGCGCCGATCTTGCTGAGATCGATGATGGGCTGGAACCCGAGAAGGATGCCGTCGTCTTCGAGCCGCTTCAGCCGCAGCTGAATGGTCGTGCGGCTCACGCCGAGGGCGGCGGCGAGCTCGGCGATGCCGACGCGGGCGTTGTCGGTGAGCGCGCTGATGATCTCGGCATCGAGCCGGTCGATCGTTGCCATAATGACCACCTCCGCATGGTTGTTCGGTAGATACATCGGCAAATTGGCAAGTTGTTGCTCTTGATATTGACTCTGCCAATGTCATTTCCGAGTATAAGTGGCAGGAGTAGCAACGACGGGAGGCAGCGTGCAGGCAGAGCAGATCGAGCGTTTCACCATTACCGTCACGCTGGACGGCATTGATGCCGACACGATGATGAGGCTCGTGTCGGTCTTTCATCGACGTCAGATCGAGGTCATCCAGAGCACGTACCAGCGCGTCGCGTCGACGGGGTGGATGGTGGCGATCGTCGAGACCACCCAGGCGCGTCTGAACACCACCGCCGCGACGCTCGGAAACACCATCGGCGTCACCGGGTACGAGGTCGCCCCGATGTCGACCGCGCGCCCTGCGCTCGTGGCATCCGCTGTATAACGAAGAAGATCCCCTCGAAAGCCGCAGCCTCCGAGGGGATCTCCTCTCTGATCAGTGTGTCAGTGACGCACGCGACGACGCATCGCGAAGAGGCCGAGGCCCAGCGCGAGCAGCACGACCGCACCGGCGATGAGCGCCGTGCTGTCGGCACCCGTGGCCGCCAGGCCACCAGCGTCAGCGGCACCGCCGTCGGATGAACCGGCGTCACCAGCACCGCCGGCATCTCCAGCACCACCTTCGCCGCCGCCCGCGCCCCCGTCAGCAGCCGCTGTGACGGTGAGAGCCTGCGTCACCTCGGTGCCGTCCGGAAGGATGACAGCGAGCGTGTGCGCACCAGCAGGGGTGTCTGCGGGCACGGTGACGGTGATCGCGAAGGAGCCGTCGGCATCCGTCGTGACCGTGCCGATCTCAACCGGCGTCGAGCGCAGCTCGATGTTCAGCTCAGCATCCGCCGCGAATCCGGTACCAGACAGCGAGATCTCGCCGCCCGCGGCGACGGCGTCAGCGTCGAGGGTGACCTCGGGCTCGACGATCTCGGGCGGGGTGATGCCGGCCTCGGTGACCCACTTCTCACCCGCATCGCTCTTCGTGACCGTGAACTCGTCATAGACAGCGCCGACGGGCAGGTCGGTCGTCGCCTTGGCGGTCTTCTCGGCGAGGTACGAACGGTAGACGAGCTGGTTGTCGCTCACGTCGATCACCTGATAGGTCGTCACGCCGGCGCCGCGCAGCACCTGGGTGGCGCCGTTGTTGGTCCAGACGTTGCGCTCGTCGGTCTCGAGGTCGTAGTGCTTGGCGCCCGCGTTCGAGACGACGTAGACCGGACCGGTGGTGATGCCCTCGGTGTCAGTGGTGTCGGTGTTCACGTAGCCGCGAGCGTACGTGTGGTCGTGGCCCATCAGCACGAGATCGATGTCGTTGTTTTGGAACACCGGCACCCACTCGGCGCGCAGGATCGGCTCGTCACGACCGGCGGAGGTCGAGAACACCGGCTGGTGGAAGGTGACGACGTTCCACTTCGACGGGCTCTGCTTCAGCACCTCGTCGAGCCACGCGCCCTGGAACTTCGTCCACAGCTCAGAGACCTGGTTCGAGGGGCACTCGTCGCCCGAGCACGCCGGCAGGTTGTCGGGCGTGAGGAACGTGCGGTCGCGCGTCGCGTTGAGTGTGATGAAGCGCACGTCCTGGTAGTCGGTGTAGTACACGGTCTCGGTTGCGAACTCGGTCCAGTGCGCGAAGTACGCCTGGTACTGCTTCGCGACATCCGAATCGCCCTGTGCGAGGTTCGCCAGCTCACCGATCGAGCCGACCTCGGGGTTGTTGTGGGGGTACTCGAAGTTCGCCTTCCACGTGGTGAGCATCTTGTCGCCCGAGTACTCGTGGTTACCGGGTGCGGCCATCACGTTGGTGCTGACGGCGGAGTCCTCCATGCCGGCGAACCAGCTCTGCCACTCGTTGTCGTTGCCGCCGGTGTTGACGAGGTCGCCGGCGTGCACCGACCCGATCGAGCGGGGAGCGTTGGCCTCGGCCTGCTCGACAACGCTCGGCCAGGTGGAGTCGAGGCCGATCTGCGCGTCACCGTAGTAGACGAACTGGAAGTCGGTCGCGTTCGGGTCTTCGGTGCGGAAGGTGAACCACTCGCTCCAGCTGCCCTCGAGTCCGACGCGGTAGGTGTACTCGGTGGCGGTGGTCAGACCGTCGACCGTGGCCGAGAAGTGATGGTTGGCGTTGCCGCCGGTGACGCCAGCGGAGTAGGCGTCGACCGTGCGAACCTCGCCCTCAGCGCCCGCCTTGATCTGCACCTGACCGGACGTGTGCGACATATCGCCGGCCAGCCACGAGAACGACTGCGACGTCGACGGGGTCTCGGTCGGGGTGAGCACGACGCGCGTCGGGGGAGCCACGACGGGCTTTCCGGGCTCGGATGCCGCGACCAGCGAGAAGTCGGACATGTCGAAGTAGATGTCAGAGCTGGTCTCGCGGTCTTGGTAGAGCGCGACAGCGACCGTGTTCTCGCCGTCGCGCAACACGTCGGCGTCGGCGGCGAAGGTGCTGGTGACCGGGTCACCGTTGCTGTCGCCGGCGTATTCGAGGTTGGTGGTTCCGGTGACGCGGCCGTCGACGTAGCCGGCGACTCTCTCGCCGTTGACCCACACCACGACAGCGTCGTCATACGTGACGGTGCTGCGCAGCGATGCGACCTGCTCGGCGACGCCTTCGTCGAGGGTGAACTCGGTGCGGAAGAAGAATGTCGGAACGTTCGGGGCGCTCTCGCCGTTGATGTACTGGTTCAGCAGCGTTTTCGGCGTGAGAGGGCCGACCGCGGCGAGTTCGCCGCGCTTCGCGCCGAAGCTGCCGGATGCGCTCTTCCACGCGGAATCGTCGTAGTCGGCCTTGGTCCAGTCGCGCACCTCGGCGGGCGCCGGCGAGGGGTCCGTGCCGTCGTCGAGGTAGTTCCAGGTGGTGTCACTGGTGATCAGCGGCGCATCGGGAACCTCGGGTTCTGCGGCCACGGCGGCCGGCGCGGCGAAAGTGCCGCCCAGCACGGCGAGCACCGCTGCGGAGGCGAGCCCGTGGCGTCGCCAGCGCAGGGCACGGGAGGGGGAGGTCATATCTGTCCTTCGGGGGTGAGAGTGTTCCCGCAGACGCGGGACTCCCTCAGACCATCGATGCCAGATGACCGGATGCTGGCGCTTCGCAGAAGATTTGGTGAACGCGCGTTGGCCGGACGTTTGTGGGCGTGTCGCGCTCAGGTGCGAGATGGCGAGGTGAAGACGGGGACGGTGGCCGCGCGCGGTCGGTTGGCGAGCACGACAGCGAGGATGCCGAGTCCGAATGTCACGATGACGAAGCCGAGCATGCTGAGCGCGGCGACGATGCCGGCGGCTCCGGCCAGCGCGTTGGGCGCTGTGGCGCCGATCAGTTGGGGAAGCACCCAGATGACAACTTGCGCTCCGAGCGCCCATGTCGGTGCCCAGTTCCAGGGCGCGGGCACGACCCCGGCTCGGGCGATCTGCGTAGCCGCGATCGCCCCGACGATCACGGGCAGCACGATCGAGAGGTACGTCCAGAACATCCAGGCATCGACCTGGGCGGGACTGATCGGTTCACTGAACACTCCGACAACCGTGTGGGTCAGCGGCCACAGCGCGACCGCCGCCGATGCCACCAGCCCGACGGGTCTGCGGGCGACGACGCTGTCGTGGCGATCCCGGCCGACCGCCACGAGGAGAATCGACACCGCCCAGAGCACGTCGGCGAGGAGGGTCAGCACGGTGTTCGCCTCGGGCGCGCCGAGCAGTGCGGAACGGATCACGCCGACAACGCCGCAAGCGATGAGTCCGATTCCACCGGCCAGCCAAGTACCTCTGCGTCCGTGCATCACTCCACGCTAGCGGCGCTCGGGCTTATCGCTGTGGCGTCGTCGCGGATTCGGTGAACGCGCGCCGGAACACGGCATCGGGGTCGGGCTGGTCGGCGACGAGGCCGATGATCGGGCCGAGCGCCGCCCGTACGGTGAGCATGCGGGTGATGGCCTCGCGCAGCCACGCCGTCACGGACCCGCGACGGAACATCAGCTTCGCCAGCATCCGAGAGTTCTGCTGCGCTGATTCGACGCGTGGTTTCTCGATGCGCTCCCATGCGGCGAGCACCGTTGGCAGCGAGGAGAGGCGGTCATCTCGCTCGGTGAGCGGCGTGAGCATGCGTCCCAGCATCCACGCCGATTCCATCGCCATGGCCGCGCCGATGCCGGCCGTGGGCAGGAACCCGGCCGCGGCATCGCCGAGTAGCACCGCGCTCGCTCCGGTGCCGGTGCGGGCGACCCAGCGTTCGGCACGCACGTCCGTCAGGGGCCAGAAGTAGGGGTCGTCGTCAGCGGTGACCGAATTCAGCGCCGCGTGCATCCGATCGTCGAGGTGTGGCGCGGCGCTGCGCACGCGGTCGGCGAATGCGGCCTGTCCTGAGCGGGTGTCGTCGACGGGGCCGCCGAGAAAGACGCCGAGGCGATCTTTGACGGGATACACCCCGAGGAACGATCCGTCGCCCCACATCTCTTCGCCGAGTGCGGGGTCGCCGATCGGGTCGCACCAGCTGACCCATCCGCCCCAGCCGGTGTCGAGTTCGGCGACGTCGCCGACGGGCAGCAGATCGCGGGTGCGCGAATGGATGCCGTCGGCTGCGACGACCAGATCGACGGATGCCGCGGCATCCGTGCCCGTGAACGATACGTGCGAGGTGGTGTCATCGAAGGCGACGCTCGAGACGGTCGTGCCGAAACTCACCGGCATGCCGTCTGCGGTGAGCAGGTCGATGAGTTCGCCGCGCTCGATGCCCTGGTAGTCGCCGTGCATCGACATGAGGTCGCCGAGGTCGTCGGAGCGCAGCGTCTTTCCGGTGTGCGAGCGGAATGCGTAGCGCGAGAGCGGCGAACTGTGCGCAACGTACTGCTCGTGGATGCCCAAGTCATCGAAGACGACGTCGACGATCGGCATGAGGGCGAGCATGTAGCCGGGGTGTGCCATCGACGGCATCCGCTCGATCACCGCCGGGTGCAGGCCGCCGCGGCGCAGGAGCGCGGCGAGAGTGAGACCGGCGACGCCCGCGCCCACGATGAGCACGCGCAGGCGATCGTCGCGCTGGGCGTCGAGCTGCGTCTGCAGTGCGGTGTCGATGAGCATCAGCATCCCTTCTCTGGACTGGGTGGTCCACAGTCTACGCCGATTGGACTAGGTGGTCCACTAAACTGGTGACATGACCGATACCTCGCGGCTCAGCACCGAACGGCGTGACGCCCTGACCGCGGCGACCGTCGCGGAGTTCGCGCGCGCCGGGTACGAGGGCGCGTCGCTGAACCGCATCATCCGCGACGCCGGAATGAGCAAGAGCTCTTTCTACCATTTCGTCGGCTCGAAAGACGAGCTGTTCGATGCCGTCGTGCGGATGCTGATCGCCGATGTCGCCGCGCAGTGGACGCTACCCGCGCCAGAGGAATTCGCGGCATCGTTCTGGCAGCGCGTCGACGCGCTGCTGAGCGAGTTCGGGGCCCTGTCGGCGACGGCGGAACTGCAGCACCTCGGACGCATCTTCTACCTGCCGGGTGCCACCGGCGACGGGGCGGCGCGGACAGAATTCCTTGACGCGGTGCACGGCTGGGTTCGCTCTGTGCTGCAGGTCGGGCGCGACAACGGGCACGTACGCGATGACCTGCCACTCGACCTGCAGGCCGACGTGACGTTCGCCGTCCTGCGCGCGATCGACGAGTGGGTGCTGGCCGAGGGCGATCCATCCGAGCGGGCGGGGGTCGCGGCATCCGCCCCCGGTCTGGTGTTGCGCCGGTTGCTGGCGGTCGCCGAGAGCTGACCACATCGCCGCGGCCACCCGACGCGCCCCGGTACGCTGGAACCCATGCTCAATATGGCCGAGGGTCTCGCACGCCTGCGCGATCTCGCAGACGGACCGGTCGTCGCCGCGCTCGCCGCAGCGTTTCAGGATGCGGGTTTTGAACTCGCCGTCGTCGGCGGACCGGTGCGCGATGCGCTGCTCGGGCGCGACGTGAACGACCTCGACTTCACCACGAACGCCTCGCCCGACGACATCCTGAAGATCGTCACGCCGATCTCGACGGCGCAGTGGGACATCGGCCGCGCGTTCGGCACGATCGGCGCGCGGGTCCGAGGCGAGCAGGTCGAGATCACCACGTACCGCGCCGACAGCTACGACGGCGTGACGCGCAAGCCCACGGTCGAGTTCGGGGACACGATCGACGGCGACCTCGCCCGCCGGGATTTTCGGGTGAACGCCATGGCGCTGCAGGTTCCCGAGATCAAGCTCATCGACCCGACCGGCGGTGTGGAGGACCTCGTCACCGGCATCCTGCGCACCCCCGCAGATCCGAACGTGAGCTTTGGCGACGATCCGCTCCGGATGCTGCGTGCCGCACGATTCAGCGCGCAACTGGACTTCGACATCGAACCCGAGACGCGCGACGCGATCACGCGGCTGCGCGAGACGCTGAAGATCGTCAGCCCCGAGCGCATTCAGGGCGAGCTCGTCAGGCTCATGCAGACCGACGACCCCGTGCGCGGCATCCGGGTTCTCGTCGACACCGGCCTGATCGACGAGTTCCTCCCCGAGATCAGCGCGCTGCGCCTCGAAGTCGACGAGCACCATCACCACAAAGACGTCTACGAGCACTCCCTCACGGTGCTGCAGCAGGCCATTCAGCTGGAACAGTCACGCAATCCCGAGGCGGAACCCGACGTTCCGCTGCGCATCGCGGCGCTGCTGCACGACATCGGAAAACCCCGCACCCGCAAACTTGAAGACGGGGGAGCGGTGACGTTCCACCATCACGATGTGGTCGGATCGCGCATGGCGCGCAAGCGCCTGAACGCCCTGCGCTTCGATGGCGACACGACGGATGCCGTGGCCAAGCTCATCGAGTTGCATCTGCGTTTCTTCGGCTACGCCGAGGGGGCGTGGACGGATGCCGCGGTCCGCCGTTACGTGCGCGATGCGGGCGATGAGCTCGAACGCCTGCACATCCTCACCCGCGCCGACGTCACGACCCGCAATCGACGCAAGGCCGCACGCCTGGCCGGTGCTTACGACGACATCGAAAAGCGCATCGCGGCTCTTCGCGAGCAGGAAGAGCTCGACGCCATCCGTCCCGAGCTCGACGGCAATCAGATTCAGCAGATCTTGGGTATCGCACCCGGTCGCGAGGTCGGCCAGGCCTATAAGTTCCTGCTCGAGCTGCGACTCGACGAGGGGGTCATCGGGCCGGATGCCGCCGAGCAGCGCCTACGCGAATGGTGGGCTGCGCGGGAATGAGACTCGCTCCGCTCGCTCAACGGCCCGGGTCTGCGGAATCAGCGGGGCGTTGAGCGCAGGCGCGCAGCGCCGAAGCCGAAACGGGTTGAGCGAGCCGAAGGCGAGACGAAACCTGCTCAGCGGATGCCGGGTGCCATACCGACGTCGACGATAACCGCATACACTGAGTTCACACTCCGTCAGCGAGGATCGGAGAAACCCGTGTCATCCCCGTGGTCTGCATCACGGGATGTCTCGCCTGAGGCCTCCCGACTCCTCATCGAGCGTGCACATGAAGAGCTCGTCGCCGGAAACCTCGAAGACCGCCGCCTCGAGCAGGTGCGTCCACTCGTGCGGCAGTCGTGGGAGCGCGCGTGGACGCAGCGCATCGGCGCTGAGACCCTTCCGCAGCTCGCGCTCGCCGAGGATGAGCTCGAACGGTATCGGCTCGAGCATCCGCTCGCCGATGTGATGTCGATGATCCGTGCCCTGCTGCTGCCGGGGGATCCGACCGACTCGGGTGTGATCATCGCCGTCGGCGACCATGTGGGGCGTCTGCTCTGGGTCGAGGGTGATCTGCAGCAGCGGGTGCGCTCGGGGGAGATGGGTTTCGTCGCCGGAGCGAACTGGTCGGAAGACTCTGTCGGCACCTCCGCGCCTGGAACGGCCCTGACGCTCGGCGAATCGGTGCAGATCCATGAGGCCGAGCACTACAACCGGCTGGTGCATCCGTGGTCGTGCACGGCGGCGCCGGTCTTCGATCCGGAGAGCCGCAAGATTCTGGGCGTCATCGACGTGACGGGCGGCACCGAGGCGGCCACCCCGCAGGCACGCTTGCTGGTGGATGCCACGGCGAGAGCCGTCGAATCCGAGCTGCTCGTGTCGCGACTGCGCGCGCGCAGCGCGAAGACCGTGACTCCGCCGCGACGCCCCCGACGTCGCTCGCCTCTGACCACGGCGACACTGCGCGTGCTGGGGCGTGACCGCGCGCTGCTGGAGGTGGGCGGCGACGATTCTGAGTCCGTCGTCGAGATCAGCGCCCGCCACGCCGAGATCATGCTGATGCTGGCCACGCACCGGCAGGGCGTCTCGGCTGACCATCTGGCCGCACTCGTGTACGGAGAGGGCACCTCCCCCGACACGCTCCGACCCGAGATGGTGCGTCTGCGCAAGGTGCTGCAGCGCTCAGCGCCCGAGCTGCAGCTCGAATCACGCCCGTACCGGCTGTCGGCTCCGCTGGAGACCGATGCGCAGACGATGCTCTCGCTGCTCGACCGGGGCGCGCACCGGGTAGCGCTGACGACTTACCGAGGGCCGGTGCTGCCCGAATCCACCGCGCCCGGGGTCGAGGAGTTCCGTGACACCGTGCGCGCGGCACTGCGCGAGGTCATGCTCACCGAGGCGAGCGTCGACGTTCTGCTCGCGTACGCGGAGATTCCCGAGGGCGCTGAAGACGAAGAGGTGCTGCGGCTGTGCCTCGAGATGCTCCCGGCACGGTCTCCGCGACGGGCGGGCCTGGTCGCCCGTATCGAACGCCTCCAGCAGTAGCGCAGCATCCGCTCGCAACCGGATGCAACGTGACGCACCGCCACGCAACGTCCGCAGACGTACCGTCGTCTCACGCCTGCAGCACCGTCGCTGCCGATCGCGAAGGAGACAGAGATGACCATCGTCGAAGAAACCGTGTCCACCGCCTACGCCGCCCCTGGGACGCCCGGTGCGGTCGCGGAATATCGCCCCCGCTACGGCCACTACATCGGCGGCGAGTTCGTCGAACCCGCCAAGGGTCAGTACTTCGAGAACCCCAGCCCCGTCAACGGCAAGCCCTTCACCGAGGTCGCCCGCGGCACCGTCGAAGACATCGACCGTGCAGTCGACACCGCGTGGAAGGCGTTCGAAGGATGGAAGCGCACCACGCCCGCCGAGCGCAGCGTCATCCTGAACAAGATCGCCGACCGCATGGAGCACAACCTCGAGGCCGTCGCGGTCGCGGAGACCTGGGAGAACGGCAAACCCGTGCGTGAGACTCTCGCCGCCGACATCCCGCTCGCCATCGACCACTTCCGCTACTTCGCCGGAGTCCTGCGCGGACAGGAAGGATCACTCAGCCAGATCGACGAGAACACCGTCGCCTATCACTTCAACGAGCCCCTGGGCGTGGTCGGTCAGATCATCCCGTGGAACTTCCCGATTCTGATGGCCACGTGGAAGCTCGCCCCGGCGCTCGCCGCCGGCAACTGCGTCGTTCTGAAGCCGGCCGAGCAGACGCCGGCATCGCTGCTGTTCCTGTTCGAGATCATCGGCGACCTGCTCCCAGCGGGCGTCGTGAATATCGTCAACGGCTTCGGCATCGAGGCGGGGGCTCCGCTCGCGCAGCACAAACGCATCCGCAAGATCGCCTTCACGGGTGAGACCACGACGGGCCGGCTCATCATGCAGTACGCGTCGCAGAACCTCATCCCCGTCACGCTGGAACTCGGTGGCAAATCGCCCAACCTGTTCTTCGAGGACGTCGCCCGCACCACCGACGACGCGTACTACGACAAGGCGCTCGAGGGGTTCACGATGTTCGCGTTGAACCAGGGTGAGGTGTGCACCTGCCCGTCCCGGTCACTGATCCAGCGTTCGATCTATGACGGCTTCCTCGCCGACGGGCTCGATCGTGTCGGCAAGATCGTGCAGGGCAACCCGCTCGATAAGAACACCATGATCGGAGCGCAGGCCTCGAACGATCAGCTGGAGAAGATCCTCAGCTACATCGACATCGGCAAGCAGGGCGGTGCACGGCTGCTCACCGGCGGTGAGCGCGTCGACCTCGGCGGAGACCTCAGCGAGGGGTTCTACGTCGAGCCGACCGTCTTCGAGGGAACCAACGACATGCGCATCTTCCAGGAGGAGATCTTCGGCCCCGTGCTCGCGGTGACGAGCTTCGACGACTACGACGACGCGATATCGATCGCCAATGACACGCTCTACGGCTTGGGTGCCGGGGTGTGGAGCCGCAGCGGTGACACCGCGTACCGTGCGGGACGCGCCATCGAGGCGGGGCGCGTCTGGACGAACACCTATCACCAGTACCCGGCGCACGCGGCCTTCGGCGGTTACAAGCAGTCGGGCATCGGACGTGAGAATCACCTGAAGATGCTCGATCACTACCAGCAGACGAAGAACCTCTTGGTGTCGTACGCCGAGGGCCCGATGGGCTTCTTCTGAGCTCATGGTCAGTATCGGCACCTACCAGCGGGTAGACGTGACGGATGCCGCCGCCGTGCTGCTGCGCGAACTCACGCAGCAGCACGGCCCGCTGATGTTTCATCAGTCGGGCGGATGCTGCGACGGGTCCAGCCCCATGTGCTACCCGATCGGCATGTTCGTCACCGGCCCGAGTGACGTCTTGCTGGGCACGATCGACGTGCATCTGGATGCTCCGATCGAGGTGTACATGTCAGAGAGCCAGTTCGCGTACTGGAAGTACACGCACCTCACGATCGACGTCGTGCCTGGCCGTGGTGCCGGGTTCAGCGTCGAAGGCCCGACAGGGATGCGCTTTCTCATCCGCTCGCGCATGCTCAACGATGCGGAATTGGAGTACTTCGGGTTGGTGTGAGGATCATCGCAACTGTTTGCAACGCCGTTTGGGATACCGTTTTCGTCATACGTCGGGTGCTGTCCCCAGCTGTCATCCGGCGTCAGGCGGCTCAGCCGTCTTTGCGGAGGGAGTACGTCTTCTTCTGATCCCGAGGGGGGATGGGATGGGCGCGGCGTCCCCAGATCGCGTCCATCCCCAACTCGGCTCCGACGTCAGTCGAGTGTCTGCAGCCAGAACATGGCAGCGCCGATCACGATCGCGATGACGATCGGCACCCAGCGGGTGCTGCGCTTCAGCCGTCGTCCCTGTCGTGCCACACCGGGCGGTGGACGAAGCATCCCTGCCGGTGGCGCGAAGGGAAGCCCCGCGCCCCCCGTCGCTGCCTGCGGCTGTCCTGCGTGCGGCCGCGCGGGCTGCGCCATGGCGGATGCCGCGTGTGCGCGGCCCTGCTCCTGGATCAGTCGGTCATCGCGCCAGCGCGCCCACTGATCGAACTTGGTGATGAGCGCGCCGACGGTGCCGAACAGCCAGGCCCAGGTGTCAGCATCCAGCGTGGACGCTTCACGCTTGGTGTACAGGAACATCCAATCATCGACGATCTCGACGTCGAGCTCGGCCGCGTTGTCGATAAAGCGCGCCATGATGTCGGGAGTGAACAGGTACAGCGCATCGGCCTCGTACCCCTCGGGACAGTAGAGGGTGAAGTACCTGTTGAAGTCGCCTTCCAGCGCGAGCTGCTGATCCTTGTCGAAGGATGCCGGCAGGTTGGTGCCGAAGCCGTTGTTGCCGAGCGCATCGAGCACGATATTGGGCAGGGGCACATCGAGCTTCACGGCGATGTAGCCCCAACGGTACGTGGTCGAGTTCTTGCCCGATTTGACCGTGTACTGGTAGTTGCCGAACTCGACGAAGCGGGGGGAGTGCCCGCGCACAAGCTGCTTGGCCTTGCGGGAGCCACCGATGCTGAAGATCATGCCCGGCAGCGGCGGGTTCGCCACCTCGTCTTCGTAAGTCATGCCGTTCGCTTTCGCGAACTGGCTCAGCCGGTACCGTTCGACGCGCGTGCGGCGGTGGTTGACGAAGAACGCGATGCCGCCGCCGATGGCGACGACGAAGAATATGACGAACGGCAGGGCGACGAGCGAGGGTCCGCCGTTGAGAGCGGCCACGATTCCGAAGCCGACGACCGGGAGCATTCCCGCCAGGACGACGGCACCGATCACGATCGCGAAGATCGTTCCTGCGCTCATGCCGCCCTGGCCGCGTGCGCGCATGTCGCGGACGAACGCGGAAACGGCCTTCGGGTCGACGGGGTCGGTCAGCGCTCTGGCATCAAATGAGATCGTGCTCACGCATCCACGGTAGTCGTTACGGTGCGATGCCTCCGCAAGGCCGGTTGCTGAGCCTGTCGAAGTGTGCGGCGGCTGTACGGCTTCAGCGGTTGACGGTGTCGCCGTCCCAGCTCAGGTCGGCGCCCTCGGGGATCGGCAGGGCCTCGAGCGCGGCATCCGCACAGATCGCCTCGATGAGCCCGGCCGAGCCGGCAATGATCGTCGAGTCGTAGTCGATCTCGCTGGCAAGCACCCAGGCCTGGTCGGCCGGCCACATGAGCCCTGGCGCCTGGGCGCTCGGTTCGAACCCGTGCTCTTCCGCCGGGCGGTCGCGCCACGGCGCGTCGAGAATCCAGCTCGGATCCTCGAAGGTGCGCACATCGGCGCGGAAAAGAATGTACTCGCGGTCGGGTAGCTGCAGCCGCGGCCCCTCGGAGATCTCGCGCGACAGGATGCCTTCCTGCCACGTCGAGCGCCGGAAGACGTTGTTGAAGCGGTCGGTGAACGAGCGGCCGAGCATCTCGTTGTGGCGCGCGAGCTCAGGCGAATCCGGTTCGCCGAACTGGAGGAAAGCGCGTGACGGCGCCTGACCCATGAAGCCGACGAGACCGCCCCAGCCCGACCAGAGTCCGGCGTATGCGTCGGATGCCGTCGTCGTGTGCGCTGCGAGGTGCCCGGCCACGCGCGCCAGCTGCCGGGGCGAGAGCGCTCCGAAGGCGCCACCGGAGAACTCGCGGCCGTCTGCGGCGATGCGCTCACCCTGGTCGTGTTCGACCTGCAACAGGTTGTCCCATTGTGCGAGCGCGTGCATGGTCGTGCCGAAAGCCGCGGCGGCCTCGGCCCACGTCGCCTCTTCAGCGCTCATGCGTTCGACGAGGTCGTGCCGTTCGTGATCCGGCATCCGTGCCATCTCATCATGGGTGGGCATCGCGCGCCCGGGAATCGAGCGCACCTCGACCGGGTGGAAGATGCGTGCATATGCCTCGTATCCGCGGGGCACGAAATGGTGGATCGACCAGTCTCCGTCGACACGGTCGCGCAGCCAGTCGCCGGCGGAGATATCTGTGGTCCATCGCATGCCGACCACGCTACCCGCCGGGGCGTGCGTCACCGGGTGTTCACCGGTGCGTCGACATTCGGAAAGCCCCAGATGTCAGCATGCCTGACATCCTGATCGCTCTGGGAGCCCTGTGCGTACACCACTTGTCACCGTCATCCTTCCTGCGAAGGATGCGTCGCCGTTCATCTCGACGGCGCTGGAGACGCTGCTGCGCCAGTTCGATGCCCCTGATGCGGTCAAGCTCGTGGCGATCGACGACGGATCCGGTGACGACACGGGCGCACAGATGCGGCACTACGCCGAGCGCTTCGCGCACGCCGAGGTCATCACGAACCCGCAGCCGGTCGGCCTCGCCAGTGCCCGCAACCAGGGACTGCGCCACGTCGAGGGTGACGCGTTCTGCTTCCTCGACGGCGATGATTGGATGCAGCCGCGCCGCCTGCAGGTGCTCACCGAGCGGCTGCGCAATCTCGAGTGTGACTTCCTTCGCACCGACCATGTGCGCGTGACCGGATCGGCGAGAACCTTGCACCGGGCGCCATATGCCTGGCGCGGCATCAGTGCATCGCCCCGCGACGCGATCCTTCCGGCAGACCACTCGTCCATGGTCGACTACCCGTTCGCGTGGGCGGGGATCTTCCACAGCCGCGTTCTCGACCGCGGGCTCGCCGGATTCAGCGATGGGCTCTTCACGGCTGAGGACAGGCCGTGGATATGGCGCCTGCACCTGCAGGCCGAGTCCTTCGCTGTCGTCGATGCTCCCGCGATTCTGTACCGTCGCGGGGTGGCCACCTCGCTCACACAGGTGCGTGATCGCCGACAGCTCGACTTCGTTCGAGCTCTCGCGCAGGTCGTCGCTCTGGTCGAGAAGGATGCCGAGGCGCACCGCTTCATGCCGAAGGTGGCATGGACGGTTCTGGCGCTGAGTTCGCACCAGTTCGTGCGCTCGCGTCGCATGGCACCTCAGCTGCGTCGCGAGATGCGCGCCGGCATCGGCGACCTGCTCGAGCGCCTGCCGCGTTCGGAGGTCGCCGCCGCGATCGAGCGCTTCGACGGGCCGCGTCGCCGCGTGCTGGCGCAGACGCTGAGAAAGGTGGGTGTGCGATGACGCAGATTTTCGCGCTGCACAGCGCCTATGCCGTGGCCGTGGCCGTTGCCGCGATCGACAGCGGCTTGATCGCCTCGAACGCCGAGCGCCTTCTCGTTCCGTTCAACACAGCGCAGGTTCCGGAGACGACGATCGGCATCGACGAGCTGCCGACGCTCGCGTCGTTGCGTGCGCGCTTCGATCGCTGTGAGGGGTTGGACGCTGTTGTGGCGCCGCTGCATCCGAGTGACTGGGCGCCGGGAGAAGCCGACCTGCCGATGCTCGCCCGGCTGTTCGCCCGGGCGTGGAATCTCGACGATGACCTCGAGCTGTTCGTGCAGAGCCCGCAGGTTGCGCCCGCCGGCACACTGCTGTCGCTGTTCCCGCACGCCAAGATCACGATCATCGGCGACGGGCTCATGACGTACTCGCCGATTCGGAATGATCTCGGTCGCGCGGTCGTCGAGCGCATCGGCCGGGTCGTCTACGCCGATGTCGTGCCGGGCGTGGAACCGCTCGTGTTCACCGAGGCCGGGGCTGCCCGCGTGCCGGTCGATCCCGCCGCGGTGCGCCGTGTGCTCGCCGAGACGGCGACGGCGGACCTGCAGCTCGACGATCTCGCCGACGGCACACGCACGGCTCTCGTACTCGGACAGTACCTCGCCGCGCTCGGACTCATCAGCACCGACGAAGAGATTCGGATGCAGCAGCAGATGGTCGACCGCGCAGCCGAATGGAACCCGCGGCGCATCGTGTTCAAACCGCATCCGTCCGCGCCACCGTCGGTGACCGACGCTGTGCGCCAGCGCGCGGAGCAGCACGGCGCGCAGTTCGCGCAGTATCGCGGAACGCAGTCAGCCGAGCTGGTCGCCGAACGACTCGACGTGGTCGGCGTCGTCGCCGGCTTCTCGACGGCCCTGCCGACCGTGCACACGCTGTACGGGCGACCGATCGCGGCGGTGGGAACGGCACGGATGCTCCGGCAGCTGACCCCGTTCGAGAACAGCAACCGCATTCCGCTGACGATCGTCGACGCCCTGACCCGCGAGAACTCGCCCTATCGCGACCCCGAGCGGCTGCAGCTGCTCATCGATGCGGTCGGCTATGCGATGCAGCCCGTGAACGCCGAGCACCTGCGTCCGCGCGCCGAAGAGCTGTTGGCCACGCTTCCCGCTCCAGAACGCACCCGGTACTTCAGCCCTGCGCGCCTGGCGAGACTGCGTCTTCCGGGCGCACCCCCACCGCGGTTCGTTGATCGGATGCTGCGCACCGGCGGTGGCGTCGGACGCATGGAAGAGCTTCGACTGACGATCGGCGGCGCTCAGCGCCGTGCCGTCCGAGCCTGGAAGGCTGTCCGCGGATCATGACCGCCCCCCTCACCATCGCCGTCATCCCCGCCCGCGGCGGTTCCAAAGGCGTTCCGCGCAAGAACGTCCGTCTAATCGGCGGCGTCCCGCTCGTCGAGCGTGCCGTGCGGGCTGCGGCCGCGGCATCCGCCATCGATCTCATCGTCGTCTCGACAGACGACGATGAGATCGCCGTCGTCAGCGAAGCGGCCGGCGCACGTGTCATTCGGCGTCCCGCGGAGCTCGCGGGTGATACGGCGTCGTCGGAGAGCGCGATTCTGCATGTGCTCGATGAGCTCGCGGCGACCGGGGAGACGGTCGGCACCGTGGTGTTCCTGCAGGCGACGTCGCCGTTCATCCCGAGCGCGGGCATCGACGAGGCCGTCGCACACATCCGCGAGAACCGATACGACAGCGTGTTCTCGGCGCACGAGACGTACGGCTTCCTCTGGCGTCGTGGTGAATCCGGCGAAGCTGGCGCGATCAACCACGACGCGGCGCATCGCCCGCGCCGGCAGGACCGCGAGCCGCACTATCTCGAAACCGGCGCCTTCTACGCGTTCCGGGCCGAGGGCTTCCGTCAGGCCGAGCACCGCTTCTTTGGACGCATCGGCATCGTTGAGGTTCCCGAGGCCACCGCGATCGAGATCGATGACGAACAGCAGCTGGCCGTGGCATCCGCTCTCGCCGGAGTCGTCGACCGGCCGGAGGCGATCGACGTCGCAGCCGTCGTCACCGACTTCGACGGAGTGCACACCGACGACACCGCGATCATCGACCGCTACGGCGGCGAGCAGGTGCGCGTCAGTCGCGAAGACGGCATGGGCGTCTCACGGCTGCGGCGTGCCGGCATCCCGATGCTGATCATCTCGACCGAGGTGAACCCGGTGGTGCGGGCGCGGGCCGAGAAGCTGCAGGTGCCCGTGCTGCACGGCATCGACGACAAAGCGGCGGCGCTCGCCGCCTGGGCGGCAGACAACGGCATCGCTCTCGGCGCGATCGCGTACCTCGGCAACGACGTCAACGATCTCGGCGCCATGGGCATCGTGGGGTGGCCGGTCGCGGTGGCCAACGCGCATCCGGCGGTGCGCGCAGCGGCGCGCGTCGTGCTGAGCAGGAATGGCGGGCAGGGAGCGGTACGCGAGCTGATCGAACGGGTTCTGTCAGCCGACCGATCGCGGTAACCGACGATTCGCAGGGTGTTCACCATCGAGGCGTACTCAGGAATGAGCCGCTTACGACTGGAGGGCAACTATGACTGTCAGCATCGGATCGCACGTGATCGGCGGCGGACATCCGGCGTATGTCATCGCCGAGATCGGCCTGAACCACAACGGCGACGTCGAGATCGCCAAGAAGCTCATCGACGTCGCGGCTGAGGCAGGTGCGAACGCAGTGAAGTTCCAGAAGCGCACGCCCGAGATCTCGACCCCCGAGCACATGCGTGATGTGCCGCGCGAGACGCCCTGGGGCACCATGACCTATCTCGACTACCGGCGTCGCGTCGAGTTTGGTCGTGATGAGTACATCGAGATCGGCGACTACGCCACCCTGCAGGGGCTCGACTGGTTCGCCTCGCCTTGGGATGTTCCCAGCGTCGCGTTCCTGGAAGATCTGAACGTCGTGGCCCACAAGGTCGCCTCCGCCAGCCTGACCGATCTCGAACTGCTCACCGCGCTGCGCGAAACGGGCAAGCCCGTGATCCTGTCGACGGGCATGTCGACAACCGAGCAGATCGACCGTGCGCTCGACACGCTCGGCACCGACCGGGTCGTGCTGCTGCACGCCACCTCGACCTATCCGATGGAGCCCGAAGAGGCCAACCTGCGCGTCATCTCGACGCTGCGTGACCGCTACGCGGGTGTGCCGGTCGGATACTCCGGCCACGAGCGCGGTCTGCAGATCTCGCTCGCGGCCGTCGCGCTGGGCGCGGTGGCCGTCGAGCGACACATCACGCTCGATCGCACGATGTGGGGCTCAGACCACGCGGCATCCCTCGAGCCGGCGGGTCTGCAGCACCTCGTTCGCGACATCCGGGTGATCGAGACCGCCCTGGGCGACGGCGTCAAGCGTGTCTTCCCGGGCGAGCAGGCCCCGATGGCGAAACTGCGGCGCGTCCCGGCATGACCGCTGAGCTCCGCGTCGTCGCGATCGCCGACGCCGACTCCTTCGTGAAGTGGTCGGCGTCGCTGCTCGACGCGATTCCGAACGACATCCAGCGGCACATGCTGCTGGTGCGCACACCGCTGACGGTGAGCCGCGATCAAGAGCGGATGGCGCTCGCCGGAACCCGCTTCGGAGAGAGCTCCGTCACACGCGTCGGATTTGACGAGATGGCCGGGTGGCTGCAGGGGCACCTGCCCGACGTGGTCGTGCTCGCCGGTCGGGGGCACTTCGTGCGCCTCATCGCTCGGGTGATCGACCGGCTCGCGCACCGCCCGGTGATCGTCAGCGGCCTGCCCGGGATGTCGATCCCCGCGCTGCGCGGTGCGCTGGAGTACCGGCGCGAGTCCGACCTGATGGTGCTGCATTCACACCGCGAGATTCGCGCATTCGAAGCGCTCGGCGACCGCATCGTGATGCCGGTTCCGCTGGCGCTGGCGACGCTTCCGTATGCGCGCACGGTGCTGGCGGGTGGGGCGACGTCGGCCGGCGCGTCGAGGCGTGGGCGAGCGGATGCCGTCGGCTCCGGGCTTGCGGATCGACAGGATGACTCGGGGGGAGGAGTCCTCGTCGCCGAGCGCGAACGTCGTGGCACCGATCTGGTGTTCGCCGCACAGGCGCTTGTGCCCGCGGAACGTCACGAGCGCGAGCAGCTGGTGGACATTCTGCGCCGCGCGGCGGCCGCACGGCCGAACCGCCGGGTCGTCGTGAAGCTGCGCTCGCGTCCCGGTGAGGCCGAGACGCACCTCGAGCGCGATGCCTACGCCGAACTTCTCGCGAATCGACCGGCGAATCTCGTGCTCTCGTACGAGCCGATGGCGCTGGCGCTCTCGCGCGCCGAAGGGCTGGTGACGGTCAGCTCGACCGCGGCTGTCGAAGCGATCGCCCGGGGTGTACCCGTGATCGCGCTCGACACGTTCGGCGTTGAGAAGCCGCTGCTGAACACGGTGTTCTCCGGCAGCGGGCTGTTCGGCGGGGCTGATGACGTCATCCGGCGGAGGTTCCGGCATCCGAACGCCGACTGGATGTACGACAACTACTTTCACCCAGCCGGTGAGTCGGACTGGTGGACGCGCACGCAAGAACTCGTCCAGCTGCGGCGCGGGGGAGCGCTGCCGGCGAAGATCGTGCCGACCGGGCGCGGGGGAGCGCTCAAGGCGGCATGGCACCGCAAGAGCGTGCTCGGAAGCGAGGATCGCTCGGTCGCCGGATCCGTCGCACTGGGGATCGGGGCGCCGCTGGTGAACGGCATCCTCGGGATGCGGCGTGCCCGCGGCCGCGCCGGCGAAGACACCTGGGCCGATGCAACGACCGACTACACGCTGGAGCCGACCCCGCACAAGGACTCCGTCCGTCGCTGAGTCTCGAACCAGCGCCTTCGGCGGCGCAGTCGTATATCCTAGAGTGGGGTTACGGATATATGGAGGCGCTATGACGAAGACACTTATCGATGTCGACGACCACCTGCTCGAACAGGCGATGCGGCTTACCGGCGCGAGGACGAAGAAAGCGGCCATCAACGAGGCGCTCGCGCAGACGGTCAGGCGTGGAGCGGCGCTCGGCTACGTTGACCTCTTGCGCACAGGGGTGGCCATCGAGCTCGACGACGCAGATGTGATCGCCGACGCGCAACGATGAATCAGCTCTTCTTGGTCGACAACTCCGTGCTGCAGAGGGTCCACCGATCAGATGCTGTGGCTGATGCTCTCATTGAGCTATTGAGCACAGGCGACCTGGCGAGCTGCCTGCCGCAGCTCCTGGAGGAGGGATATTCCGCCCGGAGCGCCGACGAGCATCGCACTCTGATCGATGCGAGCGCCACGGCGAAGGTCTTCCTCCAGCCGGATGCGGAAGTCGCGCGCCTCGCTGTCGACTTGCAGCGTCGGCTGTTCGCCGTCGGACGGGGACGATCCGTCGGCGTGAGCGACCTGCAGATCGCCGCCACCGCGATCCGGAACTCGACAGGGAATCAGCGAGTGAGCGTCGTGCACTACGACGCCGACTTCGAGAGTGTCGCCGCCGTCGAACCGCTTTTCTCGCACCGTTGGATCGTCCCGCGGAGCTCGATCGACTAGGCAGACGTTCGCGACACGCCCGTGATTCCGCTAGACTATTCAGGTTGTCTGTCCAGCGGGCCGCATTCGGCGGCGTGAAGGGCGGGCACGTGCACACACCCTCCTGTTCCCGAGAAGGTCTCGGAAACCGTTCAAGTCCGAAGGAGGTGGGTAAGTGACGCACCAGTACGAACTCATGGTCATTCTGAACCCTGAGGTCGACGAGCGCCAGGTTGCGCCCACGCTCGACAAGTTCCTCAAGGTCATCACCAACGATGGTGGCTCGATTGAGAACGTCGACGTCTGGGGCAAGCGCCGTCTTGCATACGAGATCCAGAAGAAGACCGAGGGCATCTACGCCGTCGTCAACTTCACCGCGACGAGCGATGCCACCAAGGAGCTCGACCGTCAGCTGAAGCTCAATGAGCAGATCATGCGCACCAAGGTTCTGCGCGCTGAAGAGGCTCAGGCGATGATCGCTTCTGAGGCCAAGCGCTCCGAAGAGAAGGCTGCCCGCAAGGCCGCCAAGGCAGCAAAGGCCTAAGGCTCATGGCTGGCGAAACCGTCATCACCGTGGTGGGAAACCTCACGGCCGACCCCGAACTGCGTTACACGCAGAACGGGCTGCCGGTGGCGAACTTCACCATCGCATCCACGCCGCGCACGTTCGACCGTCAGGCGAATGAGTGGAAGGACGGCGAAGCGCTGTTCCTCCGTGCATCCGTGTGGCGCGAGTTCGCTGAACACGTGGCTGGTTCGCTGACCAAGGGCATGCGTGTCGTGGCTCAGGGCCGCCTGCGCCAGCGCTCGTACCAAGACCGTGAGGGCAACAACCGCACGGCCATCGAGCTCGAGGTCGACGAGATCGGCCCGTCGTTGCGCTATGCGACGGCACAGGTCACGCGTGCGGCTTCCGGCGGCGGCGGGCAGCGTCCCGCGCAGCAGCAGCAACAGCAGGTGTCGCAGGAACCGTGGTCAACGCCCGGTTCGTCGACGAGCGCTGATGCCTGGAGCACTCCGGGCAGCTTCGGCGACGACACTCCGTTCTAAAACTCCGGATGCCTCGGCATCCGCTCTCATCACTAAGGAATAACCATGGCTGGAAAGTCGAGCGGCGACCGCCGCAAGCCGCGGAAGGGTGGCAAGCCCACCGCTCCCGCGAAGTCGATCCGGGTGGGCGTCATTGACTACAAGGACGTCGCAACCCTTCGCAAGTTCGTCTCGGAGCGTGGCAAGATCCGCGCCCGTCGTATCACCGGTGTTTCGGTGCAGGAGCAGCGTCTGATCGCCACCGCGATCAAGAACGCACGCGAGATGGCGCTCCTGCCCTACGCTGGCGCAGGCCGGTAAGGGGTAACGAGATGGCAAAGCTGATTCTCACGAACGAGGTCGCCGGGCTCGGAAGCGCCGGCGACGTGATCGAGGTCAGGAACGGGTACGCCCGCAACTACCTCATCCCGCAGGGTCTCGCCACGGCGTGGACCCGTGGCGGTGCCAAGCAGGTCGAGTCGATCCAGGCCGCCCGCAAGGCGCGTGCCATTCACGACCGTGAAGAGGCCGTGGCACTCAAGGACGCGATCGAGGGCCAGAAGGTTCGCCTGACGGTCAAGGCCGGCGGCGGCGGACGCCTGTTCGGCTCGGTCAAGACCGACCACGTCGCTGACGCTGTCGCGGCTGCCGGTCTCGGCTCGATCGACAAGCGCAAGGTCACCATTGCGTCGCCGATCAAGTCGACGGGCGACCACGAGGCGACGGTACGTCTGCACGACGACGTTCTCGCCGTCATCACTCTTCAGGTCGTCGCCGCCAAGTAAGCTCGACGTTCTCACGAACGGCCCCTGTCCTTCCGGGCAGGGGCCGTTCGTGTTTGCGGGGGTTTCGCGGGGTGTGATCGGATGCCAGTCACCCCCCCGCGTCCGGCCCAGGCGGCGGCTCCTCCCCCGAGGTCAGCACGGGGTCGGTGATGGCTCCGACGGGGCGGATTTCACGTCACCGAGCAGGACCGTCATCGCGGTCTTGCGCGTGCGAGGCAGAGACGTCGAGGAGGACGCTGAGAGCGGCCCAGGTGAGCACAGCGAACGCGCTCCAAGCGATGCCGGTCGAAATTCGCCGGGCTGCTGTGGTGGCCACGCTCACCTCCCCCGAGGGAAAACGCTGGGTGACGGGTACGTCGTCTGGCTGACGTTACTCCCGGGGTCAGACGTTGTCCAGAGTGAATTGACGTGTGACCGGCGCGTTCTTCGCGAGGGCAGCGGCGACGCGCCCGACAAAAATCAAGGCTTGACTTCTCCCCAAGTTGTGCACATCTCCCACACAGTGGGGAAAACCTTCAAGCACGCATTTAAACAGGTTGTCGTCCACAGCCTGGGAGCAACTAAAACCCCAGGCCACAAGCACTAAACTTGTCAAAATCGAGTTGTCAACACATGGTTATCCACAGCTGTTGTTCACAGACACTCCGCTGTTGTCCGCAAACTCTCCACAAAGTTATCCACAGGCTGTGTTGCAGGTTCTGAACGCCGCTCTTACCGTGGGGGAGCGACGAGATGTCGGTGGTGTGTGGTTCGCTCAGTGCGACCGCGAAACACTTCGCCGTCGCACGGCATCCGCGTCTTGATCAGCTCGTGTGTCGAGTCAGCAACCAGCGCACTGAAGGGAGCACCGTGTCGATTGCCGACATCTCGGATGAGCGACTGGGCGGGCAGCGCAAACCCGAGCGCACGCCTCCGCACGATCTTCTCGCTGAACAGAGCGCGCTCGGTGGAATGCTCCTGTCGAAGGACGCCGTCGCCGATGTGATCGAGTCGCTCAAGGGCGCTGACTTCTACATTCCCAAGCACGAGCTCATCTTCGAGGCGATCCTTTCGCTGTACTCGCACGGCGAGCCCACCGACGTCGTCGCCGTCACCGACGAGCTGATCAAGACGGGCGAGCTCGGTCGGGCCGGCGGCGCCGACTACCTGCACACGCTCACCTCGATCGTGCCGACAGCGGCGAACGCCGGCTACTACGCCGGGATCGTCTCTGAGCGTGCGATCCTTCGTCGCCTCGTCGATGCCGGCACGCGTATCGTGCAGCTCGGCTATGACGGCCAGGGCGACGCCACCGATCTCGTCAACAACGCGCAGGCCGAGATCTACTCGGTCACGGGCGCCCAAGAGGCCGAAGACTATGTGCCCCTGACGGTCGCCGTCGACGCCGCCGTCGAAGAGATCGAGGCCGCCAATGGCCGTGACGGATCGATGACCGGTGTTCCGACGGGCTTCAAAGAACTCGACGAGCTGACCAACGGGCTCCACGGCGGGCAGATGATCGTCGTGGCGGCGAGGCCGGCTATGGGGAAGGCGCTGGCGCTTGACACGCTTCTGCCGACGCCGACCGGGTGGACGACCATGGGCGAGGTGCAGGTCGGAGACGAGCTGTACGACGCCGAGG
>NZ_JAJUFV010000030.1 GCF_029263575.1 Microbacterium sp. | reverse complement strand
TCATGGACATCATTATGCGCGACGATTCGGCGGTGAAATACCTGCCGAAGATGGTCTGGCTCATCCTCGTCATCCTGCTCCCGTTCATCGGCAGCCTGCTGTGGTTCGGCATCGGTCGCGAATACGGTGATGGCGGAGTCTCCCTTCCTCGGATGCCTCGGCGCACACCCCGTGCGACGCCCCAGGCGCCCCCGCAGACGTGGACGGCGTCGACCGATACACGCAGCACGGAAGAGCAGATCGCCGACCTCGACCGCGAGATCGAGGAGTGGCGGCTGCGGCAGGAGATCGCCAAGCGCAAGCAGAATCGCGGCTCGGCGACAAGCTCAGAGACCGAGTAGGGGCCCTTCGACAGGCTCAGGAACCGGGGCGAAGCGACGCGCGCACTGCGGATTCCAGCGTCGGGTGGCGAAACTCGAACCCGGCGGCGGTCAGCTTCTCGGGCAGCACCCACCTGCTCTTGAGGATCAGCTCGGTCTCGGTGCGGATGCCGATGGCGCCGAGCTCGAGCATCCATCGCGGCATCGGCGGGCCGAAGCGCACGCCGAGCACACGGCGCACGGTCGCCATGAAGACGTTGTTATCGACCGGGTACGGCGCCGCGGCGTTGACGGATCCCTCCAGGTGCGGGTGCTCTTCGACGAAGTCGATGGTGCGATCGATGTCGTCGAGATGCACCCAGCTGAACTTCTGCGTCCCGCGCTTCGCGCCGGGGAAGTGCGCGGTTCCCGCCTCTCGACGCGCCGTCGAGACCGGCCACCAGCCGTCATGCTGCGCACCGCCGAGGCCGATGCGCGCAAGGGTCTTCAGGGTTCCGAGCACGCCGCCGTCGCCGAGCACGATCGTGCTGCGCAACGCGACGCGGCGCGTATGTGTCAGCTCGTCAGCGAACAGCGCTCGCTCCCAGGCTGTCGCGACGTCGACGGAGAATCCTGAGCCGATCTCGCCCGTCGACTCGGTCATCGGTCTGTCCATCGCATGGCGGTAGATGGTCGCCGTTGACGAATTGACCCAGAGCGCTGGCGGATGCTTCGCTGCCGCGATGGCGGCGCTGAGGGATGCGGTGGTATCCAGGCGCGAACGGAAGATCTCCGCACGATTGGCCGGCGTGTACCGACAGTTCACGCTCTTGCCGGCGAGTCCGATCACGAGAGAAGCTCCGTCGATCGCGGCGTCGATGCCCGGCTGATCTCCCCAGCGCAGGTCCGCGCCCGAGCGTGAGATCGTGATGACCTCGCGGCCGGCGTCACGGTACTTCCGCTGCAGGTGCCGCCCCATGAAACCCGAGGATCCGCCGATCACCACGCGTCCGCGATTCATCCGCGCTCCTTCTCGATGCGGTAGCGGAAGTCACCGGCGTATTCGTAGATGCGCCCGAGCAGAGGGACATCGATCGTGACCGATACGCGCTGGCGCTCCGAGATGTCGTCGAAGCTCTCGGTCAGCTTCACGACGGGTGAGAGCGGCCGCGGCATCCGAAAGCGAAATCTTCGCCAGCGCAGTCCGATGGCGTGGCTGGTCAGGTGCAGGGCGCCGTCGGTGACCGTGATCTCGAAACTGGCGGCGACGGGGCCGGCGTCACCGAGCTCGTCGACGAGGCGCCCGTGTGGGTTGACGAATACGGCGTCGCGCATCGTCCAGGGCTCTTCTGGCAGCAGGAAGGTGCGTTCGCTGACCGTGCGAGCGTCGACGAAACGGTTCGTGATGCGAAACGGCACGCTGAGTTGCCAGCCCGCGTACACGACGCTGCGATCGTGGAGCGGGCGAAGCAGCGGCCAGAGCCAACGCCGCGGAGTGCCGACTCTGCTGAAGGTGCCCTCGCCGACGCCGATGTGGCCTGCGGGCAGGGGCGAAAAATATGCGCGCAGACGCGGATGCAGGTCATCAAGGCGCGCGCCGAGAGCTTCGGCCCAGCCAGATCGCGATACAGCACTCACAGATCGAGCCTAACCACTGCCCGAGTCAGCGAAGCACGCTCGACAGCAGCAGGCTCGTCTGCGAGTTCTGTACCCCTTCGATCGACCGGATCAGCCCGAGCAGCCGGTCGAAGTCGCCCAGCGATGCGGTACGCAGCTGCGCGACGAGGTCCCAGCCGCCGTTGGTCGTGTGCAGGGCGATGATCTCGGGGATGCCGCGAAGACGACGGATGACGGTATCTGTCGTGCGTCCTTCGACCTCGATCAGCGCGACCGCCTGAATCGTCAGCGGGTCGGATTCGTCGCGCACACGCACCGTGAAGCCGACGATGGTGCCAGTGCCCTGCAGCCGTTCGATGCGGGCTGAGACGGTCGCGCGCGAGACATCGAGCATCCGCGCCAGCGCCGCGCTGGATGCGCGCCCGTCCTGTCGAAGGGCGGCCAGCAGGCGGCGGTCGAGGTCATCGAGCTGGTGCATATGCATAGTGTAAAGCTGAACTATGCAGATTCATCAGTTTCTTGTTAGTTGTTCGGCATGGTGCGCATTGAGTTTGCATATCGACAGCCCATAGCGTGAGAGGAAACTGTCGAAAGGAACACGATGACCCGCTTGGTCGATGTACACAACATGGCTCGCTGGATCTCAGACAATGGTCCCGAGCGGTGCATCGCGGGGATGATCGAATACATCGACGCCGACTTCCGCCGGTGGGAGAGCTTCGACAAGAGCGCCCGGGTGGCCAGCCACACGCCCTTCGGCGTCATCGAGCTGATGCCGACGAGCGACCACGAGACCTACGCGTTCAAGTACGTCAACGGACATCCGTCCAATCCGCTGCGTGGCTATCAGACCGTCACCGCTTTCGGCGTGCTGGCCGATGTGCACAACGGCTACCCGACCTTCCTCGCCGAGATGACGCTGCTCACGGCGCTTCGCACTGCGGCGACATCGGCCCTTGTGGCGCGTGTGCTCGCCCGCCCCGACTCGAAGGTCATGGCGATGATCGGAACCGGAAGCCAGGCCGAGTTCCAGGCGCTCGCCTTCCGTCAGGCGCTCGGCATCCAGACGCTGCGCGTCTATGACGTCGACCCGGATGCCATCGCCAAGTTCGTGCGCAATCTCAAACCGCTCGGCTTCAGCATCGAGGTCGCAGCGGATGTGAGCGAAGCCGTTCGCGGAGCCGACATCGTCACCACATGCACGGCCGACAAGCAGCTTGCGACGGTGCTGCACGATGCTGATGTGACCGCGGGGATGCATCTGAACGCCATCGGCGGCGATTGCCCCGGAAAGACCGAGTTGGACCCGGCGATTCTCGATCGTTCGAAGGTGTTCGTCGAGTACACCCCGCAGACGCTGATCGAGGGCGAGATCCAGCACCAGGGCGAGGACTTTCCGGTCACCGAGCTGTGGGAGGTGCTGCTCGGGCGTAAAGCCGGGCGCACGAGCGCCGACGACATCACGCTGTTCGACTCGGTGGGCTTCGCCATCGAGGACTTCTCCGCGCTGCGCTACCTGCGAGACGACGTCGCCGGTACGAACTACGAGAGCGAGATCGACCTCGTGGCTGCGCCCGATGACCCCAAGGACCTCTTCGGAATGGTCGGTTCCTTCTCACCGGTGGGGTGAGGTGCCGGCTCACGCCCGCCGCCTTGGCGTGCGGTCGCGGATGCCGTGCTGATAAAGGAATCGACGTTCGCGGGGGCGAGCACGTGACGTGCCACCATGATGGCCGCTCCCAGAACGCCTGCTCGCTCGCCGGCCTGGGTCTGCACGATCGCCAGATGCTGCGTTGCGAGCGGGATCGAACGGCGGTAGACGACTTCGCGGACGCCAGCGAGTAGGTGTTCGCCGGCGCGGGCGATGCTGCCGCCTAGGACGATGATGGACGGGTTGAGGAGGTTCACCACCGTGGCGAGAACCTCTCCGACGTCACGGCCCGCCTGTCGGGTTGCCTCGATCGCCGTGAGGTTTCCCCCCCTTACTAAGGCGACGACGTCTGAACTGTTCTGGGCGTCCAGGCCGTGTTCTCGCAGCACCCGTGCGATTGCGGATCCGCTCGCCAAGGCCTCGAGGTCTCGTTCTTCTCCGGGTTCGTGAGAGGAGTCCGGAGAGTACGGCACACGTACGTGTCCCATGTCACCAGCTGAGCCCTGGGCGCCACGCTGGAGCTGTCCGCCGGCGATGACGCCAGCGCCGATGCCCGTGGCAACCTTGACGAAGACGAGATCGGCTGTGTCGGGGAAGCTGGTCGCGTGTTCTCCGAGGGCGAGAATGTTGACGTCGTTGTCGACGAGAACCGGCACGTTGAAAGTGCCTTGTACGTAGTCAGGCACGTCAAAGCGGTCCCACCCCGGCATGATGGGTGGATTGTACGGGCGCCCGGTGGAATGCTCGACCGGGCCCGGGAGGCCGACGCCGACACCTACGAGGCGCAGGTCAGAGACCTCTGTGCTCTCGAGGAGTCGTCGTCCCTTGGCGATCGCCAAGTCGAGGACAGCGTGAGGTCCAGCGGCGATATCGATCTCTTCTGTGGCAACGGCGAGAATACGGCCACTCAGATCGGCAACGGCGACGGTTGCGTGTGACGCGCCGAGGTCAGCAGCGAGGACCGCTCCGGCACGTGGGTTAAAGGCCAGGCGCGACGGCGGTCTACCCCCTGTAGAGGCACCTTCTCCGGCCGGGATGACGAGACCGGAAGCCAGCAAGGCGTCTACCCGAGCAGACACGGTGGAGCGGGCCAGTCCCGTCAGATGTACGAGGTCTGCTTTCGTGCGTGCGTGACCGTCAAGGAGAAGCTGGAGGATGTCGCCGGCTCCCGGTGACGAGCCACCGGAGAGTCGGTCGATGTCGCTCATAGGGTAAGTAAACCACACGGTCTTTCATCGACAGAATCATCCTTTACACCGCCAAAAGAAAAACTTTTGACGAATAACTTTCAAAAGTGGGGTGACCTGTGTCAGAATCAGGAGCATGACAACGGACGTCACTGACGCCGCGGTCGGAACGATCCGATCCGGCTTTCTCGGCGGGGGCTTCATGGCCCGAGTACACAGTCGCGCCGCGCGTGCGGCAGGGGCAACGATGGAGGCGCTCGCCAGCTCCCGGCCTGATCGTGCCGGAGAGGCCGCGCGTGAACTCGGTATTGCCCACGCGGCTGACGACATCGACGATCTTCTCGCGGGTGACAGCGACATTGTGCACGTGTGCACGCCGAACGCCACGCACTTTTCTCTCACGAAGCGTGTGATTGCGGCAGGAAAGCACGTCATCTGCGAGAAGCCCTTGGCGACGTCTCTCGAGCAGGCGCAAGAGTTGGCATCTGCCGCGCGTGCAGCCGACGTCGTGGCTGCTGTGCCCTTTGTCTACCGGTATCACCCGATGGTGCGCGAGGCTCGTGCGCGCGTCGCGAGTGGAGAGATCGGCTCGCTCCTCACACTTGACTGCGGCTACCTGCAGGATTGGATGCTGCTTCCTGGCGACGACGACTGGCGTGCGACTTCTGCTGACGGCGGCCCGTCGCGCGCGTTCGCTGACATCGGCTCACACCTTTGTGACCTATTGGAGTTCGTCGCGGCCGAGCGCATCGTCCGCCTCACGGCTCGAACTCGTCGGGTGTACGAGGAACGAGGCGGGCATGCTGTCTCAAACGAAGACGCGGTGGCGATTATCGTCGAGATGGCATCAGGGGCGATCGGGACACTTCTCATCTCGCAGATGGCGGCTGGCCGAAAGAACGCCCTCACGCTTGAGTTGCATGGTGCCGAGGCCAGCATCCGGTTCGATCAAGAGCGGCCGGAAGAGCTCTGGATCGGTGACCGGGTCGCCAGCCGACACCTTTTTCGTGACCCGCAAACCGCCTCGGCAGGGGTGGCACGATTCTCGCGGGTTCCCGCTGGCCATGCTCAGGGATATCAGGACGCCTTCAACGGATTTGTTGCGGACGCGTACGCCGCTATTGCTGGCGAGATCCGCGAGGGCCTGCCGACGTTCGCGGACGGAGTGCGGGCTGTGCAACTGACTGAGGCCGTCCTTCTCGCCGCACGGGAGGAGCGTTGGATCGACGTCGCCGTCCTCCCGACTTCACACGGATCCGAGAAGGAACGGCTATGACCGAGAACTTCGATCTGGTGATCGTGGGCACTGGGCCGAACGGCGCGGCCATCGCTCAGCAGGTGCATGCTCAGGTTCCTGAGGCATCCGTCCTCGTGATCGAGGCTGGGCGTGAGGTCACCGACGTCGCCGGCGCTCACCTGGTCGAGGCAGACGAGAGCGCTCTGACCGCTTCCTATGACGATCTCATGCGCCGAGCCCGGCAGATCGAGTATGTCAAAGGTGCGGCTTCCATGACCGCCCTTGACGATGATGGGTGGACCCCAGACGACACCGGTATCTTCCCGGCTGCGTTCCTCGGGCACAACTTCGCGGAATTCCCCGGGGCTTCGATCGCCTGGAACATCGGTGGGATGGGTGTGCACTGGACAGCAGCAACACCCTGGCCCTATGCCGAAGAGATCCCGGATTTCTTGCCTCGCGAAGAATGGGACGCAGATCAGGAGACAGCACGACGCCTTCTTCGCACCTCGGTTGGCCCCCTCGTGCTCGATATGGAAAACGCGTTCACCGAGCCATTGCTGGCTGCGCTACGAGATGCAGTGCCCAGCCCGGACCCGACGCGGCAAGCGGATTACATGCCTATGGGCGGCGTCGCTCGCCAGGGAAAGCCGTTCGGGCGCACCGGCCCGCGAGACATTGCGCCCTTCGTCTTCGACGGGAGCGCAAGGAATGTCTGGTTGCGCTCTGGGTTGCTTGTGACCCGGCTCGAACATGACGGCCGACGGGTGACGGGGCTCGCCACTCGCGACCTCGTCAGCGGTGAAGAGAGTCGCTGGGAGGGAAGAGTCGTTCTTATCGCGGCTGATGCACTGCGTACACCGCAGCTGTTGTGGGCATCCGGCATCCGTCCCGCGGCCCTCGGGGTCAGGCTCAACGAACACGCCACTGTCGACGGTGAAGTCGAGATCGATGAGACGCGATTCGGGCTGACGAAAGCAGACATTCCTGTGCCGCCGAGGGGGGAACCCTTCATCGGCTCATTCTGGAGCCCTTCTATCGGCGCTGCTCGTCCGGCGCACGGACAACTCATGCAGCGTGAGTTCGAGGGGCGACACAAACTCAGTGTCGGATGGTACTGCGCGACGGAGATTCGCCCCCAAAATCGTGTTGTATTCTCCGACGACGCCGTCGATGAGCTGGGGATGCCGCATATGACTGTGCATTTCTCTTACTCGGATGACGACCTCGCCGAGATCGAGCGCACCCGCGAAGTGCAACGCGCGGCCGCCAGAGCCATCGGCGACTTCCCTGACGATGAGCGCACCATTCAGCCTCCGGGCGCCTCCCTTCATTACACGGGAACCGTGCGCATGGGTGTGAACGACGACGGCATGAGTGTCGTCGATACCGATGGCCGTGTCTGGGGATTCGAGAACCTCTTCCTCGCCGGCAACGGTGTGATCCCCACTGCCTTGACCTGCAACGCGACGCTTGCCGGCGTCACGCTCTCGGTGCGAATCGCTCGCGCGGTCGCAGCCCAACTCTGACCTGTAGTACCCATAACCCACCAAGGAGATGATCGCGATGCTCACTTACTCTTCCTCGCGACGCCGGGCAATGCTGCTCGGCACAGCGCTGATTGCCACCAGCGCTCTGAAACTGACTGGCTGCGGTCGGTCGGATGAACCAGGAGGATCCGATCCCGCGGACTCGGTCACAATCGACAATGAACCGGCCACCGGAGACCTTGAGATCTGGACGCAGGGAGCAGACGGCGCAGAGCTGCCGCAGATGTTCGAGAAGTTCGAGGAGGAAAATCCTGACGTCGACATCACGATGACGCAGGTTCCCGAAGCGGAGTTCGCTTCGAAGATGACTGCAGCGATCACGGCTGGCACGGTCCCGGACCTGGTGTACACGTTCACCGAGGACCAGGCGTCATTGATCGCGACGGGTGGGCTCGACCCCGTCCCCGAGGGTCTCGTCAATGAGGATGACTTCTTTGAGGTCATCTGGGACAACTCGGTCTACGACGATGTCGCCTACGGGGTGCCGTGGTATGCATACGCCACGGTGATGCTTTACCGCACCGATCTCGCAGAATCCGCAGGTGCTGAGACTCCGACCGATTGGGAGAGTCAGCGCGAGTTTGCCCAGAAGATCAAAGACTCCGGTGTGGAGTTCCCGCTTGTGCTCGAGGTGACGACGGGTTTCACCGCGTACACCGCCCAGCAGCTGCTGGTTTTCTCCGCGCAGAACGGCGGCGGCTTCATCTCAGACGATCAGAGCGAGTGGACGATCAATCGTCCAGAGAACGTGGAGGCTCTCGACTACTGGGCGAGTCTCTTCGACGAGGGCCTGTCGTCACCGGATGGGCCGGCATTCCTCGACGTCACCACCTGGATGACGGCCGGCAAGAGCGCCGCGGCTCCGGCAGCGGGCCCCTGGTTCGTCGGCTGGTTCGATGATGCCAACGGTGAGGGCTGGGCCGACGACAATCTCACAATCGCACCACAGCCGACGGGCCCCGACGGCCAGGCTGCGACGCGCGTGGGCGGCGGCAGTTGGTTCGTGCCTTCCGATTCGGGAAACAAGGATGCTGCGTGGAAGTTCGCACGCTTCATGTCGCAGCCGGAGATCCAGGTCGAGTGGTACGAGATCTTCCACAACATGCCAGCCGTCAAGTCGGCCTGGGACGACCCCTCGCTGGCCGATGACCAGTTGCTGGAAGCGGTCAAGTCCGGCCTTGAGACCGGTGTATCGCTGCCGAAGGTGCCGACGTGGACGCAGGTCGGGGAGACCATCGGGCAGCAGATGGAGAAGGTTGTTCGCGGAGATCTCTCCGCTCAGGACGCGCTCGACGAGGCGCAGGCGCAGGCGGAGTCGATCGGGATGGGCGGCTGAGTCGACCATGTCCTCCACGACCTCGACTCGTGTCATGGTCACCGCGGGGGTGCCTTCTCGGCGTCCCCGCGGTGCGGGCCGGGCCCATGGCGGGACTCGTGCTGAGGCGCGTACCGCCTGGCTATTCCTCCTGCCGTTCTTGCTGCTCTTTCTCGTCTTCACGGCAGTTCCTGCGGTGCTGGCGGTCACGGCGAGCATGACAGACATGACCGCGCGTGATATCCGCGATCCGCTGAATGTGAACTTCACCGGCTTCGAGGGATTCGTGAAGATCCTGGGTAACTCAGCATTCCAGCAGGCGTTTCTGAACACCCTGCTGTTTGTCGTGCTGTGTGTTCCGCTGAGTATGGGGTTGGGATTCGCCCTGGCCTTACTGTTGAACAAGGGCATCCGGCGCCTGAAGACGTTCTTCCGTGCGGCTGTCTATGTGCCTGTGATCACGAATATCGTCGCGGTGGCGGTGATCTGGCAGTACGCGTTCTCCATAACCGGGCCCGTGAACACCACATTGACAGATCTGGGCATTCCTGCGCCGAACTGGTTGGGCGAGCCGGAATGGGCCGTGACCACCGTCGTCCTCCTCGGTGTGTGGCGAACGACGGGCACGTGCATGATCCTCTTCCTTGCCGGTCTGCAGGCTATTCCGGAGGAGATCTACGAGGCGGCAGCCACGGACGGGGCAGGTGCCTGGCGCCGGATCTGGTCGATCACGTTGCCGTTGCTGCGCCCAACGACACTCTTGGTGACGGTGCTGATGACCGTGATGTTCCTGAACATCTTCGAGGAACCGTATCTGCTCACGAAGGGCGGTCCGCTCAACTCGACCAAGTCGATGGCGCTGTGGGTCTATGAGCAGTTCGGATTCGGCAACGTGTCGGCCTCGATGGTCGGGTCGGTGCTGCTTCTGCTACTCGTCGGAATCGTCGCCATCGTCCAGTTCAGATTGCTGAGGCCGAAACATTGAAGACACTCACTCCGACGCGTGAGGCGTTGAATTACACGGCGTTGATCGTCATCACCGCCATCATGCTGTTGCCCTTCGTCTGGGTCTTCTTCGGCTCGTTCAAGACACAGGCCGAGTTCCTCAGCAACCCCGGTGCTTGGTTCCCCGAGAGCTTCCAAGTAGAGAACTACATTCAGCTCTTCGCTGAACGCGGATTCGGCGCTTACATGATGAACAGCATCATCGTCTCCGGCGTGGCGATCGTCGGCAACGTGCTCTTCAGCGCGATGGGCGGCTACGCGCTGGCGAAGCTCCGGTTCCGCGGACGAGGTGTGATCTTCCCGCTCGTGATCGCCTCGATGATCGTGCCGTACGTAGCACTGTTCGTCCCACAGTTCGTCATCGTTGTGCAACTGGGACTGGTGAATTCGCTCGTCGCGATCATCCTTCCAGTTTTGATTCTTCCGCTGTGCGTGTTCATCATGCGCCAGTTCGCGCACGGCGTTCCCTTCGACCTGTTGGAAGCTGCCCGGCTGGACGGTGCGGGGGAGGGCAGGATCTTCTTCCGGGTTTTCCTTCCGCTGACCGGCCCCGGGCTCGCCACCGTTGCTATCCTGTCGTTCCTTACTTCGTGGAACAACTTCCTCTGGCCGCTTGTCGTCGCACAGTCGCAGGCGACCTACACCGCACCAGTCGGGCTCTCGGTCGCGTCGCAGGCGTCGAACACGATTTCATTCGGCCTGCTTCTGGCCGGTGCCGTCGTCGTGCTGCTTCCGATCCTGATCCTGTTCTTGTTCTTGCAGAAGTACTTCATCCAGGGCGTCGCGGCCACCGGCCTGAAATGACACCCACCGACAAACCGAAAGAAGGCACAGATGCTTACTCGCGAACACTTCTCTCTCAACACGCTCCAGTGGATCGTCGTGGAGATTCCAGAGGACCACGAAGCCCATGGCGAGATCGGCTGGGAGTTCGATCGTCCTTCCTTCCTCGATCGTCAGGAATCCGTTCTCGCTGGGGTCAAGAACGCCGGATTCGATCGCGTGATGATGGAGGTGCTTCGAACGCAGACGCTGCAGGCATACCGCCGTCGCGTCGATGCAGCGGGGCTCTCTGTGACACCCGGATACGCCCAGGTGGCGCTCCCAGAAGATTTCGGCACCGAGCTCGAACCTGGTAGCGAGCAGGAGTTCCGCTGGTATGACGACATCCGCAGACGTGCAGAGGAGACCCTGTTCATGGGGCTTGATCGCGTGTTCATTTCGCCGGACATGAGCCGGGGACGCCCGCGCATCGAAGAAGCGGCTGCCATCGGGCTGGATGCGGATGCCGCGCGGCTCGACCGCGTAGCGAACGCGGTCGGCAGAACCGCTGAGGTGCTCAAAGCCGAAGGAGTGACGGCGGCGTTGCACAACCACGTTGGCACCTGGATCGAGACAGAGCAGGAGTACGACTACGTGCTCAATGCGATCCCCAGCTCCTTGATGACGGCCGGGCCCGACCTCGGCCACCTCGCCTGGACGGGAACGGACATCGTGGCATGGGTGAGCGCACACGCAGATCGCATCTCCGATCTGCACATTAAAGATATCGACGTCGCTATTGCAGAGCAGACCCGGCAAAGCCGGGTGCCGTACTACTCGCACTTCCGTCAGCGCTTCTTCCTCGAGCCGGGGCAGGGTCAACTTCCGCTCCGCGAGGCACTCGCGGAGTTGCCTGAAGGATTCGACGGCACCATCCTGGTCGAGGTCGACAAGCCGAGCCAGGATCCGTATGAAAGCGCCAAGACAAGCTGGGCATGGGTTGCTGAAAACTATCCGGAGGGGCAGTCATGAGTCCGCATCCGGTAACTCTGTTCACCGGCCAGTGGGCGGATCTGCCATTCGAGGAGGTGGCACGACTCGCGGCATCGTGGGGGTACGACGGACTCGAGATCGCCGCATCCGGAGATCATCTCGATCTCAAACGTGCCGATGAGGATGACGCCTACCTCGCTTCGCGGCGTGAGATCCTCGACCGCCATGGCCTGAAGGTCTATGCGATCTCGAACCACCTCGCCGGTCAGGCCGTGTGTGATGCGCCGATCGACTTCCGTCACCGGGCGATCGTGCGGGACTACGTCTGGGGCGACGGGGACGCGGAGGGCGTTCGCCAGCGCGCCGCCGAAGACATGAAGCGTGCAGCGCGTGTGGCTCGCAAACTCGACGTCGACACCGTCGTCGGGTTCACGGGATCGTCGATCTGGCCTTACGTAGCGATGTTCCCTCCGGTTCCTGCGTCAGTGATCGACGCGGGTTACGAGGATTTCGCGACCCGATGGAACCCGATTCTGGATGTCTTCGATGCCGAGGGTGTTCGTTTTGCGCATGAGGTGCATCCGAACGAGATCGCTTACGACTACTGGACGAGCGTGCGCGCGTTGGAGGCAATCGACCACCGAGACGCCTTCGGATTCAACTGGGACCCCTCGCACATGATGTGGCAGAACATCGATACGATCGGATTCATCTGGGAATTCCGCGACCGGATCTACCATGTCGATTGCAAAGACACCCGGTTGCGACCGCACAACGGTAGGGCAGGCATCCTCGGATCGCACCTTCCGTGGGGCGACCCGAGGCGGGGTTGGGACTTCGTTTCGACAGGGCACGGCGACGTGCCGTGGGAAGATGCCTTCCGCGCACTCGACGCCATCGGTTACAGCGGGCCGATCTCAATCGAGTGGGAGGACGCCGGGATGGACCGCCTGCACGGTGCGGCTGAGGCCGTGAAATATGTTCGCTCGCTGTTGTGGCCGAAGCCGGAGGCATCCTTCGACGCGGCTTTCAGCAATCAGTGACGGTAGACCCAGAACATGACGATTGATATTGGAGTACAGCTCTACTCGGTGCGCCGTGCGCTCGCGGCCGACCCCGAGGCAACGCTGGCACGATTGGCTGAACTAGGTTTCACCCGTGTCGAGGGCGCGAACCACGATGCGGAATCCGATCCCGGAATCGGATTCGGTATTACCGCGGATCGTCTGCGCAGCGCACTGGATGAGAACGGGCTCTCCCTCATCGGCTCGCACGTGAATCCGCTTCATCCTGAGACGCTGGGTCCCGTGCTCGATTTTCACGCGGAGATCGGCAATCCCGGGATTGGGTGCGACATCGAGTTCTACCCCTATGGTGACGTCGACTATGTCAAACGACGCGCCGACATCTTCACCCGCGTCGGCGAGCTGTGCGCGGAGCGCGGAATGGTCTTCTATTACCACAACCATTTCCAGGAGTTTCAACGTTTCGGCGATGCCATCGTGTACGAGTTGATTCTTGAGAACACCGATCCGGAACTCGTGAAGATCGAGATGGATACTTATTGGATGTATCGCGCGGGGCAGGACCCGATCGACTGGATGCGTCGATATAGCGACCGAGTGATTCTGACGCATCAGAAAGATTTCTCCGAGTCAGCGGGTGAATCGCTGAACCTTTTCGACGAGATCGTCCGCCCGGATGCGAACATCGATATGGCCCTTTTCGAACGTGTGAAGAATCCTCGTGCCTTCACCGAGATCGGAACCGGGAAGCTGCCGATTCAGAGCATCATCGATGCGCTGGATGTACTTCCGAACTTCCGTTGCATGTTGCTCGAACAAGACCACACCACGTTCACAGATCTCGAGTCGGTGAGACGAAGCCGGGAGGCTTTCGGACATTACGACCGCATCAGCTTCGAAAACTGAGCCGTTGAGCATATCAGCTGAAGAATCGAGGACACGACGTGACACGTGAATTCGGATACTGCATCTTCGCCTTCGAGGGCGGTGATTGGTCGAAAGACGATTTCGAGGGGCTCGATCGCGGCTTCGCACTCGCCGCCGAACTCGGCTACGACTACGTCGAGGTGCCTTCATATGTGAAACCAGGGCTGCTGGGCGGCGAACCGCGAACCGACCTCGAGTTCTTCAACAGGCTCGGCACCGTCGTCGAGTTGAGCCGCAAGCACGGGGTCGCGTTGTCGTCTATCTTCGCCGCAGCCGATCTCTTCGACGAGGAGTCTCGAGAGATCGAATGGCACGCATTAGAGGGTCTGGCCCGTATCGCGTCGACCCTCGGTATCGAGCATCTTCCTGTGACGGTGGGGATGCAGCGCTCCTCGGACGAGTTGAGATGGTCACGACAGCTCGGCGCGCTGCTGACAGAGGCCGGAAGACGCACGCTTGAGCACGGCGTTCGACTTGCTGTGCACCCGCACATTCTCTGCCCGCTGGAGACGCGAGACGAGATCGACGCCTTCTATGAGGCGGCTGATCCGGCCGCGGTGGGGATGTGTCTGGACACGGGGCACGTTCTGGCTGGCGGTTCCGATCCTGTCGAGCTCGCTCGTGATTACGCAGAGCTGATCACGTATGTCCACGCGAAGGATGTCGACAAGGAAGCGGCAGATCGTGCAGCGGCAGCAAACGACGAAAAGGCGCGTTACCTGACTTTCCGAGACGCCGGTGATGGCGATGTCGATTTCGCCGGCGTCTTCGAGATGCTTGAAACCGCTGGATTCAACGGGCCCATCCTCGCGGAGAACGATCTGGCTCTTGACCCTGAGGCCGCGATGCGCCGCTCGTACGCACAGCTGTCTGCCATGCTGAGCTGATCGGTCAGATGGCCCGCTTCTATGGTGCGGCGCTGGGCCGCTCCTTCGCGGCCTTGCGCGTGCGTGACTATCGTCGGTGGAGCCTGGTGCAGTTGTTGTCGGGCACAGGAAATGCGGCCGCCCAGATTGCAATCGCGTGGCAGGTGGTGCAGCTCGGGGGAAACGGAATCGCGCTCGGGGCGGTGACCGGTGGCATGATGCTGCCCACGCTGCTGTTGGGGCCGTTCATCGGAGCATTGGTTGACCGCTACGCGCGTCGCGTCGTGCTACTGATCACAGCTACGGTGCAATCACTGCTTCTGGGGAGTCTGTCCGCGCTCGCCTTTTCTGGGGTGCTACAGCTATGGATGCTGATCGTGTTCGCTGTCGTACACGGCGTCGCCTTCGCAGCAGATAATCCGGCACGACAGCTGCTCGTGATGGACATCGTCGGCCGCGAACGCCTCACCAGCGCCGTGAGCATGAACGAGGTCATCATCAACGGCTCACGCGTGCTCGGCCCGGCGCTGGCCGGCTTCCTGCTCGTAGCGACGGAGGCGGCGTGGTGCTTTGTCCTTGGCGCTGCGGTGTTCCTGCCTTCGATCATCGTGCTTGTGCGGCTACAGCCGATGCGGCAGACGCAGGCTGTGCCGCAGAGACGCCCGGAGATAGCGTCGGGTGACATCGCTACGGGCGAGCGTCGCCCTTGGCGCTTCGTGGCGACGACCGCGCCGGTGCGCGCAACACTTGTGCTCGCGGTGTGCGCTGCGGCTAGCTATAACATCGCCGTGGTCGTGCCGCTCATTGTCGCCGACGTGTTCCACGCAGACGGCGGCACGTATGGTGCCCTTGCCGTCGCGTTCGGGCTCGGTGCGCTGCCCGGCGCTCTCGCTTCGGCGACCGGACCGACGACACCGCGCAGTTCTGAGGTGCGGATGCTGGCCCTCGCGATGGCTGCGACCGTGCTGCTGGCCGCTGCCGCTCCGACCCTGCCGCTGTTGTTCGTGGCACTGGGATCGGTCGGCGCTGTTGTGATGTGGTTCATCGCTCGGGCGAACGCCTTCGTCATGCTCACAGCCCCGAAGAGAATTCGAGGCAGGGTGATGGGGATCTGGGCGATGGCGCTTCCCGGCTCCACTGTCGTGACGGGACTTGCCGTCGGTGCGCTCGCAGACTTCACAGATCCGCGGCTCGCCTACGGCGTCGTGGGCGTCGTCACCGGCGTGGTTGTGGGGTTGTGCTGGCGGGCTTTGCGAGCCCTGCCCGAAACTTCGGAGCCGTTGTCAGCGAACGACTGAGCTCAGTTCTCGCGCAGTCGCACCAGCCGCTCATGCCCGGTCTCTTCGAGTTCTGCGATCTCATCACGTGACTTCAGGAACTCGGAGAATGAGCGGTATCCTAGCGCCTTCTCGCTGAAGGAGGGGTCCATGCGTCGCATGTGCGTCTTGACGGCAGAGCTGTGCAGCCATTCGTCGGCGCCGGCCTTGTCATGCCCTAGACGCAGGGCGCGCTCCAACAGGAGGGTTCCTTCCTCCTGCTCGGTGGTCGGCTGCTCAGCGGCGACCTCGGCCGCCTTGGATGCCTTCTTCGCGCGCGACTTCGGTGCGGCTGCCGTCTTCACCGGAGCCTCAGCCGAGGCATCCGTCGCTGACGTCTTCGCAGAAACCGCGGGTGCCGCTTTCTTGGGCACCGGACGCACGACCCCCGGAAGCGAATCGTACGACTCGAACTCATCGCAGGCTGCGGCCAGAGATTTCGCTGTCGACCCGGCGACGCCGACGCCGATCACGTAGCGACCGAGACGCCGGCAGCGCTGGGCGAGCGGCACATAGTCGCTGTCGCCGCCGACGATCACGACGTGCGTGAGGTCGGGGAGGCGGAACATGTCTTCGACAGCATCCACCGCCAGGCGAATGTCGGCGCCGTTCTTGGCGTAGGCAGCGGCGGGAAACAACTGCACCAGATCGACCGCGCGTGCTACGAGCTGCGACTGATACTCAGCATTCACGGGCGACGACCAGTCCGCGTACGCACGCGTCAGCACCAGCGTGCCGAAAGACGCAGCATAGTCGATGATCGCACCGACCTCGATCAGCGCCGCCGTGAGCCTCTCAGCCACCTCGGGATCGTTCGGGTTCTCGGCGATGCGCTGGCGGTCTTTGCCATAGGCATTACGGCCATGGACCCGGTCGTACCAGCTGATGACGATGTTGTCGAAGTCGAGATAGACCGCGACGCGCGGATCCTGCGTCTCAGGCATGGCGTGCTTCCTCTGAGGGGTAGCGCACGCCGATCTGGGCGCGAATCTCATCGAGCGTGCCCATGATCGCCACGCTCTCGCTGAGCGGAAGGATGTCGCTGTCGAACGTGCCGGCGTTCAGCAGCCGTTCGGCGGCGAGGGCCTGATACTGCATGCCGCGACCAGCGTCAGGGCCCATCCGCCCGTCGAACTGCTCCAGCACCGCGCCCTCTGAATCGATGAGGCGCAGCGTGCTCGGCGCCCACCAGAAACGTTCAATCTCGACTCGTGCATGAGTCCCGAGCACGACAGCGGTGTTTGGGCCAGCTGCGCGTGATGACGAGAGCGTCGTCGAAATCGCACCGCTAGCGTGAGTCATCGCGGTCGCGACCTCGGTGTCTGCGCCAGTCTCGCCAAGCCGTGCCGTCGCGGTGATCGTTGTCGGCCCGCCGAGAACGTTCCAGACGAACGAGATCGGGTAGATAGCGAGGTCGAGCAGCGCGCCGCCTCCGAGAGCGAGGTCATTGAGTCGGTGCTTTGGGTCATCGGGGAGGTGCTGAGTGTGGTCTACGTTCACCGCACGAATCTCACCGAGCGCGCCGGATTCGATCAGCTCACGCAACCTCACCATGTGCGGCAGATACCGCGTCCACATCGCCTCCATCACGAGCAGGCCGCGCTCGGTCGCGAGGCGCTGCAGGTCTTCTGCTTCGCCGCGGTTCAGCGTGAACGCTTTCTCGACCAGCACGTGCTTGCCGTGCTCAAGGGCGAGGCGGGTGTTCGCATGGTGCATGGGGTGCGGCGTCGAGACGTAGACGATGTCGACGTCGGGGTCGGCGACGAGCGCTTCATAGGAATCGTGCACGTGCGGGATGCCGAAGCGCTCAGCGAATGCTGTCGCGCCCTCCTTCGACCGCGAGCCGACGGCGACGACGTCGAGTCCGGCCGTCTGCAGATCTGCGGTGAACGCACCGGCGATATAGCCCGTGGCCAGGATGCCCCACTGAAGTTTCTTCATGCCCCTAATCGTAGTGGCGAGGGCAGGCCGCGTCAGCGTGCGGCGACGAGAGCGGGGGAGGAGACCAGCGGCAACACCTGCTCGGCGATGCGCTCGAGCTCTTCATCCAGCGGCGATGCCTGGATCAGCAGCAGCGAGATGCCAGCGTCGGCGTAGTCGTTGATGCGCTCGGCGACCTGCTCGGCGGTGCCGATGAGATTCGGCCGCAGGCCGCGCGTGCCGACGGAATACTCGCGCTTGGTGACCTCGAGTGCGAGCTTCGAGTTCTTGCGGAACTCCTCGAACGAGGCGTAGCCGGGCGAGTCCGGGTCGACGGTCGTGATGCGATCGAGCTCGCGCTGTGCTTCGGCCTCGGTGTCGCGCACGATCACATACGCCGGCATCCCGAACTCGGCGATCGGGCGGCCGTGCAGTCGCTCGGAGCGCGCGTTCATATCCGTGACGTTGCTGCGTACCTCGTCGAGCGTGCCGCCGTGCATGACGTAGGCGTCAGCGAAGTCGGCGATCGCCTCGCGCCCCGCTTCGCTCTCGCCACCGGCGAAGACCACCGGGTGCGCTGAGGGCTTGGGCTCGACGATCGTCTCGGCCAGCTCGTAGTGGTCGCCCGCGAAACTGAACGGCGTCTGCTCCCAGAGGCCGTTCAGCACGTCGACGAACTCCTTCGCCTGGGTGTACCTCGCGTCGTGCGTGGGGAAGTTGCCGCCGAACTGCCGGGCCTCCTCAGCCCACCAGGCCGCGACGACGTTCAACGCGACGCGTCCGGGCGCGATGCTGTCGAGCGTGCTCACGGTCTTCGCGAGCACGGCCGGCAGGTGAAAACCGGGCCGCACAGCCGTCATGACGCGCAGCTGCTCAGTCACGGCGAGAATCGCGGCCGACAGCGACCAGGCCTCCAGGCTCGGAGCCGCGATGCCCTTGCGATCGTTGAGGTAGAGCTCGGGAACCAGGGTGGTGTGAAAGCCGAGACGGTCGGCTTTCATCGACACCTCCCGAATGTACTCCCAGGTGGCAGCCATACGTCCCTCGTCGGTGACGTTGCGCAGGAACCCTCCGTAGACGGGGGTCCAGTATCCGAGATTGATGCCCATGATGCTCCAGTCGTCAGGCGTGCGCGAGTGCGCGATCGAGGTCGGCGATGATGTCGGCGGGGTCTTCCAGCCCCGCGCTCAGGCGAATCGTGTTCAGTGAGATGCCGGCGGCCGCTCGCTGAGCGGCATCCAGATGCGAGTGCGTCATCGACGCCGGATGCGCGACGAGGCTGCGGGCATCGCCGATGTTGGCGACCAGACGGACAACCTCGAGCGCATCGATCACCTTCCCGACGCGGGCCTGCGTGTCAGGGTCCTCGGCGCCATTGAGATCGAACGAGAACACGGACGGCACGCCCAGCGGCAGGTAGCGCTCGGCGAGCGCATGCCAGGGATTGCCGTCGAGCCCGGGATGGTGGACAGCGGCGACCTTCGGATGCTTCGCCAGATGCTCGGCGACCGCGAGGGCGGTCGCACTCTGGCGCGCGACGCGCAGGTCGAGCGTCTCGATGCCCTGCAGAATCTGCCAGGCATTGAACGGCGAGAGCGAGGGGCCGAGGTCATGCACGTACTTCGTCTTCACGAGCGCAGCGAAGGCCTGACCGATGCCGAACCTCTCCCACAGCACCACGTCGCCCAGGCGCGGATAAACCGCGGTGAACTGGGGCCAGCGATCGGGCTGTGCGCCGAAGTCGAAGCTTCCCTGATCGACGACGACGCCGCCGAGCGACGTGCCGTGTCCGGAGAGGAACTTCGTCGCCGAGTGCACGACGAAGTCGGCGCCGTGCTCGCCGGGCCGGATGAGATATGGCGTGCCGACGGTGTTGTCGATCACCAGAGGCACACCGGCATCGTGCGCGATATCGGCGACCAGGCCGATGTCGAGAACCTGCGCGACGGGGTTGGCCACCGACTCAGCGAACAGCGCCCGCGTCTCGGGGCGAACGGCCGCGCGCCACGCATCCGCATCATCCTGATCGACGAACGAGACGGTGATGCCGAAATCGGCGAAGGTGTCTTGGAACAGGTCGACCGTGCCGCCGTAGAGCTGATTCGCCGAGACGATGTGTCCGCCGGCACCGACGAGAGCGAGCAGCGTCACCGCGACGGCCGCCTGACCGGAGGCGACGCCCACGGCGCTCGCTCCGCCCTCGAGCGCGGCCACCCGCTCCTCCAACAGCAACTGCGTCGGGCTCGCGCTGCGACTGTACAGATTGCCGGGCTTTCGCAGCGCGAAGATATCGGCGGCATCCGCCAGCGAGGCGAACTCATAGGCCGCGGTCTGATAGATCGGCGGAACCGCGCTGTTCTGCACAGCGCCGGGGACGAACCCCGCCTGCACCTGCCGGGTCGAGAACGCGGTCATGCGCTGACGCGTTCGCCCGAACGGCGCAGCACCGGCTGGCGCACATCGCCACCGCGCAGGCGCTCAAGCCACAGCACGATCGATGCCGCGACGCTGCGGTGCGACTGGTCGTTGAGCGCATCGTGCAGGCCGTCAACCGTCTCGATCAGCTCGAGATCTGGAACAGCGCTGAGCACCGACGACGCCTCCGTGATCGGTGAGACCGTGTCGGCAGAGCCGTGGAAGGCAAGCACCGGAACGGCGACTGCCGCGAGGTCAGCGGATGCCGGAACCTGCTCTGCCGCGACCGGAGCTGTGCGCGCGGCCTCGGTGCCCAGCACCCCGAGGTGCAGCGGGCACGCGGTGCGCTCGGCATCCGCCGGCTGGGTCGAACCATCGACGTCAACGGGCGTGCCGGCGATGATCGCGGCATCCGCACTCGCGCCTTGCGCGAGCACCCGCAGCACCGAGGCGGCGCCCGAATCCGAGCCGACGAGCACGCGGGGCGCATCGACTGCGGCCAGCCACGCGGCCGCAGCATCGGCATCCGCCTCGAAGATCGCGACGGTGTACCCGTCGGCGCTGATGCGCTTGCCGAATCGCTCGTACACCGCTGCGCGCTCGCCGCGTCCGGTCACGACAGCCAGCGTGCCGCGCACGCGAGCGGCCGACCAGAGGGCGGCGGGGGAAGAAGTCGAAGTCATGCGTCCATATTGTGCGGCGGGGTGGCCATACGACACCGATGTTTCGAACTGTTGCGGTGTGTGTCGCCCCGCATCGCAACCGCTGAAACGCGCGGCTGTGGTCTCCTACGTTCGCATTCATGACCTCACGCCCACGGCTCGCATCGTTCGCTGCACTCACCATCGCCGCTCTCGCCGTCACCGGCTGCGCCTCCGCGCAGGCCACGGGTGATGCCGACGAGTCGAGCTCGCTCACCTGGGGGTGGCGCCTGCCCACGAGCTGGGATCCGGTCACCTCGATCGCGGGGTGGGACACGCACGCTCTCGCCCTTGTCTACGACGGGCTGACGCAGCTGGACACCGAGGGGGAACCGGTGCCGGGGCTCGCCGAATCGTGGGAGTACAACGACGACGGCACGGCCATCACCTTCCACCTTCGTGAGGATGCTGCTTTCAGCGACGGATCAGCCGTGACCGCCGAAGCCGTGAAGCTGAACCTCGAACGCGGGCGCGATCAGGAGAACTCCACCCTCGCCGGTCAGCTGCGTATCGTCACCGGTGTTGACGTGGTCGACGAGCACACCGTCACCGTGCAGCTGGATCAGGCCGATTACCAGGTGCCCTACCTGTTCGCGGGAAAGACCGGGTTCATCGTGAATCCGGCAGCCTTCGATGACGTCGCCTCGTTGGCAACGCAGCCCGAAGGCGCCGGTCCGTTCGAGCTGACCGAGTACGTGCCGAACGCGCACGCGAAGCTCGCGAAGAACGACGAGTACTGGAACGCCGATCACATCTTCATCGACGACTTCTCGGTCGTGCCGGTCGCCGATGACGCCACGGCCGTCGCGGGCGTCACCTCGGGGCAGTGGGACGTCTCGATCGTGCCGGCCTCACAGGCGCAGGCCGCCGAGACCGCCGGGCTCGACGTCGAGGTCATCAAGGCGCTCACGGTTCGCGCCCTCGACGTCAACGGCACCGTCGAGCCGTTCGACGATCAGCGCGTGCTGCGGGCCATCAGCCACGCCACTGACCGGCAGGCCCTCATCGACGTCGCCTACTTCGGCCACGGCACCTCGAACTGGCAGCCGTTCCCCGAGGGATACGTCGCACACAACGATGAGCTCGAGGATCTGTATCCGCACGACGTCGACGCCGCCAAGGATCTGCTCGCCGAGGCCGGGCACCCCGACGGCATCGACATCACCCTCACCCTCGGTGAGGCCGACACCGCCCTGGCCGAGCTGCTGCAGGCGCAGTGGGCCGAGGCCGGCATCCGAGTCACGCTGAACGTGCAGGCCGAAGGGGCCATCGCGCAGAACTATGTGCAGCGCACCTTCCCGCTCGTGCTCGACAGCTACTCGGGCCGGCAGTCGCCGCTGCAGGCACTTGAGGTGCTGTACGGGCCCGAAGGGTTGATGAACCTCGGCCGCCAGACTCCTGACGAGCTCACCGCAGCGATCGATACCGCGCGTGCGACACCGACCGAGCACCCCGAGTACGCGCAGCGGCTGCAGGACGCCGTCGCGATCGGCGTCGCGCAGCAGCCGAACACGTTCCTGTTCAGCTGGCCGCGCATCCTCATCCACCCAGAGAAGGTCACCGGAATCCAGCACTGGCTCGACGTGCAGCGCTGGGAAGACGTCAAGGTCGAGGGCTGATGAGGATTCTCCTCGTGACAGTGACGACGCTCGCCACCGCGGTCACGGTCTTCATCCTCGCCACCTTCGCGACCTTCGCACTCGGCGCGGCGAGCGGTTCCAACCCCGCCGCCGTCGCTCTGGGCGAAGTCGCGACGCAGGCCGATATCGATCGGATGAATCACGTGTTCGGGCTCGACCGGCCGTTTCTGGTGCGCTACGTCGACTGGATCGCGCACGCAGTCACGGGCGACCTCGGCACGAGCTGGTTCACGAACATCCCCGTCGCCGCCAGTGTGGCGCAGGCGTTCCCCGTGAGCCTGTCGATCGCAGCCGGTGCGATCGTGCTCGCGCTGCTGTTCGGATTCACCGGCGGAGTGCTGGCAGCCATCAGCCAGGGCGGCATCGTCGATCGCGCCGTGACTCTGCTGAGCACGATCTCGGCCACTGTCCCGGCCTTCGTCGCCGCAATCGCGCTCATCCTGCTGTTCGCCTATGCGATTCCGATCTTCCCGGTTGCCGGGTACGTACCCCCTGAGCAGAGTCTGAGCGGCTGGCTCCTGTGCCTCGTGCTGCCCTCGCTCGCACTGAGTCTGGACGCCGGAGCCGACATCGCCCGCCAGCTTCGCACCTCGCTGGTCGGGACGCTGAAAGAGAACTACATCATCGGCGCTCGCGTGCACGGGCTCACCCCGGGCCGCATCGTCTTCCGCCATGCCCTGCCGATCGCGTCGACGCCCGCGCTGTCTGTGCTCGGGGTACACGCACCGCGCCTCATCGGCGGCGCGGTGATCACCGAGGTCATCTTCGGGATGCCCGGGCTCGGGCAACTGGCCAACCGAGCCGCACTGCAGGGAGACATCCCGGTGGTGCAGGGAGTGCTCCTGGTCACAATCGTGATGGTCGTCATCATCGGCGCGATCATCAACCTCATCATCGCCCGCACCGCCGGCACGGGAAGGAGCGCCGCATGAACGCGCTGACGAAGCTGTGGTCAGCGGGAGGGGCCGTGCGAGCGGCACTGCTGGTGATCGCCATCGTCGCCGTCATCGCGATCGCGGGGCCGGCGCTCGCGCCCTACGACCCGCTCGCTCAGGACACCGCGAACGCCCTGCAGGACTCGACGCTCGCGCATCTTCTCGGCACCGACTATCTGGGCAGGGACGTGCTCTCACGGCTGCTCGCCGGCGCACCGGCCTCACTGCTGAGCGCGCTCGGCGCCGCCATCATCGGGCTGATCGTCGGCGCCGTTCCCGGTGCCCTCAGCGCCTTCGTTCCGAAGGTCGGCGAGTGGCTGTCGCTGCGCGTGGTCGATGCCATGCTGTCGCTGCCGTTCATCCTGTTCGCTATCGTCTTCGCTGCGCTGCTCGGCAACGGCCTCGTGCAGGCCACGCTGGCGATCGGCATCCTGATCGCGCCGAGCTTCTTCCGCGTCGCCCGGGCGGCGACCCTGCGGGTGCGTGACTCGCAGTACGTCGAGGCGGCACTGTTTCTGGGCGGTTCGGCCTGGTGGGTGCTGCGGCGGCACGTGTGGCGCCAGGTGGCTCCCAACCTCGTCGTCGCCTCGGTGTCGGCGATCGGCGGGGCACTGCTGGCTGTGGCATCGCTGACGTTTCTCGGCATCGGCGTGCAACCGCCTGATCCCACCTGGGGCGGCATGCTCGCGAGCGACCTCGGCTACCTCAGCCAGCGTCCGCTCGGGCCGCTCGGACCCGCCCTGGCGATCGTCGTGACCGTGGCCGCGCTGAACCTGCTCGCCGATGCCGCACGCGACGTGTTGGGCGCGGATGCGCTCGCCGCACGGCCGCGCCGAAAGGAGAAGGCCCATGTCTGATGCTCGACCGCAGCCGATCGTGGCGGAGCCGCCACACCTGTCGGACGAGGTTGCAGATGTCGGAGCTTCTCACCGGATTGCTCCGTCATCTGCAACCGGCTCCGAC
>NZ_JAJUFV010000029.1 GCF_029263575.1 Microbacterium sp. | reverse complement strand
CGGATGCCTGCGCTTCGGATTGCGTGTTGGTGTCGGATGCCTGCGCTTCGGATTCGACGTTGGAGTCCGTCTCCGCGGTGTCGTCGGCGAACGGGGCGCTCCCGGGGACCGTGTTGATGATCCGCGTGGCGTCGGGGTCGTCGGTGTCGCCCGCTCCGCCGGCGTCGGCCGGTGCGGTGAAATGGCTCGCGACGGCGGCGAGTCCGGCAATGCCCGGGAGCGGGCGGTCGGGTTCGGACGCTTCGACAGGCTCAGTGACCGGTTCTGTGGCGGTGGGTGCTTCGGTGGGCTCGGCGGCCGTTTCTGCGTCGGTCGACGCTGCGTCGCCTCCGGAAACGTCGACGGACTCAGCATCCGCTGTGTCGTCCGGGGCGACCTCTTCGACGGGCTCAGCGACCGGTTCCTGCTCCGCGGTGGGTATGTCACGGTCGCTCGCTGAGTGTGTCGAAGCGTCGTCAGCGATCGGCTCGTCGTCGGCAGTGACCGGTTCTGCGGCCGCGGCATCCGTCTTCGGGGTGGGAACGTAACGGTCGTTCACGAGATCGAGGAAGACGTCTTCGAGCGTCGGGCCGCGCTGCTGCAGCGTCGTCAGCGCGACACCCGCGCTGGCGGTGACGCCGCCGATCGTGGCCGCGTCGCTGCCGCGCACGGTCAGGCCCGAACGCAGGATCTCGAACTCGAAGCCCGCGCCGTGCAGCGCGTCGGAGAGCGCCGAGCGGTCGGGTGCGTCGACGACGACCGGACCGGTGCTGGGGTCGGCGAGATCTTCCATCGTCCCGGCGAACTTGAGCTCACCGCGCGAGATCACGAGAATCTCGTCGGCGATCTGCTCGACCTCCGAGAGCACATGAGACGAGACCAGGACGGTGCGCCCCTCGTCGGCGAGGCCGCGGATGAGTGTGCGCATCCACCGGATCCCCTCGGGGTCGAGGCCGTTGGCCGGCTCATCGAGTACCAGCACGCCAGGGTCGCCGATCAGCGCGGTCGCGGCGCTCAACCGTTGGCGCATTCCGAGCGAAAGCGCGGCGACGCGGGTGTCGACGTCCTCACTGAGCCCGACGAACGAGATGAGCTCGCCGACTCGCGAGAGCGAGACGCCGTTCGCCTTGGCAGCGGCGATGAGATGCCGCTCGACGGTGCGGCGGGCACGGAATCCGGGGTCTTCCAGCATGGCGCCGATGACACGGGCAGGATTGCGCAGCTCAGAGAAGCGCTTGCCACCGATCTTCGTCGTGCCGATGGTCGGACGCTCGAGGCCGAGAAGCATCCGCAATGTCGTGGTCTTGCCCGCACCGTTCGGCCCGAGGAATCCGGTGACGACACCGGGATTGACACGCGCGGAAAAGTCTGACACCGCGGCGACGGCGCCGAAGCGCTTCGTCACGCGGTCGAACTCGATCAGCTGTCCGTCGGGCATCCGAGGCCTTTCATGCATGGGCGTTCTATCTATATTGTCAAAGAAACCGCAGATTATCGCATCGAAAGGGCACGCGGCGCACCGATCGGGCGGATGTAACGTGGCATATGTGACTGACACCGATTCCGCCGCTGCGGTTCTCATCCGTACCGAGGGTGCGCTGGGGCGACTCACGCTGAATCGCCCGAAGGCGATCAACGCCCTCGATATCGATATGATCACCCGGCTCACGGCGGCGCTCGATGCCTGGCGTGACGATACTGACGTCGAGATCGTGTTGATCGACGGTGCCGGTGAGCGCGGGCTGTGCGCCGGGGGCGACGTTCGTGCGCTCTACGAGCAGATCGTTGCGGGGCATCCCGAACGCACGGTCGACTTCTTCCGCGCCGAGTACCGGCTCGACGCGATGATCGCCGAGTATCCGAAGCCGGTCGTGGCCTTCGCCGATGGCATCACGATGGGCGGCGGCATCGGGCTCGCGGGCCACGCGGCGATCCGCATCGTCACCGAGCGTTCGAAGCTCGCGATGCCCGAGACGCGCATCGGGTTCACTCCGGACGTCGGCGGCACCTATCTGCTGGGGCGCGCACCCGGCCGGCTGGGTGAGTATCTCGGTCTCACCGGCACAGCGATGACCGGTGCGGATGCCGTGTACGCCGGGTTCGCCGACTATTTCGTTCCTTCTGCGCATCTCGGAGAACTGCGCGAGGCGCTCGCCAAGAGGGCGGATCCCACGAGCCCGTCGGAGCTCGTCCTGCTGTTCGACGAGACGCCTGATGCTTCGCCGCTCGAGGCCGAGCGGGCGTGGATCGACGAGGTGTTCTCGGCGCCGACGATCGGCGAGATCGCGGCGCGCCTCGCTGAGCGGGATGAACCGCTCGCCGTCGAGACTGCGAAGACCCTCGCCGAGCTGTCGCCGACCGCGCTCGCTGTGACGCTGGAGGCGGTGCGCGAGGCCCGCGAGGGTGATCTGCGAGATGCGCTGACGGGGGAGTACCGGCGGGTGCTGTGGTTCGGCGCTCACCATCCCGATCTCGTGGAAGGAATCCGCGCCCAGCTCGTCGATAAGGATCGACAGCCGCGCTGGAAGCCGGCGACGATCGCCGAGCTCGAATCGGATGCCGCGGCCGCCGCCCGCGCGTACGTTCCCGAGGTCGCGCTGTTTATGTGAATGGGTCGCCTCCCATTGCTGCACACAGTGCATAATCGCGTATGATCTGCGATTCGTTCGCCCTGAGCGGATAATCTGCCTACGTCGTTTCGAATGTCCGAGCTTCGTGGCACTCTATCTTTGGCCCACTCGGCTCTTCTTCCTTCAAGGACACCTTCATGCTCGGAAAAATCCTCTTCCGTTACCTCTCTCGATATCGGTGGCTGCTGCTCGGAGTGCTGATATTTCAGTTCGCCAGCGCGCTGGCCACCCTCTACCTGCCTCGTCTGAATGCCGACATCATCGACAAGGGCGTGGCTGAGGCCGACACCGGCTACATCTGGCGAACGGGCGCTTTCATGCTTGCCGTTTCGCTCGGGCAGATCCTTGCCGCGATCATCGCGACGTACTTCGCGGCCAAGGCCGCCATGAGCGTCGGGCGCGACCTGCGCTCTGACGTCTTCTCCCGCGTGAGCGGGTTCTCCGAGCGCGAGGTCTCGCAGTTCGGCGCAGGCTCGCTGATCACGCGCAACACCAACGATGTCCAGCAGGTGCAGATGCTGGCGATGATGGGTGCGACGATGTTCGTCACCGCACCGCTGCTCGCGATCGGCGGCATCATCATGGCGGTGCAGCAAGATGTCGGGCTCAGCTGGCTGATCGCTGTATCTGTGCCCGCGCTGCTGGTCATGGCCGTCATCATCGTCAGCCGTATGGTGCCGCTGTTCCGCCGCAATCAGGGCAAGCTCGACACGATCAACCGCATTATGCGCGAGCAGCTCACCGGAGTACGGGTCGTTCGCGCCTTCGTACGCGAGCCCATCGAAGAAGAGCGCTTCCGCGAAGCGAACACCGAGCTGATGATCCTCGGGCGCAAGATCGGCTCGCTGTTCGTGCTGCTTTTCCCCTTGTTCATGTTGATTCTCAACGTCACCGTCGTGGCGGTCATCTGGTTCGGCGGTATCGAGATCAACGCCGGCAACGTCGAAGTCGGCACGCTGTTCGCCTTCATGCAGTACATCGGGAAGATCATGGGCGGCGTCATCATGGCGAGCTTCATGGCGATCATGATTCCGCGTGCGGCCGTGTCGGCAGAACGCGTCGGCGAGGTGCTCGACGCAGAGGCCGCCATGGAACGGCCGGAGAACGGCGTCCACGCCTTCCCCGCGCCCGGCACGGTCGCCTTCGATGACGCCGAGTTCACCTACCCCGGCGCTGAGGCGCCGGTGCTCAGTGGAATCACCTTCCGTGCCGAACCCGGCGAGACCGTGGCGATCGTCGGTTCGACCGGCGGCGGCAAGACGACGCTGATCTCGCTCATCCCCCGGTTGTTCGACGTCACCGGCGGCGCCGTTCGCGTCGGGGGCGTCGACGTGCGTGAAGCCGATGTCGAGTCCCTGTGGAAGAGCATCGGCCTGGTGCCGCAGCGTCCGTTCCTGTTCACCGGAACGGTCGCATCGAACCTGCGTTACGGACGAGAAGAAGCCACGGACGACGACCTCTGGCACGCGCTCGAGATCGCCCAGGGGCGCGACTTCGTCGAAGAGATGCCCGAAGGGCTCGAATCACGCATCGCGCAGGGCGGTACCAACGTCTCGGGTGGCCAGCGCCAGCGCCTGGCGATCGCCCGTGCGATTGTTCACCGGCCACAGGTCCTCGTGTTCGACGACTCGTTCTCGGCGCTCGATCTCACCACCGATGCTCGTCTCAGACAGGCCCTGTGGCGAGAGCTGCCCGACGTGACCAAGATCGTCGTCGCACAGCGCGTGTCGACCATCACCGATGCGGACCGCATCGTCGTCCTCGACGCTGGCACCATGGTCGGCGTCGGAACACACGACGAGCTGCTCGAATCCAATGAGACGTACCGCGAGATCGTCGAGTCGCAGCTGGGAGTAGATGCATGAGCGACCAGAAGAAGCCGTATGCAGACGCTCCGACCAGCGCGGCCGAAGGGCCCGCAGGCGAGCTCACCGCGGAAGCGCAGTATGAGGCCGAGCTGGCCGAGCAGGCCAGGCAGAACTCGGGCGACTGGGACGCTGTCGCACCGGGCAAAGCCGACAACTTCGGCAAGAGCTTCGCGCGCATGCTCGGTCTGCTGAAGCCTTCGGCCGTCTGGCTCGTGTTCGTCTCGTTCCTCGGTGCGATCGGCGTCGTGCTCATGGTCGCAGCACCCAAAGTGCTGGGCGAGGCGACCAACATCATCTATGAAGGCTTCATCTCGAAGACGCTCGGCGACAATGGCGTGCCTCCGGGCACCAGCCAAGAAGAGATCGTCGAGATGCTCCGCGCACAGGGTCAAGACGACTTCGCCAACATGGTCGCGGCATTCAGCGACTTCCAGGTCGGTGCTGGCATCGACTTCGACCGACTGCGCTGGATCATCATCGCCGTGCTCGCCATCTATGTCGGCGCCGCGGTGCTCGGGTGGCTTCAGGGGTATGTGATCAACGTCATCATGGTGCGAGCCATGTGGCGACTGCGCGACGACGTCGAGGCGAAGATCAATCGCCTGCCGTTGGCGTACTTCGACAAGGTGCAGCGCGGCGAACTGATCTCACGCGTCACCAACGACATCGACAACATCACCCAGACCATGCAGCAGTCGCTGTCGGGCGCGCTGACCTCGGTGCTCACCGTCATCGGCGTGCTGTTCATGATGTTCTCGATCTCGTGGCAGCTCGCTCTTGTCGCTCTCGTCGCACTGCCGCTCATGGGTGTGATCTTCGGTGTCATCGGTCCGCGCTCGCAGAAGGCGTTCGGCATGCAGTGGCGCAAAGTCGGCAGGCTCAACGCGCGCGTCGAAGAGGCCTTCTCCGGCCACGCTCTCGTCAAGGTCTATGGCCGAGAGAAAGATGCGCTCGAGAAGTTCCAGGCTGAGAACGAAGAGCTCTTCCAAGCGAGCTTCAAAGCGCAGTTCCTGTCGGGCATCATCATGCCGGGCATGACCTTCATCGGCAGCCTCACCTACGTCGGCATTGCGGTGCTCGGCGGTCTGATGGTCGCCAGCGGCCAGCTGCGTCTGGGCGATGTGCAGGCTTTCATCCAGTACTCGCAGCAGTTCACTCAGCCCCTGTCGGAGCTCGGTGGCATGGCTGCTGTCGTGCAGTCGGGCACGGCTTCGGCCGAGCGCGTGTTCGACTTCCTCGACGCTGACGAACAAGAGCCCGATGCAGACGACGCCCCCGCCCTGGTGGAGGGCAAGGGCGTGATCGAGTTTGAGCATGTGTCGTTCTCGTACACACCCGAGCGTCCGCTGATCAACGACCTGTCGTTCCGGGTCGAGCCGGGCCAGACGGTCGCGATCGTGGGGCCGACGGGTGCGGGAAAGACCACGCTGGTGAACCTCATCATGCGCTTCTACGAGCTCAGCGGTGGGCGCATCCTGCTCGACGGTCAAGATATCGCCGAGCTCACCCGTTCCGATCTGCGCGCACGCACCGGAATGGTCTTGCAAGACCCGTGGTTGTTCGCCGGCTCGATCCTCGAGAACATCCGTTACGGTCGTGCCAGTGCCACCGACGACGAGGTGCTTGAGGCGGCCAAGGCAACATACGTCGACAGGTTCGTGCACGCGCTTCCCGATGGATACGAGACCGTGCTGGAAGAAGACGCGGCCAACGTCTCGGCGGGTGAGCGACAGCTCGTGACCATCGCCCGGGCATTCGTGGCGAAGCCGTCGATTCTCATCCTCGACGAGGCGACAAGTGCCGTCGACACGCGCACCGAGCTGCTGTTGCAGCAGGCGATGGCAGCCCTGCGACAGGGGCGTACGTCGTTCGTGATCGCGCACCGGCTCTCCACGATTCGCGACGCCGACCTCATCCTGGTGATGGAGCACGGTGACATCGTCGAGAAGGGGTCGCACGACGAACTGATCGCCGCGCAGGGGGCGTATTGGCGCCTGTATCAGTCGCAGTTCGAGCAGGCAGCGACCGACATCGATGCGGAAGAGGCGATGACGGGCGCGATTCCCGTGGTCGCCCAGGGTGATGCCGAACTGACGCCTGAGGCTCAGGCCGAGGCCGAAGAGCGGGCAGGAATCTGACGTTGATGCGGCCGGCGTGATCAGCCGGTCGCGTCGATCCCGAGCAGCTCCAGCGGGTGGGTCAGACGCCACCACGGGCTTGGGCCGTCGACGTTCTCGGCGAGCGAGACGTCGACGGTCGTCGCGTTAACCGGTCCGATGACGCTGAGCGTACCGACGTCGTCGCCATCGGTGCGCTGATCGCCCAGCTCGAACTCCACTGTCGCGTCTGCCGTCGCGCCGTTCCACAGCAGCACGGTCGCATCGTCATCGACCACGACGTCGATGTCGGTTCCCCACGCCGTGCTGATCTCGCCCACGACCGTGCCCGCTGCCACAGCTGGCATCGCCGACGCGAGGGCAGCCTCCGCCTCGGCGAACAGCGAACGCGTCACAGCGAGACGCTCATCATTGCTGCCCTGATTCAACACTGCCGCATACAGGCGCACGGTCGTGCCGTCGACCGTGACGTCCTTCGCGGTGAGCAGACACCACCCGACCAGCGTGCCTGTCTTGATACCGACCACGCCTTCGTCCTGCAGCATCCCGTTGGTGTTCGTGACCGTTCCGGCTCCCGGAAGCTCGACCGATCTGGTGCCGACGATCTCTGCGAACACCGGGTTCTGCATCGCAATGTGGGCGAGGCGCAGCAGAGCTTCGGGTGTCGCGACATTCGCCTCGTCGAACCCTGACGGGGTGACCACGGTGATGTCGTCAAGCCCGTGATTTGCGAGCCAGAGTTTGGCCGCTTGAGCGAACTGTGCGTCCGAGCCCCAGATCTCACGGGCGAGACGGTCGATGTAGTTGTTCGCCGACCCCAGCAGCGTGCCCTGCAGCAGCTGGTACTCCGTCAGCGCGCCACCGACCGGCACATCGAGAGCTGACTGATTCGCACGGCGGTAGTCCCAGTAGTCAGCGTTATCGCTGTAGGTGAAGTGGAACTCGGGGCCATGCTCGCCCGGTTGCAGAGGCAGCGCATCGAGCACCATCATGCTGGAGACGACCTTCGTCACGCTCGCGATCGACGCGGCCGAGTCCGTCGATGAAGCGGCGGGGAATCCTGCGACGCTGACGCCGGCGCTCCCTGCCGTCGGCCACGCGGGAGCAGCGGCGACAGAGGGCATAGCCGTGATCTCGACAGCGTCGACCGTCGGGGCGATCGCGTGCAGCGGCCACAGCAGCATCGTTGCTGAATAGGCGACGGCAAGAGCCGCGAGCGTGCCCAGCGGCGCCAGCCAGCGCGCACGCAACAGCGGCGGGCGCAGCCGAGCATCAGCGAGCAGGCTTGGCCCGGTCTCTCGAGGGACGGCGGCTGCGAGCTCTGCGGGCAGCGACGCCTCTCTGACGTCATCGGCGTCGATCCAGGTGAACGCCGTGGCGGGTCGATCGGCATCCGCCCACTGCGCAGGCGGCGCGTCGACCGCGTCGTGGTCGGCATCCGCTTCACCGGCGGCATCCGCGTCGTCGTCGGCATCGAACCTGATGCCCAGTACGTCGCTGGGGTCATCGGCGACCGTATCCGCGGATTGGTCGATGTCGGCGTCGGCGGATGTCGCGGTATCCGCCCCTGTCTCTTCGTCCGCCGACCCAACGACGACGGCCTCTTCGACGGCCGCTTCGGCAGCCGGGGCATCCGACATGGTCTCCTGCGGAATCGCGGCATCCGCTCCTGAGCCGCCCGAGGCGATGCCCGAGCGCCACGGCATACCCGCAGATCGGGTTCGCGCGCGCAGCTCACGCCGCGTGAGCGTGCCTGTGTCGGGCGTCACATCGTCAGAAGTCACTTGCTTACGCTATCGAATCCGGCTCGTCAATGCGCTTCGCCTACTCCGCGGGAGTGCAACGCCCCACGGGCGGTATGATCGTCTGCACAACCACGGGAGTCCGCGAGCCGGGCTGAGAGGGAGCGAAAAGCGCTTCGACCGTCGAACCTGATCTGGGTCATGCCAGCGCAGGAAGGAGTTCATAATGAGTGCAACTGTGTCCGCTTCGGCATCCGTTTCGAAGGGGCTTCGTCGCCGGGAACTGTGGCGCTGGCGGGTCGTCGACATCGTCGTCGCCAGTGTGATCGCTGTCGCGTGCGCCGTGATCTTTCTGCTCTGGAACGTCGGTTATGAGGTGCCGAGCACACTGCTGAAGCCGTTGCTTCCGGGCATCCAAGGGCTGCTCGCGGGCCCGTGGCTGATCGCTGGCGTGCTGGGCGGCCTGATCATCCGCAAGCCCGGGGCTGCGCTGTATGCCTCGGTCGTCGCCTCGGTGATCTCGGCGCTCATCGGCAACCAGTGGGGTCCGCTCACGATCGCCTCGGGGCTCGTGCAGGGGCTCGGTGCAGAGCTGATCTTCTTGGTCTTCCTCTATGGCGTGTGGCGTCTGCCGGTTGCCATCCTCGCGGGAGCCGGAGCGGGGATCGCGTGCGGAATCAACGACCGTGTGCTGTGGTACCCCGGCGCCGACGTGCTCTTCACCAGCGTGTACATCACCTCGACGACGATCTCGGGTGCGGTCATCGCCGGCCTCGGCGGCTGGCTGATCGTCCGCGGCCTTGCGGCTACGGGAGCGCTCAACCGCTTCGCATCCGGTCGGACGGCCAGCGCGCGGGTGTGACGAGCTCGGTGACAGTTGACGTCACGCTCCCGGCCGCGCTGGAGGCGCGCTCGTGGGGCTGGCGTTACGCCACACGGCGCCGCTGGGCACTGCGCGAGGTCTCGCTGACGATCGAACCCGGCGAGCGGGTGTTACTGCTCGGTGCCTCGGGGTCGGGCAAGTCGACCCTTCTGCAGGGGCTTGGCGGCGTACTCGGCGGGGCGGACGAGGGGGAGGAACTCGGCGAGCTGCTCGTCGATGGTGCGCCGGCCGCCGGTGCGCACGGTCGTGTGGGAATGGTGTTGCAAGACCCCGATACGCAGACGATCCTGACGCGGGTCGGCGATGACGTGGCATTCGGATGCGAGAACCTCGGCGTCCCCAGCGACGAGATCTGGCCGCGTGTCGATGCCGCGCTGGAGGCCGTCGGTCTCGACGTTCCGGTGGAGCGCTCGACGGCAGCGCTGTCCGGTGGCCAGAAGCAGCGTCTCGCCCTGGCCGGGGTGCTCGCCATGCGGCCAGGGGCGATTCTGCTGGACGAGCCGACAGCGAACCTCGACCCGGCCGGGGTCGGCGAGGTCACAGACGCCGTGAAGGCAGCGCTCGATGCGACCGGGGCGACCCTGGTCGTCATCGAGCACCGCATTGACGTGTGGCTGCCGCTGGTCGATCGCGTCATCGTGCTCGGCGCCGCGGATGAGACGACCATCGTGCTCGCCGATGGGAGTCCGGATGCTGTGCTGGGGGAGCGCGGCGGCGAGCTCGCCGCCGCGGGCGTGTGGGTGCCGGGGCATCCGCCCGCATTCCCGCCGGCTCCGGCGAACCGCCCCGGCCCGGTGCTGCTCGAGACCCACGACCTCGTCGTCTCACGTCGTCGGGGCGTGCCGGTGGCCGGTCCGATCGATCTGCATCTGTGCGGCGGAGAGGTGCTCGGCATCGCGGGTGCCAACGGCGCCGGAAAGTCGACGCTCGGGCTCACGCTCGCCGGACTCATCGCCGCCGAGAGCGGACAGGTTGCGGCATCCGTTGAACTCGCAGCCGGTGAGAGGCCAGATCCGGCGAAATGGTCGTCGCGTGCACTGCTCACGCGCATCGGTGCGGTGCTGCAGAGCCCCGAGCATCAACTGCTGGCGCGTACGGTGCGCGAAGAGCTGTCGGTCGGGCCGCGAGCGCTGGGGCTTGCCGAGAGCGAGGTGGCGGCCCGCTCAGACGATCTCATGCGGCGCCTGCGCCTGACCGCGCTGGCTGAGGCGAACCCCTACACGCTCTCCGGCGGTGAGAAACGTCGCCTGACCGTTGCCGCGGCACTGGCCACCCAGCCACGGGTGCTCATGCTCGACGAGCCGACCTTCGGACAGGATGCGGTGACCTGGGCCGAGCTCGTCGGCATCATCGCTGACCTGCGCGAACAGGGATCGGCGATCATCGTCGTCTCGCACGATGACGACGTCATGCGCGCCCTGCACGCTCGACGGATCGAGCTGCGGCCATGACCGACCTCGCCATCGATACCGGCCGCCCCGTGCGCACCGGACCCGTCGCGCCACGCAGCGCCCTGGCGAAACTCGCGACCGCGCTGTTGATCAGCATCCCGCTCATTCTGACGATCGACGTGCTCTCGGCGGCAGTCGCGCTGGTCCTGGAGATCCCCCTGCTGCTGCTTGCTGGGCTGCGGGCACGCGAATTCTGGATGCGCACCGCCGTGCTGTGGATCGCCGCGCCGCTGAGCGCCGTGACGATCGCGCTGTACGGCCAGGCGAGCGGCACCGTCTACGTCGAGTGGCTCGTCGTGCACGTCAGCGATGGGTCACTCACCCTCGCCGCGGCGACGGCAGTGCGTGTGCTGGCGATCGGGCTGCCAGCGGTCGCGCTGTTCATCACGGTCGACCCGACCGAGCTGGCTGATGACCTGGCTCAGCGGGTTCGGCTTCCAGCGCGCTTCGTGGTCGGTGCGCTCGCCGGCATGCGGATGCTCGGGCTGCTCGCCGACGACTGGCGGGCGCTCACCCTGGCCCGACGTGCGCGCGGCGTCGCCGATCAGGGGAGGATTCGCCGGGGTGTCGGAATGGCGTTCGCGCTGTTCGTGCTCGCCGTGCGGCGCGGCTCATCACTCGCGACAGCGATGGAGGCACGCGGTTTCGGCGCCCCCGCGAAACGCACCTGGGCGCGTCCGTCGCAATGGGAACGCGGCGACACGGTACTCGTGTTGGTCGGGATGCTGATTCCCGCTGCCGCGCTCACCACCGCGGTCGTCTTCGGCACCTGGAACTTCATCCTCGGCCCGTCGGTCGCGGGGCAGTGACCTCGCCGTTCATGACTCGGTGGGCCATTGTGCTTGCTCAGGTCGCGTTCCAGAGATCTCGGTAGTAGGCCATGCGCTCGCGGTCGGGCTCGAGTCCATAGGCATGGATCAGCACGTCCTCCCACCCGGGCCCATAGTTCCATTCGGTGCTCATTGAAGCGACTGCGATGTCTGCCCAGCGATCGCCGGTGCCCAGCGCGGCGAGGTCGACATGGGCGAGCGGGGTGCCCGTCGCGTCGAGCAGGGTGTTGGGTGCGCACGCGTCGCCGTGGCACACGACGAGCCGGTCGATCGGTGGTGTTTCGCGGAGATCGTCGGGAACCCGGATGCCGCGGGCTTCAGCATTCGCGACTCTGGTCGCTGTGCTCCATTCCCAGGGGCATTCTTCGACGGGGAGCGTGTCGTGCAGCATCCGCAGGCCCTCCCCGATGGCGCGCACGGCGAGGGCTGGTTTCGCGATCCACTGCGGGTTCACCGCGCTGTCACCGCTGAGCGCCGCGGTCACCAGCCACTCGTGCTCGTCATCCTGCCCCTGTTCGATGACCTCGGGTACGCGTATCCACCGGCGCGCCCAGCGCATCCGCTCGGCCTCGTCGCGCATGCTGGCTTCATCGTTTCGCGGCCCCCACTTGATGAAGCGTTCATCGTTCGTGCGGAAGGTCAATCCGCCGATGTTGTTCAGCCACACCGGGGTGAGCTCTGCGCCGCGTGCGAGGCGGGCGACCGGGGCCGGCACGGCGATGTCGGTGGCGGGAACCGTCATGACAGCAGTTCGCGCAGCGCCTGTTCGAGCACGACGGCGTGGTTGTGCTCGTCGTCGTGTGCGGCATAGACGAGCGTGACGGTCTTGCGCTTCTTCACCTCGGCGGCGAGTTCGTCGAGCGCTTGGGCGGTCTCGCCGTCGAGTTCAGCGCGATAGCGGTCGGCGTACGTGTCCCAGTCATCATCGGATGCCGCGTGCCAGGCTTTGCGCAATTCAGGGCTGGGGGCGGTGTCCTTCGCCCAGAGGTCGATCGCGGCGTCTTCCTTTGAGACGCCCCGCGGCCACAGCCGATCGACCAGGACTCGGAAACCGTCAGAGGATTCAGCGGTGACGTAGGCTCGCTTGCGACGAAGTTCCATGACTCCAGCCAACACCCGCGCGGCCATCCGCGCCAGCGGTGACACTGCGGATCGCGTAGGCTGAAACTCAGTTGCAGGATCGTTCGAGGGAGAACAGATGCAGATTCAGGGATCGGGTGCTCTCATCACCGGGGGTGCTTCAGGACTCGGCCTCGCCACAGCACGTGCGCTTGCCGCGGCCGGTGCGCACGTCACACTGCTCGACCTGTCGTCATCGCCCGGCGCAGAGCGCGCCGTAGAGCTCGGCGGCTCGTTCATCGCCGCTGACGTCACCAGTGCCGACGACGTGACATCCGCCGTCGTCGAGGCCAATGCCCAGGCGCCGCTGCGCATCGTCATCAACTGTGCGGGCATCGCCCCTCCGGCGAAGGTCGTCGATCGAGACGGAAACCCGGCACCGCTCGGAGACTTCGAACGTGTGATCAGCATCAATCTCATCGGCACGTTCAACGTCATCGCGCAGGCATCCGCCGTCATGGCCAAGAACGACGCCGTCGACGGCGCGCGCGGGGTCATCGTGAACACGGCATCCGTCGCCGCCTTCGACGGGCAGATCGGTCAGGCGGCGTACTCCGCGTCAAAGGGCGGGGTGCACGCCATGACGCTTCCCATCGCGCGCGAGCTGGCACGTCACGGCATCCGCGTCGCGACGATCGCCCCCGGCATCATGGAGACTCCCATGCTCGCCGGTCTTCCCGAAGCGGCCCAGGCGTCGCTCGGGCAGCAGGTGCCCTACCCGGCACGCCTCGGCCGCCCCGACGAATACGCTGCACTCGCGCTGAGCATCGTGGAGAACGACTATCTCAACGGCGAGACCATCCGTCTCGACGGCGCCATCCGCATGGCGCCGAAATAGCTCCCCCACACCCGTTCGAATCGCGCAAATTGCTCCATCGCGCACCGCGATACAGCAATTTGCGCGATTCGAAACCCTAGGTATTGGAGAACTCATGACCCTCGCTGGAAAAACCATCCTGATGTCAGGCGGCAGCCGCGGTATCGGACTCGCGATCGCGCTTCGCGCGGCGGCGGATGGCGCGAACATCGCCATGCTCGCCAAGACCGACACCCCGCATCCGAAGCTGGAAGGCACCATCCATACGGCGGCGGACCAGATCCGTGAAGCCGGCGGACAGGCGTTGCCGATCGTCGGAGACGTGCGCGAAGACGACGACATCACCGAAGCGGTCCTGAAGACCCAGGGCGAGTTCGGCGGTATCGACGTCGTCATCAACAACGCCAGCGTCATCGACCTGTCGGGCTCGCTCGACCTGGGCGCCAAGAAGTACGACCTCATGCAGGACGTCAACGTGCGCGGAACGTTCATGCTCTCTCGAGCGGCCATCCCGCAGCTGCGCGAGGCGACGAATCCGCACATCCTGTCGCTGTCGCCGCCGCTGAATCCCACGCCGAAGTGGCTCGGCGCCCATACCGGCTACTCGCTGGCGAAGTTCGGCATGACCATGGTCACCCTCGGTCTCGCCGCAGAGTTCGCCGAAGACGGCATCGCGGCCAACACCCTGTGGCCGCGCACGACGATCGCGACGGCCGCGGTGCAGAACCTGCTCGGCGGAGACAAGGTCATGGCCGCCAGCCGCACCCCCGACATCTATGCGGATGCCGCGTACGCCGTGCTCACGAAGCAGGCGTCGGCGTACTCGGGGCAGAGCCTCATCGTCGAGGACGTGCTCGAGGCGGACGGCGTGACCGACTTCTCGAAGTACGCGGCGGTCCCCGGCACGCCCGACGAGCGCTTGTTCCCGGACATCTTCCTCGGCTGACGTCGCCGCTGGGCGGTGCCGGCCGGCCCAGCCGCTTCTCACCCGTCACCGCGTACCCTGGAGGTATGACCGAGACTCCTCCCGCGCGCCCTGCGAACACCGGAGTGCGCCAGACGCGCCCGCGCACCGAGGGGTGGACGCAGAAGAAAGATGCCGAGGGTCGGCCGCTGCTGCAGTTCGCGAGCCCGAAGCGCGGCAAGCCGCCCGTGCACCTCGCTGACCTGACACCGGCCGAGCGCATCGAGAAGGTGAAGGAGCTGGGCCTGCCCGGATTCCGCGCGAAGCAGCTCGCAACCCACTACTTCACGCACTACACCTCAGACCCCGTCGAGATGACGGATCTGCCCGCCGCCCAGCGCGAGGAATTCGTCGCCGGGATGCTGCCGCCGCTGCTCACTGAAGTGCGACGCCTCGAGACCGACCGTGGCGACACGATCAAGTTCCTCTGGCGTCTGCACGACGGCGCGCTCGTCGAGTCGGTGCTCATGCGCTACCCAGGTCGCATCACCCTGTGCGTCTCGTCGCAGGCCGGATGCGGCATGAACTGTCCGTTCTGCGCCACCGGTCAGGCCGGACTCACGCGCAACATGTCCACGGCCGAGATCATCGAGCAGATCGTGCGCGCGAACCGGCTGATCGCCGAGGGCGGGCTGGGCGGGAAGAAAGCCGACGACCACTCGATGGAGCGCGTCTCGAACATCGTCTTCATGGGAATGGGCGAGCCGCTGGCCAACTACAAGCGGGTGATGGATGCTGTGCGCATCATGGTCGCCCCGCAGCCCGACGGTCTCGGCATGAGCGCTCGCGGCATCACCGTGTCGACGGTCGGGCTGGTTCCGGCCATCCGCAAACTCTCCGACGAGAACATCCCCGTGACCTTCGCGCTGTCGTTGCACGCGCCGGACGACACCCTGCGCGACGAGCTGATCCCGGTCAACTCGCGCTGGAAGGTCGATGAGGCGCTGGATGCCGCACGCGAATACTACGAGAAGACCGGCCGCCGCGTCTCGATCGAGTACGCGCTCATCAAGGACATGAACGACCACGCCTGGCGCGCAGACCTGCTGGCCGAGAAGCTCAACGAGCGCGGCCGGGGCTGGGTGCACGTCAATCCGATCCCGCTGAATCCGACGCCCGAGTCGGTGTGGACGTCGTCGGACAAGGACGTGCAGGACGAGTTCGTCCGCCGGCTCAACGATGCCGGCATCCCCACGACCCTTCGTGACACGCGAGGCAAAGAGATCGACGGTGCCTGCGGTCAGCTCGTCGCGACGACAGAAGACGAGGCCGCCGCCGAGGCGATGGCCTGAGCATCCCCGCCTGTGCGTTCGAATCGCGCAAATTGCTCTGTTTCGGCTGAGAATGCGGCAATTTGCGCGATTCGAATCCGGAGAGGTCATAGCGTGGAGGCATGGTCAACTATCGCTACCTCGGAAACAGCGGCCTGAAGGTCTCGGAGATCACCTTCGGCAATTGGGTCACCCATGCATCCCAGGTCGACGACGCCGCGGCTGTGCAGACCGTGCGCGCTGCCCTCGATGCGGGCATCACGACGTTCGACACAGCAGACACCTACGCGAACACCGCGGCCGAGGTGATTCTCGGCACGGCGCTGAAGGGACAGCGCCGCGAGGGCCTGGAGATCTTCACGAAGGTGTACTTCCCGACCGGGCCCAAGGGCCCGAACGACACCGGCCTCAGCCGCAAGCACATCTTCGAGTCGATCAATGGTTCGCTGCAGCGCCTGGGCACCGACTACGTCGACCTCTACCAGGCGCACCGCTTCGACTACGAGACGCCGCTGGAAGAGACGTTCCAGGCGTTCGCCGATGTCGTCCGTCAGGGCAAGGCCCTATACATCGGGGTCAGCGAGTGGACGGCCGAGCAGCTGCGCGCGGGGCACAAGCTCGCACGGCAGGTGGGCGTGCAGCTCATCTCGAACCAGCCGCAGTACTCGATGCTGCACCGCGTGATCGAGGGCAAGGTGGTGCCGACATCCCACGAGCTCGGCATCTCGCAGATCGTCTGGTCGCCGATGGCGCAGGGTGTGCTCAGCGGCAAGTATCTGCCGGGCCAGCCGGTGCCGGCCGGGTCGCGCGCGACCGATGCGAACAGCGGCGCCGAGTTCATCAAGCGCCTCCTGCAGGACGACATCCTCACGGCCGTGCAGCGGCTGAAGCCGATCGCGGCCGACGTCGGTCTCACGATGCCGCAGCTCGCGATCGCCTGGGTGCTGCAGAACCCCAATGTCGCCGCGGCGCTAGTCGGAGCATCCCGTCCCGAGCAGCTCACCGACACAGTCAAGGCATCAGGCGTCACACTTGAAGACGATGTCCTCGAGGCGATCGACACAGCCCTTAAGGGCGTGGTCAACAGCGACCCGGCGCACACCTACACGGTCTCGCCGAAGACCCGGCTGGTCTGAAGCTGGTGCCGAGTGCTCCCTGCGCTTGGACAAGTGCCCCCGGCGTCGCCTGTCACGCGAGGGTGATGTCGACCTGAATCTCGGTCGCGAGGCGCTCGAGGTCGGTGCGCAGCGATTCCAGGTCCGCGGATGCCGGCACCTCCGCCGTCACGGATGCCTCGAACAACCGCCCGCCGGCCATCGCAGCGTCGCGCGTCGTCGTGGTCATGTCGTCGATGCTGAGCTGGTGCGTGCTGAGCACGGCCGAGATCTCACGCACGATCCCGGGCCGGTCGTTGCCGAGGATTTGCAGCGCCACGGGCCGGGTCGCGGATGCCGCGGCGTCGCTGCCCGCGTGCACCCCGACGGTCAGACCGTCGAGTCGCTGCAGTGCTCCGGTGAGCTCGTCGGTGCGGTCTTCTGGAACGGACACCTGCACGACGCCCGCGAAGACTCCGGCGAGTTCGGCGAGCTGGCTGTTCTCCCAGTTGCCGCCGTGGGCGTCGACGACATCGGCGACGGCGGCGACGAGTCCGGGGCGATCGGATCCGACGATGGTGAGAATCAGAGTGCTCATGTGGTCAGCGTAACCATCTGCGCTGCGAGCGCTACCCCGACCAGCGGCCGGTGCGCAGGAAATCGTCGAGGCGTGCGCGGTGCGCAGCGAGATCCCAGCCCTGGGCCGCGACCCATTCGTCTGAGTAGTACGTTCCGGCGTAACGCGCTCCGCCGTCACAGATCAGTGTGACGACGCTGCCCTGGCGTCCGGCGTCGAGCATCCGCGCGATCAGCTGGAAGGCGCCGACGAGGTTCGTCCCTGTCGAACCGCCCGCCCAGTGCATCGTGCGTTCTTTCAGTAGGCGCACGGCCGCGACGGACGCGGCATCCGGAATCTGCAACATCTCATCGATCACGCCCGGGACGAATGAGGGTTCGACGCGGGGTCGGCCGATTCCTTCGATGCGGCTGGGCATGCCGGTGGTGTAGTCGGCCGAGCCGGTGCTCCAACCGCCGTAGAACGCCGACCCTTCTGGGTCGACGACGGCGACCTTCGTCGGATGCTGGCGGTAACGGACGTAGCGCCCGAATGTCGCGCTGGTGCCGCCGGTTCCGGCTCCGACGACGATCCAGTCGGGGATCGGATGCCGCTCACGGGCGAGCTGGCTGAAGACGCTCTCGGCGATGTTGTTGTTCCCGCGCCAATCAGTGGCGCGTTCGGCGTACGAGAACTGGTCGAGATAATAACCGCCGCATTCGTGCGCGAGCCGCTCGGCCTCGCTGTACATCTCGGGCGCGCGGTCGACATAATGGCAGCGGCCGCCATAGAACTCGATGAGCTCGATCTTCTCGGGGCTGGTCGAGCGCGGCACGACGGTGATGAAGTCGAGCCCGAGCATCCGCGCGAAGTATGCCTCCGACACCGCCGTGGACCCGCTGGATGCTTCGACCAGCGTCGTTCCCTCATCGATGCGTCCGTTGACGAGGCCGTACAGCAACAGCGATCGGGCGAGGCGGTGCTTCAGCGACCCGGTCGGATGCACCGACTCATCTTTGAGATACAGATCGATGCCCCACTCGGCAGGCAGGGGGAAGACGTGCAGATGCGTGTCAGCGCTGCGGTTGGCATCGGCCTCCAGCAGGGCGATCGCATGGCTGGTCCACGAACTCATGCGAACAGCGGTGGCAGGAAGGCAATCGCGGCCACTGCCGCGGCGACGATCAGAACGACCGTGATGACGATCTTCCACCGCGCTCGCCGGGGCGGTCGCACGATCGGGGAGGGTTTGGTCAGCGGTCCCGGCGTCGCAGCGGGGCGATCGGAAACGTCGAGCAGCGGAGGGTCGTCTTCGTGCTCAGTGACCATCAGCATCCTTCCTCAGGCACATCTCGATAGCGACTGTACCCGCAGGTGGGTCAGGGGACGAGACCTGTGCGGTGTTGCGGGTGAGATGCGGGGCGGCGCGCGCAGGTGAGATCGCGACCATTGTCGTGGGCGCGTGCGACCTTGGTGTCGTCTTCGCATGACTTTCGGAGCGACCCGCACCGATTCCCTCGCGCCGAGAGGGCGACCGTTTCTACACTCCTGAGCAACGCCGGCCGGTGTGCGGAGGGCCCGGCGCGGGAAGTATCCACAACCAGATGCCTGTGCTCGCACCGCCAGCGCACTCCGCACGACACCGCAAGGAGATGAGAAATGAGTATTACGCAAGGTCTCGCCGTCGACTCACCCCGGGTGATCACCCGCAACCTGTCCGGGGCAGGCATCGCGCTCGCAGTGACTGCGGCCGCTGTGATCTTCGGTGGCGTGTACGGGCCGGAAGTCGTGAAGTCGATCATCACGGCGCTGGGAGTCACGGAGGCCGGCGTCGCGGTCGCGATCGTGAATGCTGTGCTCGCCGGGTCCGCTGTCGCAACCGTCGTCGCCGCATTGATCGGCGGGGGTGTCGGCGGAGCGGCGATCGCCGCAATCCGGTGGGCGATCGGCTACTACGGCAAGAAGAAGTCCATCGAATAAGCATTCGCCGAAAAACAACGCCACGACATCATGAATGCAACACTCGCAGTCAGTGCTGACGCACATGTCGATGGGAGCGGACGTACGTGGCGTTGGGCCGCGGGGGTGACGGTCGCACTCTGGGCCGTCACTCTTGCGCTCGGCACAGCGGCGCAGCTCCCTTTTGATGTGACACCGCAGGACGACTCTTATCACCCCTGGGACCAGGTGCCGATCATTTTCGTCAACAATCTCGCCGTGGGCGTCACCATCTACGCAGGCGTGATCAGCTTCGGGGCGATCGCTGTGGCGATGACGATTCTCTCGGGCATCTACATCGGGTCGGTCATCGGCCTCGCCGTGAGCGCGTGGGGGGTCGCTGGAGCCTTCGAGGCGTTCTGGCCGTTTCTTCTCCTGGAGATCCTCGGTTTCATGTTCTTCACATTCGCGGGACTGCTTCCCGTGTTCCGGGCGCGGCTCGCATTCCGTGCGAACACCGCTGCGCGCGTCAGGTCAACATCTCGTATCGTTGACATTCTTTATCGAACCGCCGCCCAGATCGCGGCAAGCCTGCCGTTTGCTATCTTTGCCGCAGTACTGCTTGCTGTCGGTGCGGTGCTCGAAGTCGCAGGAGGGCTGCCACGATGAACACACAACCGACCGACACGAGCCCGGTGAGCGCACCGGCAGCGGCAGTACCTGCTCCGATCCCACGCGAGCTGCGGCGGTCGAGATTCACCGCGCTGTGGATGATCGCCAACCTCGCTGCAGCGGCGGTCGCCACGTTCGCTCTGACGCCGATCATCGATGAGCAGATCGCAGCTGGTGATATCGAGATCGCTGAGGGATTCCACGGTCTCGCCCGCGCGACGGCACTGACGCTCGTTCTGTTCGGCACGTTCGTCACCTACCTCGTGCTGCGACTGGGCGCCGTGCTCATCGGTCGTTCGCTGCGCGTGCACGACCAGCCGAAGTCCGTCACACTCGCTCCGGTGATGGTGCGCGGCATCGACGTCGGGCACCTGGCGCTCACCTGCCTCGTCGCGGCCGGGCTGCCCCAGCTGTTGCCGCACGGCCTGGGCGTGTGGGTGCTTCTCGCGGTCGTCGCGATCATCGTCGCGCTGCTCTGGCTGTGGCATCCGACACTGCGTCACGCACCCTCGCGCGGCTACACCGCCCTGTATCTCGCGGCCGTGGCGGTTCCGGTGATCGGAGTCGCTCTGACACAGATTGCGCGGTGGTGAGCGGTGACCGGCGGTAACACGACGATGAGGCGTGGTTTTCGATCGGTCACTCGGGCGGTTCCCGCTGTGGCGGCCGTGGCGCTCGTGGCCGGCGGCGTCGTCGGTCTCGTGCTCAGCGGTTCCAATGCAATGGGCGCCCCGGCGGAGACCTTCGCCATCTTGCAGATCATGCGTGTGATGTGCGCGGTCGCGATCGTGGTTATTCCGCTCCTGCTGATCCCGTTCCTGCTGCGGCCGGCGCTGCTGCCCGTTCTCGGGGTGTCGCTGTACGCGATCGGCATGGTCGCCGCGGCGATGCTGAGCGCTTTCCTGCGCGACGAGCCGCTGTTGTGGGTGCCCGCCGTCGCCGCCGTGCTGAGTGCGATCGCATCGATCGTGCAGCTGAATCGTTCATACACCGCGCGCGAGGAACAGCGCGGCACCCGTGACGCGCTGGGCCCGCACGATACAGAGACCGATCCGTCGACGAGCACCTGATGCCGACGGTCACGCAGCCCATGCGCACACTTCCCGCGGCAGCGGCGCTCGAGCGCCGCGATTCGCGTCTGCGGGAACTACGGATCGTCATCGGCGTCGAGGTGACGATGTGGGCTCGCGAGAACGGTCTGACATCACATGCGCGCTCCACCACGAACGTGATCATCACACTGGTGACGCTCGTCGGGGCAGGGATCGTGCTGCTCGGCCTCACGACGGTGCTGTGCGCCCTGCTCATCCCCGACATCCTTGAGGCCGCAGCGGGGCCGATCGTGCTGCTGTGCCAGGTGATGATGCTCGGCACCGCTCTCAGCGCGTCATCGGCATCATCGCGCGCGAACGCGCAGTTCTCGCCCTACCGCCGCCTGTATGTCGATGCGCTGCGCGTGCCCGAACCGACCGTGGTGTTCGTGCGCGGTCAGCTGCTGCCGCTCATCCGCCTCGTGGTGCTCGCGATCGTCGCCGTTGTGTTCACGATTCCGGCCGGGCCGCTGCCGTTGCTGCTGCCCGGGACGCTCGCACTCGCTGCCGTGGCGGTCTGGTGTGTGCTTCGGGTGGTGCCTCTTCCGCCAGGCACCTCGCGGGTGGGAGTCGTCGCCGCGCTCGTCGCGGCCGTCGCTGGCGTGCTGCTCGGACTGCTGTTCCGCGCGGTTCCCACACTGTGGAGCAATCAGACCCCCGTGCTCGCGTGGCTCGCCGAGACGGCGGAGACGTTGCGGTGGGCTGCGCAGGTGACCCCGGCCGCCGCCATCGTCATTCTCGCGGTGGCGGGCGGATCCGCCTGGGTCGCATCGCGTCATCGTCTGTCGCCCGTGCGCGCTCGTCGCACTGCGCGCACCTGGCCTCGAGCTTTCCTGGCAATGACAGCACGCAGCACGGGGCGCGGTTCGGTGCTGCTGCGTCGCACGGCGAAACCGCTCGCGATCTCGGTCGCAGCCCTCGCCGTCGCCGCCGCGATCGCACCGGGGACATTCACCGGCGATCATGCCGTCGGCATCGGCCTGAGAGCGGTGCCACTCGTCGTTGCGATGCTCGTGGTCACCGCCCTGTCCTCCTTCTTCGGCGCCATGCACGTGCTGCCGATGCTGAATCTGGCCGCCCGATATTCGTCCGTACCTGCGTCGAGGACAGCGGTTGCGGCATACCTGGGCGTTCTGACCCTGTGGATCGTGCCGGGGCCCGTCGCGACGGCGACCGCTCTCTTCGCGCTTACCGGCGACGTACGCATCATCATCGTCGGTGCGACGACCGCGATCGCCGCGGTGGCAGGGTTGCTGGTCGGCTCGCTCTTCGACCGATTCGCGCTTACCCTGCCCGACGGAACGATCGAACTGAGCCTGTGGGGGCACACGCTCACGGGGCTGGTTCCCACGCTGCTCACCGTCCCCGGAGCGCTCGGCGGCACGGTCGGCATGCTCGTGGCGGGTGTGCTCGCCGTGCTCGCGGTGTTCGTCGCGAGCGCCGTGCTGATCAGGAGGATACGACCACTATGACCACGATGACGATCGACCAGGTCTCGGCGGGCTACGGCTCGTCGCCCGATGTGATCCATGCCGTCAGCGCGACGTTCGGGCCCGGGGTCACCCACATCACCGGGACGAACGGCAGCGGAAAATCGACGCTGCTCGAGATCCTCGCCTCGAACGTCCTTCCTCGCTCGGGCTCGGCGCACATCGGGTCATGCTCTGTGACCGACCCTCGAACCCGCACGAAGCGCACGTATGTGCCGCACGAGGTCGGCTTGATCCCTGCGCTGAGTCTGCACGAGCACGTGCTGCTCGCCGCACCGGAGGCCGATGAGACCGCGCTCGCCCGTGCGGTGGACGGGTGGGGGCTTCGCGAATGGTTCGGTGCCCCGGTCGAAGACCTCTCCACCGGCAATCGGCGCAAGGCCTGGTTGCTGCTGTGCCTGCTCGATGTCACCGAGTTCGTCCTTCTCGATGAGCCGTTCAACGGGCTCGACGCCGATTCTGTCGAGTACCTGAGTGCGTGCATCCGTGAATGGGCTGCACAGCAGCGCGTCGTGGTGCTGGTCGCGCACGCGCTACCCGAATCGCTGCGGGCCGCGCGTCCTCGCGTGCTGCGTCTGCAGGACGGGAGGGTGCGCGATGATTGAGATCACCGACGTTCGGAAGATCTACGGCACGACGGCGGTGCTGGACGGTGTCTCTCTGACAGCCCGTCCGGGGCAAGTGACGGCGCTGGTCGGGCCGAACGGCGCGGGCAAGTCCACGCTCATGCGGGTGCTGCTGGGGCTCGAAGTCGCCGACGGTGGAACGGCACATCTCTGCGGACGACGCTACGACGACCTGGTGAATCCGCAGGCCATGATCGGCGCGGCGCTGGATCCGACCTGGTTGGCGGGCGCACGTCGGGCTCGTGACGAACTGCGCCTCGCCGCGGCCGCCGGACGGCTTCCTCGTTCGGCAGCGGATGCCGCGCTGTCGAGTGCCGGGCTCGCGAATGTGGCAGAGCAACGGGTGCGGAGCTTCTCGCTTGGTATGCGCCAGCGTCTTTCGCTCGCTCGCGCGATCATCGCCGAGCCCGCGATCCTCGTGCTGGACGAACCGACCAACGGGCTCGACGTGGACGGCGTGCTGTGGCTGCGGCAGCTTCTCCGCTCCTACGCTGACGGGGGCGCGACGGTGCTGTTCTCTTCCCACGTGCTTACCGAGATCGATCAGATTGCCGACCGCATCATCGTCCTGCAGGGCGGGCGCATCACTCTCGATCGCGCTGTCGCGGCGGCCGGAGAGGACCAGGACAGGTTCACCGTCACGGCGATGGCCGATGAGCCGGGCGAACTCGCCCGGCTGCTCACCGAACGAGGGATGACGGTCTTCGTCGACGGGCGTCGGCTCAGCGTGAGCGGGCAGCGAGCGCGCACCGTGGCGGCGCTGGCTTACACTGCGGGCATATTCGTCGAGTCGGTTTTCGAATCTCAACGCAGCCTTGAAGACGAGTACCGTTCGATGGTCGAACCGGCGGCGATCGGAGCGATCAGATGAGCTCGGTGACGGTGAGTAAGAGGACACGGGCCGGTCTGCGCACGACGCCGCAACGGTTCACAGACGTCCTGCGTGCCGAGGCGCTGCGACTGACGACGCTGAACAAACCAGTTGTACTGGTGATCGTCGCGCTGATCATCGCCACCGTGTTCGCGGCTCTCGCTGCTGGGCTGGGGCAGGCCGTTGCCGCGATGGGCGGTATGTACGAACGGGAGGGCACCGGCATGCTATCGCGCGCTGCAGTGTCGGGTGCGACGGTTCTCGCCTTGCTGGTCGGCGCGATCGCGATCGATATCACCGGTGCGGAGCGGGCCTCAGGCGCTCGGCATCTGACGAACCTCGGCACGCCTCGGCGTGGCCGCACCTACCTCGCCCGGTTGTGTGTACTGGTGTGCGGGGGCGCCGTGGTGGGGTTGGTGGCACTCACGATCTGCACTCTCGTGGTCGTCGGGATCAGCGCGGCATCTGGCGCGACGGCCCCATTCGCATCGGCCGGGCTGTCACTGTCTCGTGCGGCCGGGATGCTGCTGACGATGGCGCTCGTCGTCGGTCTCGCCCACGGCGTGGTCTGGCTCGTGCCGCACACGCTGGCGGCGATCGGGATCGTCGTCACGATCGTCTGGGTAGCGCCGATCGTGTTCCGCGCGCTGGGAGGCGCTGAGCCGGGTCATGCGATGCACACGGTGCTGCGGGCGCTTCCGGCAGAGCACCTCGGCGCGCTCACCGCTGGCGAGGGCACGTGGGTAGCGGTCGTGGTCGCCGGCGCGTGGACGTTCGCCGCG
>NZ_JAJUFV010000028.1 GCF_029263575.1 Microbacterium sp. | reverse complement strand
GGGCCTTCCCGGAGCGATGCCGACGGTGAACGAGACGGCGATTCGCTCGTCGATCAGCTTGGGGCTCGCGCTGGGCTGTTCGATCGCCCCGTCGAGCCGCTTCGCACGGAAGAACTACTTCTACCCTGACCTGGGCAAGAACTATCAGATCTCGCAGTATGACGAGCCGATCGCTTACGAGGGCTCTGTCGAGGTCGAGCTCGAAGACGGCACTCTGGTGACCGTTCCGATCGAGCGCGCCCACATGGAAGAAGACGCGGGCAAGCTCACCCACATGGGTGGGGCCACGGGGCGCATCCAAGGCGCCGAGTACTCGCTCGTCGACTACAACCGCGCAGGTGTGCCGCTGGTCGAGATCGTCACGAAGACGATCTTCGATACGAACGACCGCGCGCCCGAAGTTGCGAAGGCGTACGTGTCGACGATTCGCGATATCGTGCGCAGCCTCGGCATCTCCGAGGCTCGACTCGAACGGGGAAACCTCCGCTGTGACGCCAACGTGTCGCTGCGGCCGCGAGTGGCGGCGGGCGAGGCGCCGGCTCCGCTGGGGACACGCACGGAGACGAAGAACGTGAACTCGATGCGTTCTGTCGAGCGCGCCGTGCGCCACGAGATTCAGCGCCAGGCTCAGATCCTCGCTGACGGCGGCACGATCGTTCAGGAGACGAGGCACTGGCATGAAGACACCGGCACGACGTCGCCGGGACGCCCGAAATCGGATGCCGATGACTACCGGTACTTCCCCGAACCTGACCTGCTGCCGGTGCAGCCCGCGGCAGAGCTGATCGATCAGCTTCGTGCGGCTTTGCCCGAGCAGCCCGTCACGCGACGGCGCCGGTTGAAGGCCGAGTGGAACTTCACCGATCTCGAGTTCCAAGACGTTCGCAACAGCGGACTCATCGACGAGGTCGAGGCGACTATCGCCGCTGGCGCGGCGCCTGCCGCAGCACGCAAGTGGTGGACGGGTGAGATCTCTCGCCTGGCGAACGCACAGGATCGAGAGCCCGCAGAACTCATCAGCGCTGAGAGCGTCGCAGACCTGCAGAAGCTCGTCGACGACGGGACCCTCACAGACAAGCTCGCCCGGCAGGTGCTGGAGGGCGTCGTGGCGGGCGAGGGAACGCCGCAAGCGGTCGTCGATGATCGCGGGCTGGCGGTCGTCTCGGACGATGGTGCACTGATCGCGGCGATCGATGACGCACTGGCGGCGCAGCCTGACGTGTTGGCCAAGATCAAAGACGGCAAGGTTCAAGCCGCCGGCGCGATCATCGGCGCGGTCATGAAGGCGATGAAGGGGCAGGCCGATGCCGCGCGCGTGCGCGAGCTAATCCTCGAGCGCGCCGCGCAGTAGCGACCGGCTCGCACCCGGTGAGCCTGTCGAAGGCCCGAATGTCGGTCCTCTCGGCGACAATGGATCCATGGGGCGTGGCGACGGACGAGGGCGGCTCGTTTCAACAGACGACGCCGACGATACCGGCACGCGCATCTTGCATGTCGATATGGACGCGTTCTACGCGGCTGTCGAGGTGCTCGATGACCCTTCGCTGGCCGGGCTTCCCCTCATCATCGGCGCTCCCGACGGTCGTTCGGTGGTATCCAGCGCATCGTACGAGGCGCGTCGCTATGGTGTGCGCGCGGCTATGCCGGTCGGCCAGGCGATGCGGCTGTGCCCGAGCGCGCGGATAGTCCCGCCGCATTTCGACCGCTATCAGGCTGTCTCGCGAGAGGTCATGGCGATCTTCGAGTCGATCACACCGCTGGTCGAGCCCCTGTCTGTCGATGAGGCGTTCCTCGACGTGCTGGGAGTCCGGCGGCTGTGGGGGAGCCCTGGCGCGATCGCCCGTCTCGTGCGCGAGCGGGTGCAGGCGGAGGTCGGCATCTCATGCAGCGTCGGCGTTGCGGCGACCAAGCATGTCGCGAAGATGGCGTCGACGATGGCCAAACCCGACGGCATGCTGATCGTCCCCGCAGCCGCCACGCTCGATTTTCTCGGTCCGCGCTCGGTGCGTGCGATGTGGGGCGTGGGCCCGAAGGCATCTGATGCTCTCGAGGCACGCGGCATCCGTACGATCGGCGATATTCGCCAAACGCCGCAGGCGACGCTCGATCGCGCGGTGGGGGCGGCGCTGGGGGCGCGAATCGCCGAACTGGCGCGCGGCGAAGACTCGCGGGCCGTCGAGACCGAGCGAATCGAGAAGAGTATCGGTCACGAAGAGACCTTCGACATCGACGTGAGCGACCGCGAGTTCCTTCGAGCCGAACTGCTGCGCCTCGCTGACCGCGTCGCCGTTCGGTTGCGTCGCGCCGAGTGGGAGTGCGCGACCGTGGCGATCAAGATCCGTTTCGACGACTTCACGACCGTGACGAGGTCGCAGACGCTGACCGAGCCGACCTCGGTGGGCCAGCGCATCGGCGAGGCCGCCCAGAGCCTGTACGAGAACATCGACCGCAGAGACCCCGTGCGCCTGGTCGGCGTGCGCGCCGAGAAACTGCGGCCAGCGGGCGGCGGGGCCTTCGCCCTCTGGGACGACGATGAGCACTGGCGCAAAGTCGAAGGAGCCCTTGACGACGCCCGAGCTCGGTTCGGCAACGCCACAATCACTCGGGCTCGCCACGTCGGGCGGGGTGCCGGCCGTGGTTCGCCGCAGCATCCGAAAGCTCACGGTGTCGATTGAGCTCCCATCTGACGCGATCGTCGACTAGCGTGGGGGCATGCCGAACATCGCACTGGACCTCGGAGAGCAAGTTGCCTCATTTGGCGTGAAGAGCGCCTACGGTGAGCCGCAGGACGTCGACGGGGTGAGCATCACTCCCGTCGCGCTGACGTGGTCAGGTTTCGGCGGCGGCGCTGACCAGGACAACACCGGCGGCGGCGGAGGCGGCGGTATGTCGATTCCGTTGGGCGTCTACGTTCGACGCGAGGAGGGGATGCGCTTCGAGCCGAACCTGGTGACTCTGCTCGCCGTTGCGATTCCGTTCGTATGCGTCGCCGGCCGCGCTCTCGCCCGCGTCATCCGTGCCCTCAAGAAGTAGTGACCCGCTGACGCACGCGCTGAAGCGTGCTGCCGCGCAGATCATCGACGCGACCGTCGAGGTGGCAGCGGCGAATCCGGTCGTTCTCATCGACGGCCGCGCGGGGGCAGGAAAATCGAGCCTGGCGCGGCTCGTCGCGGCGAACTGGCCGCTGGCCGGGCGCCCACAGCTCATCGCGCTGGATTCGATCTACCCGGGCTGGGACGGTATGGACGCCGGAGTCGAGCGCGCCCTGCATGACGTTCTGCGTCCACACGCCCGGGGGCTCTTGAGCACGTGGCGCCGTTGGGACTGGGAACTGGCTGGCGAGGCCGAGGCTCACGCGGTGACGCCCGCTCTCGGTGTGATCCTTGAAGGTTGCGGCGCGCTGAATCCGGCCACCGCGCGCTTGGCCGACGTACGCGTGTGGGTCGAAGCGCCGACCGGATCGCGCAAAGAGCGAGCGCTCAGTCGCGATGGCGACGCATTCCGACCGCATTGGGACCGCTGGGCGGCGCAGGAAGAGCGCCATCTGACCCGTCATGACCCGCGGGGGCTGGCGAGCATTCAGGTGTCGCTGCCGTAGCGCCGGATCAGGCGTCGCCCGTCTCATGGGCGTCGGCGAGTTCGACGAGCCTGTCCAGCCGGTAGCCAAGCCAGTCGTAGACACCGAATCGCGCGTTCTCGGCGTCATGGTCGTCGTCTGTGCCGATGTTCAGTCGTGTGGCGATCACGAGACGCAGCGTGGTGAGGGTCCGCAGCCACGCGTCCAACGCTGACAGCGCGATGCGTATCTCGTGCTCTTGGGTGTCATGATCGTCATCGCCCACTGTCGTCAACGCGGGGGCGAGCGCGGCGCGCACGACCTGCGCGTCGGCCCGTCGCCGGTCGATGAGATCATCACGCGTGGCGTCGGCGAACTCGGCGGATGCCTCGTCATCGTCCGGATACACATCCGGAGTGAGACGGCGCACGGCAGGATCGGATGCTGCCTCTGCCCGTCCGATCACCGTGAGCAACTGGTCGATGAGCTCGGTGAGGTGCACGATCTCTAGGGTGGCCAGACGGATCGTGAGCTCGGCGGCGCTCATCTCGGTGCCTTTCGAACCGTGGCCCACAAACCGTAGTCGTGCATGGCCCGGGCGTGGGCTTCCATCGCTTCGCGCGGGCCCGTGGCGACGATGGCGTGCCCGTCGTGGTGCACGGCCAGCATGAGCTGATTCGCGCGTTCGGCGGAGTATCCGAAGTAGGTGCGAAACACTCGGGCGACGTAGCTCATCAGATTCACCGGGTCATTCCAGACCAGCATCTGCCACGGCTCCAGGGGAGCGGCCGTCAGGTCGACGATCTCTTCGACATCTGGGCCCACCACCGGCATGCTCACGCCCACCCCAGCTGGTGCAGCTGCTCATCGTCGATGCCGTAGAAGTGCGCGATCTCGTGGACGAGGGTGGTATGCACTTCATCGCGAAGCTCGGCTTCGTCGTCACACTGAATGAGATGGGGCTCGCGATACACGACGATACGGTCGGGCAGCTCGCCCATGCCGTACTGTCCGCGCTCGGTCAGTGCGAGACCGTCGTAGAGTCCGAGCAGATCGAGGTTGCCGTCTTCGGGGCGGTCTTCGACCACGAACACGACGTTATCGAGGCCGTCGACCATGTCATCGGGCAACCGATCCAATTCGTCGACGACGATCTCTTCGAAAGTCGCGGCATCCATGTCCATCATCATCCAGCGGTCAGCAAGTCAGGGCATCAGGACTGTTGCCGCTCTCGCTCTCCCAGCGAATATCGCCCACGCGCACATCGACGGTGCCCTGGGCGATCATTAGGAACGGCGTGTTGACATTCTTGGCATCGAGTCCGCTGTCGGCGAAGCACGCGGCAGGGATGACTATCTGCGTTGTCTCATTCGGTTCGAGCGTGCCGACGACAGCGGTGATATCGACGGTGCCTGCGCAGGGAAACGTGCAGTGTGCGGCGATCTGAGCAACGCTCGCCGCCCCCGACAAGAGCGTGAAGTCGAAGACGAGCGCCCCGTCCGCGGCAGCGAGCTCGGTCAGGTCGACGGTCTCGTCCTGCAGCTGCGCATAGAACTGGGACAACCAATCGGTGGATGACCACGTCGCGTGCATGTCCCCGTTCGTCGTCCTTAGGCTAATCCCGGGCATCTGCGCGAACCCAGTGCGGAAATCAGCGACTCCCCAGTCATTCGCCGTGCCGGCAGCGGCGATATACCAGTTCATCCCCGCTGCGGTATCGCCGTCCGAGAACACTGGCACCACGGTCTCGGGTTCTGCGTCGGGATCCGGGGGAGGCGACGCGGGCTCTAGCTCCGGCGAGGGACTGGACTCCGACTGGGGCTCCGGTGTGGTCTCGGCGGGGTGAGCCTCCGGAGAGGCTGTGAAAGGCGGAACGATGATTGCGGTGGCGAGGGCGCCGACGACGACCGCGGCTGCACCCAGGACGCTCGCCGATCGACGAGACAAAGGCCAGAGCCTGAGTCGATCGGCGTCGTCTGATTCTGCAGCGCTGTTCGTCGACGGGGTGACTGTCGCCAAGGCGTCCGCGGATCGTTGGTCAGACTCGGCGCGCGCGCGCGCCGCGTGAGCGGCGCCGAGCGCTACGGTCAGCTTCGGGTGATGCATCGTACGCACAGGTCGTCCGAGTTCCGAGAACTCGGCTGCGACGAGCGGAATGCGCGCCGCTCCCCCCGTGAGCACCACGCTCGTGACGGTGCTTTCGTCGATCTCAGCCGAGGCGATGGTCCGGCGCAGCGCCGCGACGGCGAGCCGTACGGAGGGACGAATGAGCCGTACGAACTCTTCACGTGTTACGCCCACGCGCTGCGTGCCGTCGGGGAGAACCAGCGAGACAGTGGTCTCGCGGCGCATTGACAGAGATTCCTTCGCCTCGCTGCAGGCGGTCTCAATATCAGCCAGCAGCGCGCTTTCGGCAGGGTCGGCAGGATCGAGGGCGGAGATCTTCCCGCCGACCTTCTGATCCAGCAGCGTGCGCACGGCCTCGTCGAAATCGACGTTTCCAACGTGATGCGTGTCTTCCGGAGTACCGAGCACGCCGAAACCGTCTGATCCTTTGCGTAGCAGCGTGGCTGTCGCGGAGTCGTCGCCGACATCGACGATGGCGACGACATCACCGTCGTTCACGTGTCCTTGCGCCTCCAGGTGCATGCCAGCCGCGACGGGCTCTGTGATGATCGAACGCACGGTGAGGCCGGAGATATCGGCGATTCGCGCGAAATGCTCCGATCGGTACGGGCCCCACGTGATCGGATACGTCAGCACGATGGCTGTTGCTGGTTCACCGCGCTGCTGTTCGACTTCGGCGACGATATCGCGCAACTGTGCAGCCAGGAATTGCTCGGGCGTGTACTGAACACCGGCGATGACCAACGGTGTCGGATCTCCCAATCGCTTCTTGAACCGACGGACGAGCCGCGACGGCTCGGTCCCGCCCGCGCGCAGCGCAGCATCGCCGGTGAGCAGCGAGCCGTCAGGCGAGGCGTAGACAGCAGAAGGAACGACGAGCAGGGGTGAGAGTTGAGCGGCGTGGGTTCCAACGTTGTCGGCGATCGCGGCGGCGGCGAAAGTCGCGCCGAGATCTACGCCAAGTGAGTAAGGCATTCTTTCCATCCGTTGTGAAGCCGAGGGTGCGACTCTGGGCGTGGACGTCTGAGCGCTAGTTTAGGAGACATTGGTGTCGTCGGGGTCATGGAAGCGCGGCATTGCGCCACGACCACGCTAACCTCGGACTCAGATGATCCACGTGCGGGCGTTGAAAGGAGCCATCGGGATGAGGCAACCATGCGGGTAGCGGTGGCGGATGACGCGACTCTCTTCCGCGACGGCCTCGTGATGCTGTTGCAATCGGCAGGTCACGATGTCGTATCCACACATTCGGACGGAGATTCCCTGTATGAGAGTCTGTCGACCGCGCCACCGGATGTCGCGCTGCTTGATATCCGGATGCCGCCCGGCGACGAAGGCGGGCTGACGACGGCGCGGCGTATTCGTCTGCATCATCCGCACGTCGGGCTGCTGCTGCTCTCGCATTATTCCGAGACCCATTACCTGCGCAGCATGCTCGCCATCGGTACCGAGCGCATCGGCTATCGCCTCAAGGACCGCATCGTCGGCGTTAAGATGCTCGACGACACACTGGCGCGGATCGAGGTCGGAGAGATCGTCATCGAACCGATGCTCGCGAGGTCACTGGCCGGGGCGGACGCTCAGCAGTCCGACCCGCTCACGTCGAGTCTGGCCCCGCGAGAGCTCGATGTGCTCCGGCTGATGGCGGAGGGCCAGTCGAACAGCTCGATCGCCAGAGAACTTTTCGTGTCGGTCAAATCCGTAGAGAAACACGTTGCGTCGATCTTCGTGAAGCTCGACATTCCCGGTGACGCGAGTGTTCATCACCGGAGAGTCCTCGCCGTGCTGACCTATCTGCAGTCCCGTCGTGTCGGTGGCGAGAGGGCGTAGCGATGTCGATGACGCGTGCGCAGCGCGCTGGCGAGATCGTGGCGTCGCATTCACGCGAGCAACTTGTCGACGCTCTGCTGGAGAATCTGTCGATCGCGCTGACGGATGGCCGAGGAGCGGCCCCTGACATTGCTCTGCTCAGGCGATTCGACGACGGGTACGAGCAGCGAATCGCCGCCTGGCCGCGCGTGAGCGTTGCGAGTTCAGCGTCGCCCGAGCAGGTCTCCTACGAGGTGCCGAACTTCGGGGTTCTCCGCATTTTCGCGATGCCCAGACGTGCAGCCCGTCACCGACGCCTTGTAGACGAGACCATTACGTGGCTCGGCGCGATCATGCATGCAACACCGCCGCGGCGTCGTCTGGACAAGGCCCGTCATGATGCTTCCCGTGCTCAGACCGCGGTCGAGGCTTTCGAATTGCGGATAGCCCGCGCGCGAGAGAGCGAGCACATGCGTCTTGTCGAATCGCTGACGACCGATACAGCGCGTGATCTGGAAGATGTCAGAGCGCAGCTGTCGTCATCCGAGGTTTCGTGGTCATCGGTGTCATCCGCGATGAGCGCGATCATCCAGGATTTTCGCACAATCGTTCGTGGCGTTTTCCCAGCGATGCTGCCGGAACGCGGAGCGGCGGAGACGCTGCGGGAGATTGCGGCCGGTTTGCCTGTCGCCGTCGAGTTTCGCGGAGATCTTGGCCGGCGCGCCGGCTGGGAGATCGAGTCGAGCTTCACCCAGACGGTCGCAAGCGTCTTGAGTGCCGTTTCGACATCATGCCGGTCGGTTCAGCTCGTGTTCGAGCGCGACGGGGCACTGCGCGCGAGGGTGAAGAGCGCGGAATCCGGCGACGTGACCGTCCTCGCAGCCGCGCTGTCAGCCGACCGCGAACGGATCGAGGCACTGGGCGGTGCGTTAGCGATCACGAGCACCGCTGGTGCCGGGTTCGAGATCGTGGTGACGGTGTCTGATCACAGTGAGGTGAGCTGGCTACCGCTGAGCAGAAGCCAATTGTCATCGCGCCCCGTGCACGTCCGGGTCACCGCCCTGTTGGAGTCTGCGCGCCTTTCGGAAGACGAAATAGCTCCGTGGCGGGCCGAGCTGTTCGCCCCCATTCGGCTGCTTGTCGTGAAAAAGGCTCTGCCGACCCTGATGCCCGGAGTCGAAGCTGTGCTGTGCGAGAGCGAGCCCGATCGACTGCTCGCCGAGCAGCTGCGTGACCCGTTCGGCCCGTGGGGCACGATCGATGCCGTGGTCTGCGCCGATCCGCACGACGCGGAGTTCGTGAGCAGGCTGTCCGACGGCGTCTTGTTGTTCTCGCGAGAGACGCCAGTGGCGGATGCGGTGGCGTCGTTGTCTGCACGAGCGCCGGTCATCGCAGCGCGTCGGGCATTGAACCGCATCGCTGATTATGCACGCCGGCACCCGGACTCAGTTGGGTTGCGTTGGCAGGTCGATCACCTGACGGCGGGATCGCATGAACTGGTCGAAGATCGGCTGCTCGATGAGCTGGCGCGCGGCGATGCTCCCTCTGTCGTCGATGATCAGGCTGCGCGCCTCCTCGGTCTGTATGGCGGGGACCGGTGCGTTCGTCTCGGTCTCGACGAAGAAGCATCCGAGCCGATCATCGAAGCCGAACTCGACGCCCGATTGGAACGGTGGCGGTCGATTGTGAACGGCACCGAACTCGATGCTGCGAGTCGAGCCGCTGCTGAGGTCGTCCTCGGCAGCGCCACACGACTGCTCATGGGCTGAGCGTTTGCGTCAGTAGCGTATCCACGCACTCACCCGGGTGCCTTTGCCAGGAGCCGACTGCACGTCCAATACACCGTTAGCCGCTTGCAATCGCTGTGCCAGTCGCGAGAGACCACCGACTCCGTCCTTGCGGACGATGAACCCAGGACCGTTGTCACTGATCGACACTGTGACCCGGTCGCCCTTCATCAGCGCGTCGACATTGATCCGGGCACCGGGGGCATACTTCTGAGCGTTACTGACCGCCTCCAGCGCTGTGAAGTACAGCGCCGACTCGACAGCGGGCATCAGCCGAGGAAGATCGGCGTGCACGCTGATGCCCGACTCGGAGAGGGCGTGGAGGGCACCGCTGAGCCCATTGTCTGCCAGGGTTCGGGGGAGCACCCCGCGGGCGGTGGCAAGCAACACACTCTCTGCTGAATCAAGTTGCGAGCGCGCGGCGCGGCGGCGCTCGAGCTCGCCGGTCTCGCCCTGCTGGTGCTCAGCCACCGCTATGGCCAGTTGCACGGCGACGAGATGATGTTGAGCGCCGTCGTGCAGGTCGCGTTCCAACCGCCGACGCTCTTGCGCCATATCGATGCTTGCTCGCCAGCGGAGGTCATCGAGGCGTCGCACAGCGTCGTTGCGCAACCGCTGGGCTTGCTCCTTGGCCTCGGTGTACGCGAGCGGCTCGACCAGGATGAGCAGCGGCTGCCACTGCTGCGGTGTGAGCATTGCGGACGGCGGTGAGATCGCGATCACGATCTCGGGATCGTCGCTGAGTGCGCACCTGATCGGGTCGGCGGCGCGCCCGCGTGGCGACGACCACTCGTACGTGCGCGTGCCGACGGTCAACTCGCACCACCGAGCGCGAAGCGTCTGCCCGACCAGGCGGATGAGATCACGTGGGTCGGTCTCGTTCGCGTTGAACGCTGCCGCAAGCTTGCCGACAAGCTCTTTGTCTCTTCGCATGAGGAGACGCTATCAACATCGATGGCGGGCGGATGCTGCGTGACGAAGAGGAGTGGGGTCCCTGCGTAGAAAGTTCTCAAACCCCACCCCGAAGCTGAAATCGTTGATTTCTCGCTGGAAACGAGGGCGATACTGGGTATCGCGGCGGGCCGATAATACCCCGATTCACGACGTACGAGGGCCTTGCGTAAGGAGGATTGGAAAACCTCAAACCTTTCTCACCCCCCGCAGAAGTAGATCGACTTGTTGACGATTACCTCACTGGTTTCAGCGTCGGATACCTGGCTCAGAGGTATGGTGTGCACCGTGCAACCGTCTCGAAGCATCTCACCCGGAGCAACGTCGTGCGCCGCCAGCACGGCCTCACAATCGAGGAAGCCGCAGAGATAGTGAAGCTGCACGGCGGTGGCATCTCAATGCGCGCTATCTCACGCACTCTCGGTGTCGACCGTAAGCAGGTTCGCATCTCCTTAGTCGCAGCTGGTGCACTCGTCGATCAAGCCTCGACTATGAGAATTTAAACGAAGCCTTCCTCGACAAGCACACAACCGCTCTCGGTAATGACATGGGCCTGGCCTGAACCGCCAACGACTCGGCTCCAACTCTCAACCAGCAATCGACCCTTGAATATCGACATCGAGAAGCCGCCGTACATACCTGGATAACCAAAGTACAGATTGTCCAATGTCTCCAACGCGATGATCTCGGAAGGGATTGGCCGAATCTTTACGGGCTCCAAAGACTCGGTACGTTCCTGAATCAGTTCAGATAGGTACTTGTCCCATGCAGCAAACTTTCGCAACTCGTTGTCGCTCGGATCACGCACGGTCAGCGCATCAGCAAGATGCTGATGATTGCGTTTCAAAGCAATATCGATTGGACGATCGCCTTCAGCGTTCCGTAACGAACGCCATGCTCCGCGCCGGATGAGTTCATCCACGACCTCCGATGAGGCGCCGAGCCAAACTGCCTGGTGAAGTGGTGTGAACCAAGAGTCACCAGCGATTCTCCATTGATTTACGCCCAGAAATCGCTCTCGATCAAGAAGACGAAATACCGCCTCCCAATTGCCGACTTTGGCAACGTCCGCAAGACGATTGATGTTGTCGACGTGACTCTCCCTGAGAAGTCCCGCCTCTATCACGCCTGGCCAATCAACTTCCAACTGCCACCCTACGCTCGACATTCGGACGGTGTAACCAGAAGTACTGCTGCCGGATCTACATCACTTGCCGTTGCAAGAGTCGGCAACTCGGCAGAATCAAGACCAGCAAGTTCAAGTGCTGCCTGTCCAGCTAAGTGAGCCGAACGCACAGACGGGACTGCTGCACGGATAGGTGACAGTTCTAGTCACGCCGCCAGTGCGACGGCACTCGATCTCCTCTGCAACCCGTCAGACCTTGACCGAACCTTTTGCGACCGGCGCACGGCAAAGTAGCGCTTGGTACTTCTCAACGGCTTCTGCCATTCGCTCTACAAGTCTGGGTCGGAAGACGAACTGCTTGAATGTCGGTGAGTAAAGGCAGTAGCGCGGCGATCTGCGGAGCGCTGTCGATGTGATCCGACTCTGACGCAAGACGCTCGGCACCATCAAGACGAACCTGTCTTGGGCGTTCGCCTATAACGTGGCAGCGATTCCGGTCGCAGCGTTCGGTATGCTCAACCCAATGCTCGCCGGCGATGGCGTTCTCGAGCGTCTTCGTCGTTGGCAACAGCCTGCGTCTGCGCGGCTTCACGTCCATCACCAAGCAGGCTGCCTAGCACACCGGGCCCGGTCGCCCAGCCGAGAGAAGACACCCATGACGAAGCCACACGCGGGCCACGGGCACGACCACGGGCCTCACAGTGGCCACGAGCACCATGAGCGCACTGGGCACGAGGATCACGATGGTCACGCTGGCCACATCGGCCACTGCGGTCACGGCGGCCACGGCGATCATGTGGCACAGTTTCGGCGCCTGTTCTGGGTGAATCAGGTGCTCGCGGTGCCAGTCGTCGCGTTCTCGCCAATGTTTGCCATGATCCTCGGCTATTCAGTACCAGGCTGGGCCACCTTGATCGCACCTGTTATCGGCACCGTGATGTATGTCTGGGGCGGCTCCCCATTCTTGACGGGCGCGGTGAGCGAAATCAAGGCCCGCAAACCGGGCATGATGCTGCTGATCGCCCTGGGCATCACCGTGGCCTTGCTCGCATCGTGGGGCGCAACACTCGGGCTGTTGCATCACGAGCTCGAATTCTGGTGGGAACTCGCGCTGCTGGTGGTCATTATGCTGCTCGGGCACTGGATCGAGATGCGTTCGCTCGCCCAGACCACTTCTGCGCTCGACTCTCTCGCGGCGCTTTTGCCCGACGAAGCCGAGCGGGTCGAGGGTGAAACGGCCGTCACGGTGAGCCCGGCGGAGTTGCGCGTTGATGATCTCGTGATCGTGCGCCCGGGCGGCAGCGTGCCGGCCGACGGCATGATTGTTGACGGACGTGCGGCCATGGATGAATCGATGATCACCGGCGAATCGCACCCCGCGACCCGCAGCGAGGGCGATGCGGTGACCGCCGGCACGGTCGCGACCGATTCGGGGCTGCGGGTCAGAGTCACCGCCATCGGAGACGACACGACACTTGCCGGCATCAACCGACTCGTCGCCGACGTACAGAACTCGTCGTCTCGTGCGCAGCGCATCGCCGACCGGGCTGCAAGGTGGCTGTTCTGGTTCGCCCTCGCCGCAGCGGTCATCACCGCGATCGTTTGGATGCTCGTGGGCGACCCAGATGCGGCCGTGATGCGCACCATTACCGTGCTAGTGATCGCCTGCCCGCACGCGCTCGGCTTGGCGATTCCGCTCGTGGTTTCCATCGCCACCGAGCGCGCGGCTCGCGGCGGGGTGCTCGTGAAAGATCGTCTCGCGCTCGAGACGATGCGCCAAGTCGACGCGGTGCTCTTCGACAAGACGGGCACACTCACCAAGGGCGAACCGGTTGTCACCGGTGTCGCGCCAGTCGGCGATGTTGACGAGCACGCCCTGCTGGCCCTGGCCGCCGCGGCCGAGGCCGACAGCGAGCACCCCCTCGCCAAAGCGATCGTCGCCGCGGCGAGCGACCGAGGCCTCAGCCTTGCACCCGCCACCGGGTTCTCTTCTTCACCGGCGGTTGGCGTCACCGCCACCGTGGCCGGCCACGAGATTCGGGTCGGTGGGCCCCGGCTTCTGGAAGAAACCTGGCAGCCCGAGATCGGTGCAGCCGATGCCTGGCGGGCCGAAGGTGCCATCATTCTGCATGTCGTTCGTGACGGAATCATGATCGGCGGGCTGAAGCTCGCCGATGAGATTCGCCCGGAGTCGCGCGATGCCCTCGCCGCACTGCATCGGCTCGGTGTTGAGGTCGTGATGATCACCGGTGACGCTGCAGCCGTCGCGGGGGAGGTTGCTCGCGAACTCGGTATCGACCGTGTGTTCGCGGGCGTGCGCCCCGAAGATAAGGCCGCGAAGGTGGCCGAGTTGCAGCACGAAGGCACGGCTGTCGCGATGGTCGGCGACGGTGTCAACGATGCCCCCGCCCTCGCGCAAGCCGATGTTGGTATCGCTATCGGGGCGGGCACCGATGTGGCAATCGCGTCGGCAGGGGTGATCCTCGCCAGCTCTGACCCGCGTTCGGTGCTCTCAGTGAACGAACTCTCACGTGCTGCCTACCGCAAGATGAAACAGAACCTGTGGTGGGCGGCCGGGTACAACCTGATTTCGGTGCCGCTTGCCGCCGGTGTGCTCGCCCCCGTCGGGTTCGTGCTGCCGATGTCGGTCGGAGCGATTCTGATGTCGCTGTCGACGATCGTCGTGGCGCTGAATGCCCAGCTCTTGCGCCGCATCGATCTCAGCCCAGAAGCCAGCACTCGCGCCGTGCTCGAACGCACGAACTGACCTCACGCAGCCCAGGATCAGCACAAGTCATCAACCACTGAATCGCACGCGTCGCACCACGGGTATATCGGTGATAAGAAGCGCTACCTGCAGCGCATGAAACGAATCGAAGGTTTGGCCCGGGGCATCGCGAACATGATCGACGAAGAGCAGTACTGTATCCACATTCTGACCCAGGTCAGTGCGCTCACCCGCTCGCTGCAGGGGGTGGCGACGGGGCTGCTCGACGATCACCTGAAGCACTGTGTGCTCGATGCCGCCAAGCTTAGCGACGAGGCCGCCCACGAGAAGATTCAGGAGGCCACTGCCGCGGTCAACCGGCTGATCCGATCGTGACTGTGTGAGTCGGCCTCGCGGGTTAGCCTACCGGCACTTCCCGCCGAGCAGGGCTCTCGCGCCGCGCACCCCGGTGCGTTCGGAGCGCGCGGAGCGCCGACAGAATGGCCACAAGGTCAACAATCTCTTGCAGCAGCGCTCCCACTACCGCCGGCAAATAGCCGAATGCGGCGACGAGCATCAAACCGACTGAGATGATGATGCCCATCCAGATCGACTGCAGGGCGATCTGCACCGTGCGCCGCGAGACATAGGCCACATCTGCCACTCGCGCGATGTCGTTCGAGGTGATCACCGCCGCTGCTGACTCGCTCGCGACCGTTGCACCCCTGCCCGCCATCGCAACACCGACGTCGGCGGCCGCCAGCACCGGGGCATCATTGATCCCATCGCCGACCATGAGTACGGGTCTCGGCCGCATCGCCTGCACAATCCGCACCTTGGTCTGGGGAGTGGTCTCAGCGTGCACCGTCTGAATGTCGACCGCGTGTGCGACAGACTCCGCGGTCGACGTGATATCACCGGTCACCATCGCGATCTCGGCTACGCCTGCTCGGCGAAGACGGGACACCGTGTCTGCAGACTGCTCACGAATCGGGTCGGACAAGATGATCACTCCGGCGAGCTCGTCACCGACCGATACGTAGACGGCCGTCTCCCCAGCTGAGAGTACGGGTCGATCGATCGGCCCGGTCACCTCTTCGATAAATGAGGGCTTGCCCACTCGCACCGAAGTGCCGTCTGCCAGGGAGGCGAGGACACCGTTTGTTGCCACCTCGTCGGCCGTCACCACTTCGGGAAGCTCAAGTTGCTGTGTGCGTGCCGATGCCACGATCGGATCGGCGAACACGTGCACGGAGTACTGCTCGGCGGCGGCCGCGAGCTGCAGCGTCTCGTCTACGGTGCGAGCAGCAGGGTGAATCTCGACGACGTCGGCTTTACCTTCGGTCAAGGTGCCGGTCTTGTCGAATGCGACTGCACGGACCCGGGCGAGCACCTCTAACACGCCACCGTCTTTGATGATGACGTTGAGCTTTGCCGCGGAACTCATCCCGCCCATAAACGCGACCGGGGTGGCGATGAGCAGCGGGCACGGCGTCGCCACGACCAGCACCTCGGCAAATCGCACCGGGTCCCCGCTGAGAAACCACGCGAAGCCCGCAATCAGCAATGACACAATGGTGAACGGCACCGCATAACGGTCGGCGAGTCGCACCATCGGTGCCCGGGAGTCCACGGCCTCATCGACCAACCGTACGATCGAGGCGTAGTTCGAATCGGCTGCCACCTTCTGCGCGCGCATCGTGAAGCTCGTCGTGCTGTTGACCGTTCCAGAAAGCAGTGGGTCGCCCGCGTGGTAGTTCACCGGGATCGGTTCACCGGTCACGGATGATTCATCAATCGTCGCGTGATTCGATAGGAGCACCCCGTCGACGGGGAGGATCTCTGAGGAGCGCACCAGCAGTTCGTCGCCGACTTTCACCTCTTCGATCGCGATGCGTTCGACCTCACCTGTTACCGGGTGAATTCGACCCGCGAATGCTGGGGCTCGGCTCAACAGTTGGTCGAGTTCTCGGCTCGCGCGGCGAGCGGCGAGGTCTTCGAGTGCTTCCCCTCCGGTGAGCATCAACGCGATGATGAGCCCCGCGACATATTCCTGTACGGCGAGTGTCGCGATCATGGCGATGACCGCAAGAATGTCGAGCCCCCAATGCCCGCGCATCAGATCTTTGAACATGTCGATCGCGGTGATCACGATCACGATACCGAGCACCAAGTATGCGGTGACCCCGAGAGCCATCTCTGCGCCGGTCAGCCAGAGCATAACCCCGGTCGCCAAACCGACGAGCACGAACATCATGAGCTTGCGGTTGCGAAGAAATTCCCCCGTCGATGACATTGCGTGTGACGCTTCCGAGGTACGTGGGGCGATGGTCTGGGCTGGCACGGTGCTGTTCTCAGTCTCTCTTCGAGAGGGTTGAGAGTGCGGTGAGCGCGGTCACATCAGTGATCGTGATCCGCCCCTGTTCCTGTTGTGAGATCACCCCGGTGTCGGTGAGTTTGCGAAGTTGCCGACTGAGGGACTCTGGTGTCGTGGACAGGAGCGAAGCGATGTCCTTCTTTGCGAGCGGCAGCGTCACGTAGATAGCTCCTCGCGGCCCTGGCGTCGCAGGGAGCGAGAGCAGGTAATCGGCGAGACGAGAGCTCACGTTTCCCAAGATGACAGAAGCCAGCCGCGCCTCAGTATCATCCAAGCGCTGACTCACTCCTTGCAGCATGCGCAGCCCGATGCTCGGATGCTTCTCGACGAGACGCCCGAGATCGGCATGACGGAACACGCACAGTTCGGTATGCACGAGCGCTTCTGCTGCGTGATCGGGTCTCGTGCCGGTGAGAAACGCGGATTCTCCGATGAAGTCGCCCGGACCGAGGACCCGGATCACCTGCTCGTGCCCAGCCGCACTTGTACGAGCGATCTTCACCTGACCGGTGTGCACAACCATCAACTGCGACATATCCGAGCCTGCTGTATACGCCTGCTCGACAGCGTCTAATCGGACGGTACGTGCAAATCCCGCAACTTCCACTTGCTGCGCATGTGTGAGCCCTTGAAACAGTGGTACACGGGCCACGCAGAGATCATTTGCTGGATCAGCATCCACATCGGTTGAAACAGCCAACGGCATCCTTCCCTTCCCTTCTAGTATGGCGACTCGTGGCACAACACACGCGCTTCAGCTGAAGCCAGGGGTGGCGCGTGCAGTGATGTACGCGTGTGGCGTCCGCGGGTTCGAGCGCTGCCCGATCACCTCGAACCCGGCGTGGGTGAGGGCTTCGACCATTTTGTTCATCGGCCACCGGTATGCGGCGGCGATCGGATGGTCGAATGCCTCCCGCCGCGGCCCCGCGAAAAAGGACATCAGCAGCGATCCGCCGTCACCCAGCCGAGTGCGCAGTGTTGCGAGCGCGTGTAGGAGCTCTTCTGAGCTCATGTGAATGGTCGAATACCAGGCGAGGATCCCGCCCCAGCGGGTCTCGCAACGGGCGAGATCTTCGATGGAATCGTGATGGAACACAACCGCGGGATGTCTGGCTCGGGCAATCGTGATGAGGCGATCCGATGGCTCGAGCCCTTCCACCGTGTGTCCGAGGCGTGCGAGGTGACCGGTCCAACGCCCGGTACCCGCGCCGACATCAAGAATGGGGCCATCGACTGCCGCGGCCCACGGCTCGATGACCGCACGGTCAGGGTCATCCGGTGAGATCTCGGCGCCGAGAATGCCCTCGATATCAACCTCAGGCGACCCGTATGCATCGGCCACCCGGTTTATTGAGGCCACAGGATCAGACGTCCGTGCTGCTGTGAATACGGCGTCCGTCGGTGCCTCAGGCCGCTGGGTCATGGTTCGATGATCACTTTGCCGGCAGTGTGCCCAGCCTCCACCATGGCGACGGCCTCCGCAGCCCGATCGAGACTGTACCGGTCCGTCACCTGCGGGTCGACGAGACCGTACTGGGCGACGCCGGTGATCTTCTCGAGCCCTTCACGCGTGCGCACGACCGCTACGCCACCGAGTTGCTGCACGGTGGTCGGGTCTGCGGTACTGATGATGACGCTCGGGTTTTTGGCGACGACCGCGAGATCACGAAGCGCCTGCCCACCGACCAGGTCGATGAGCACATCAACACCCTCCGGCGCGATGGCACGCACCCGGTCAGCCGCACCCTCCCCGGAGGCAACGAACGTCGCACCGGTCGACTCCACCAGTTCCTGCTTCGCTGCACTGGCCACACCGATGACCGTGAACTTGTGCACATTGCCGATCTGCGCCGCCATCAGCCCGACCCCACCTCCGGCGCCAAGAATCAGCATTGTCTGACCAGGTTCCAGCTCGATCTGATGCGTCACGTCATACGCAGTCGCCCCTGCGACAGGCAGTGCTGCAGCGTCAGCAAAGGAAAGCTCTTCGGGCTTCTGGACGGTTTGTGCCGCATCCAACACCGTGTGCTTCGCGAACGTTCCCTGTCCTTTGGCCGCGAGGCCAAGCACCATGTCACCGACAGCGAAGTTCTCGACCTCTGCGCCTACGGCGGTGACGACACCGGAGGCCTCTCGGCCCATCGGTGCGGGAAGCGGCCAGTGGGAGCCCATCTGCCCCGCACGGATCTTCCAGTCAGCAGGGTTCACCCCGGCCGCTTTCACTTCGATCGCGAGCTCTCCAGGCCCAGGCGCCGGAGCGGGGCGTTCAACGAGTTCCTGCGTCTCGGGGCCGCCATAGGCGGCGAAGACCAGCGCTTTCGACATTATTGACTTCTCCTCATTCTCCAGGTGAGTGACACTTACGTGGTTGCCTGTGGTGGAGCGTCTTCACCCGAAGCCTCTGCCGCATCAGCGAGTTCCTTCGTGGCATGCTCCGCGTCGATTGCGTGCTCCGGAGGTGAATAGACGGTGTAGAGCACCAAAGGCTCATCGCCAGTGTTGCGGAAGTTGTGGCGAGTACCGGCCGGGACAGCGCACAGGTCGCCAGCATCAACGGTGTGCGTCTCGCCGTCAAGGTCGGCCTCTCCGCTGCCCGACACAAAACTCAGCAACTGGTCGGTGGTGTCATGCACCTCGTCGCCGATCTCCCCGCCCACCGGAATCGTCATCGCAACGAGTTGGGAATGCTTTCCCGTCCAGAGCACCTGACGAAAATTCGTGTTTGCTTTCGCGACCTCGTCGATGATGAAGTGCGTCGCCTTCTCGCCGACGCTGAACTGGTTCTCACTCATGTGTGTGGTCCTTTCTTAAGATGGAAGTTCGGATGGACTCTGGGCCGTGGCTGGTTCGACCGGACGGCCTGTTTCATGTGCGGCTCGGGCGCGTTCACTCCTCGACAACGCAGTGGCTCCTTGGGTGTTGCGCAGCAGGCGCATCGCGTTGAGGATTACGATGAGCACCGATCCCTCGTGCACGAGCATGCCGATAGCCATCGTGACACCCCCTGCGAAGACCCCGACGAGCAGCACGACAACGGTGATGAGCGCGATCCAGATGTTCTGGCGCATGACGTTCACAGTGCGTTTGGCGAGGCTGATTGCTTCGGGCAGTTTCAAGAGGTTGTCGCCCATCAGGGCAATGTCTGCCGTCTCCACGGCCACCGCTGAGCCCGCTGCACCCATGGCAACACCAATGTCGGCGGTCGCGAGGGCCGGGGCGTCGTTCACGCCGTCGCCCACCATCGCGACCGTGTGCCCCTCGCGCTGCAACCGCGCGACAGCGTCGAGCTTGTCCTCGGGTAGCAACGAAGCATGGATCTCATCGATACCGACCGCCTCACCGATGGCTTCGGCGACAAGGCGCGTATCTCCGGTGAGCATCACCACCTTCTGCACCCCGCTAGCGTGCAAGCGCCTGATCATCTCGGGGGCATCCTCGCGGATCGTATCTGCGACACCGATTACGCCAAGCACGCTCTCATCGACCGCGACAATCATGGGGGTCTTGCCTGCCGCTGCCAGTTTGTTCGCAGCCACAGCCGCCCCCGCGTCGTTCACGATCCCGTACTGTTCGAGCAGCGGCACGTTACCGATGAGTACCCGCTGGCCGTGAGCGTCGGCCACGATCCCCTTGCCCACGACCGGTGTGACCGATCCCGGAAGGCCCTCGGGGGCCACTCCTTCTTCTCGTGCGGTGTCGAGGATCGGGCGGGCAAGTGGGTGCTCGGACCCTGCTTCTGCGGCGGCTGCCCAGCGAAGCACCTCGCGCCGATCCGCTTCAGGATTGAGCACAACGATGTCGGTGAGTACCGGGCGGCCCTCGGTGAGAGTTCCCGTCTTATCGACTGCGACGGCCGAGATCTTGGCCGAGGTTTCGAGGTACTCGCCGCCCTTGATGAGAATCCCGTTGCGGGCCGAGCGGCCGATTCCCGCTACGATCGCCACGGGAATCGAGATGACGAGCGCGCCCGGGCAACCGATCACGAGCAACGTGAGGCCGAGCACTACGTCACCAGAGATGAGGCCCGCCGCAAGCGCGAGTACCATCACCGCGGGCGTGTACCACTTCGAGAATCGGTCGATGAATGCCTGCGTTTTCGCTTTCGCATCCTGCGCTTCTTCGACACGGTGAATGATGCGCGCGAGCGTCGTGTCGGCTCCGATGCCGGTCGCCATGACCTGTAGGAATCCGCCCCGCGAGATCGTGCCCGCAAACACGTGATCTGACTTCGTCTTTTCGACAGGGATCGACTCACCCGTGATCGATGCCTCGTCGATCGCTCCGGTGCCTGACACGACCTGCCCGTCGACGGGAACTTTCGCTCCGTTCTTTACGAGCACGATCTCGCCCATGCGCACCTGATGTGCGGCGATCTCGACCTGCTCACCGTCGCGCATCACGACTGCAACGTCGGGGGCCACCGCGACCAACTCAGCGAGCGCTGCACGGGTCTTGTTCATCGTGCCGGCTTCGAGTGCGTGACCGATCGCGAAGAGGAACGTCACGGCGGCAGCTTCCCAGAAGTTGCCGATGAGTGTCGCGCCGATCGCTGCAATCGATACGAGCAGGTCGATACTGATGAACTTTACGAGCAGTGCCCGGACGGCCTTCACGACGATTCCGTACCCCGCGACAATTGCTGCGGCGAGCATGAACGCGTTCGCAAGGGTAAACACATGACCAGAACCGTGGGCGTGTTCGCCAGCGTCGATCCACCATTGCGGACCGACCGTGACGTTCCAGCTGCCGCCGAAGAGCTTTTCGACGCCGAACGACACGAGAATGAGGAGGCCCGAGACAACGGGAATGAACCAGTTGCCATACCGCCACTTACGGAACTCGTTCACGAATGTGCCGCCTTTCGAATTGGTGAACTTAGTGCGTTATGAGCCGTTTGGCTAGAACGCGGAGGCCTTCGACTTATAACCGGCCTTATCGACAGCAGCAATGAGATCGTCGACGGAACTTCTTGTCTCATCGTGGTCGATCTCAACGCGACCCGAGGCGAAGTGCACCGTCACGTTCTCGACGCCATCGAGCTTGCCGACCTGCTTCTCGATCTTGGTCACGCACGACGGGCACGAGAAACCCTCGGCGCGCAGCAGAGTGTGGGTGGTGTCAGTAGCGTTCGCCATGATGAGTCCTTTCGCTTCACCCCGAAACGGGGATCGACCAGGAGGTTCCTGGCCTTCACGGCCCAGACTATTGTGTTGACAGAGCCTCAGCCTTGACCTAGATCAAGTCGTGCTCGGAGCTCCTCTCTGTGGCTCACCAGCTACTTGGGTGCTGTGAGTTCAGCAAGTGATTCCTCTTCAAACAATGTTGGGTTTGTCACCATCCGCTTGACAAGCTCCGCAACAATCTCTGGTGGCAGCTTCGCGGCTGACGAGCGAGCGCGACCGTCTCGACGACGAGCGAATGAAACTGTTGCAAGCCCACTACGCGGGGGCGGTACCGATCGACCTGTTGAAGCAGGAGCAGGATCGCATCGCGAACCAGATCGGTGACATTGAACACCGGCTCGAAGCGCACCATGACGAGTATGCGTCAGCACGGGCGAACCTCGATGATTCGCTCGGGCTGCTCGCCAACATCGTGAGTGTGTACCAGCGCGCTGATGAGGCAAACCGACGGCTGTGTAACCAGGCGTTTTTCCATCGGATCTTCATCGAGGAAGACGGGGATGTGCGGGTCGAGTACGAGCGGCCCTTCGGTTCACTCTGCGACACGGAGGAGCAGATGAACGCGTTGAACTGGGCGGCTGAAGCGAAAAAGAAGGGAGAGGTTCAACCCGGACAAAGAGTGGTGACTCTTGTCGAGGGTTTGAACCTCTCCCATTTGGGGTGGCTGACGGGGCTTGAACCCGCGACCCCCGCGACCACAACGCGGTGCTCTACCAACTGAGCTACAGCCACCATGCGCCCGCGTCAGCAGGCAACTCGAAAAGTCTATTACACGTCGGGCGTGAACGACGAAACGACGCGTTCCGAGAGCGCGCGTGCTTCGTCTGTGGTGGGCCCGGGCTCGCTGACAAAAACCGCTTCGCGGTAGTAGCGCAGTTCACGGATCGACTCGAGGATGTCGGCGAGAGCGCGATGGCCGCCATCTTTTGGCGGTGCCTGGAAGAACACACGCGGGAACCAGCGTCGAGAGAGCTCTTTGACGCTCGACACATCGACATTGCGATAGTGCAGCCACTGGTCAATCGCGGGCATGTACTTCGCGAGAAACATGCGGTCTGTTCCGATGGTGTTTCCGGCCAGGGGCGCTTTGCGCTCCAGCGGTACGAACTTCTTGATGTACTCAAGCGTCTGCTCTTGCGCGTCGGCCAGCGAAACACCGTGCGGAATCTCTTCGATGAGCCCCGATGACGTGTGCATCGCGGTGACAAAATCGTTCATGTTCGCCATCGCGGAATCGTTGGGCTTGATGACGATCTGGAAACCTGGGTCGAGGACGCGGAGCTCGAAGTCGGTGATGACGACAGCGATCTCGACGAGCTCATCGTGTGCGAGATCGAGGCCGGTCATCTCGCAGTCGATCCAGACGAGACGGTCGTTCTCTGATGCAGATGCCATGTGATCATCCTAATGAGGCGGCAGACATTGGCCTGTTGGCGCTAATCTAGAGGTGTCTGCCTTCGTAGCTCAGTGGAAGAGCAACGGCTTTCTAATCCGTCGGTCGCAGGTTCGAATCCTGCCGGGGGCACTACAGCTCTAGCCATTACGCAGCGACTGCACAGCATCGTCTGCACGCCAGAACTCGCCCACGAGGCGGAAGATTCCCGTGGTGAGGTGCAGGCGTTCGGCGCGGTAACGCAGGCCGAGCGGATCGACCACGATCCGCAGATGGCCGATGACGCGTCCTGAGGGGTCTTCGACGCGCCAGAGACGCTCGGCCGCGCGGACGAGTCGCTCGCGTGCAGAGCTGAGTTGCGGTCGTGCGTAGGCGAGTGCGGGCAATGTGGTCTGTGTGTCGAGCATCGTCATCTCCTTCTGAATCGAACATATGAGCGACCTCGGACATTTACTCCTTCAGGCCGAGCCATGTGCTCTGCACCGAGTGCCGAGTTCGCGCAGTTCTCCACAGCAGACGCGATTGCGTCCGCGGAATGTCCCGCTCGACGTGCACGCTGTTGTCATCCGGGCAGGTCCCGGCTCAGACAAGGAGAGACAGATGAGTGACACCGTGACGATCTTGGGACGTGTTGGCGGGGATCCGAATCGCAGCGAGACGGCGGGTGGGGTGCCGATCGTGAAGTTTCGTGTTGCCAGCCCGCAGCGGCGATTCGATAACCAGACGCAGCAGTGGGTGGAGACCGGCACGAATTGGTACAACGTGTCGGCGTTTCGGCAGCTCGCCGATCACGCGAAGGCGTCGCTTCGCCAGGGCGAGGGGGTGATCGTGACCGGGCGACTGAAGTTGCGCGAGTGGGAGAGCGGCGATCGCAAGGGGATGAGCGCCGATATAGATGCAGAAGCCATCGGGCACGACCTTCGGTGGGGCGCGAGCGCCTTCATCAAAGCGAACAGGCTTCCAGCCGGGCAGGGGGCGGAGATCAACGCAGCGGCGTTCGCATCGAATGACACCGCCGAGGTCGATGTGCCGGACGATGCGAGCGACATCGTCGGTGACACGGACACAGTAGCGGATGAAGCATCGGATGCGGTCGGCTCCTCGGACGTATGGACGGCGAGCATCTGATGTTTCGGCGACATCGACGTTGGCTGGGGCGGTTCGGTGCGCGATAGGGCGAGGGAAAGGGCGGCGAGCACACGTAGGATTGCTGTGTGACTCGTCGCCCCGCATCCATCCGCGAACGCGCTGTGCTCATGGCGGCGGCAACCGCCGCCATAGCGACAATGATCGTCGGCTGTGCTCCCGAATCCGGTCCAACGCCGGAACCCTCCCCGAGCTCTGATCAGACGCCAGTGGCGAGTCCGACTCCGGTGGAGCCGTCCTATCACGCAGACGGTACAGCTGAAGACAACCTGCCGCTGTTCACCGCTGTCACGCAGCAGGTCTGGGCGTCAGAGGCCAAAGGTTCATCGCGTGCCTACATCGACGCGCTCATCGCTGCTGGATTCGATCGTGCTGACATGCAGGTGACGAAGGACCACTCAACCGTCGGCAACCCCGCAGAGAGTCTGCAGTTTTCGGTGAGCTGGGGCGAGGATCACTGTTTGATCGGGCAGGTGGGGCCATCGACAGGCGATCCGGTCACCGCCGTCATGGATCAGCTGCCCGAAGGGCGCTGCCTGATCGGCAACACAGAGCCGATCGATTGGTGAGCAAGAGCCGGTAGGCTGGATTGTCGATCTTCGGCGCATAAATAAGGAGCGGTTTTCGGTGGCTGAGTACATCTACTCGATGGTTCGAGCACGCAAGGCAGTGGGCGAGAAGCTGATCCTCGACGACGTGACGATGTCGTTCCTTCCAGGAGCGAAGATCGGCATGGTCGGGCCCAACGGTGCCGGTAAGTCGACGATCCTCAAGATCATGGCCGGACTCGACCAGCCCTCTAACGGCGAAGCGAAGCTGACGCCCGGGTACAGCGTCGGCATCCTGATGCAGGAGCCTGAGCTCGACGAGACCAAGACGGTTCTGGAGAACATCCAAGAAGGTGTCGCGATCAAGGCGAAGGTCGATCGATTCAACGAGATCTCGGCGCTCATGGCCGACCCTGACGCCGATTTCGACAGTCTGCTCGCCGAGATGGGCGTCCTGCAGGAAGAGATCGACGCAGCTGACGGCTGGGACCTCGACTCGCAGCTTGAACAGGCGATGGATGCTCTCCGCACCCCGCCGGGAGACGCCGCGATCGCCCCGCTGTCGGGTGGTGAGAAGCGTCGTGTTGCTCTCGCGAAGCTTCTGCTGCAGAAGCACGATCTGCTGCTGCTCGAAGAACCCACGAACCACCACGACGACGAGAGCGTACTCTGGCTC
>NZ_JAJUFV010000027.1 GCF_029263575.1 Microbacterium sp. | reverse complement strand
GCCGGCCCAGATCACCGGCACGGCCGCGAGCGTCTGCGCGGTGACGTTGAGCGCTGTGCCGCCGGCGCGGCCACGCAGCACGGCGGACAGAATGCCGAAGGGGACGGCGATCAGCAGAGCGATCACGAGTGCCATGAGCCCGAGCGGAACCGTGACCTGAGCCTTCTCGGCGAGCTCGGCGCTGACGGAGGCTCCGCTGAGCTGCGAGGTTCCCAGGTCGCCCGTGAGAACGCCGCCGACCCAGTCGCCGTACTGCACCATCAGCGGACGATTGAGGCCGAGTGCTTCGCGCAGCGCCTCGACCTGGGCGGGGGAGGCCTGCGTCCCCGCGATCAGCTGTGCGACGTCACCGGGGAAGACCCGCAGCGTGAGGAAGATGAGCACGCTGGCCACGAGGAGCCCCGCTATGAGCAGGGCGCCCCGTGTGAGCGCGTAGCGGATCACCCGACGCTATTCTCCGGCGACCGTGACGCCTGCGAGATCGATGCGCGAGTTGATCGAATCCACCGGGAAACCGGAAACGGTCGGAAGCAGCGCGGTTATGGTCACGCCGTTGTACAGCCAGTCGACGGCATGGTCTTCGGAGACGAGGCGCGCGGCCTCGGCCAGCAGCTCGGCCGAGGCGTCCTCATCGATCTCCGTGAGTGCCTCGGCGTACAGCCGCTGCACCTCGGGGTTGTCGTATCCGAAGTAGTAGTCGGGGTTGGCGAAGTTGCCGAAGTCGCGCGGTTCGACGTGCAGCACGTAGCTGAGCTCGAAGTCCTTGTTGGTGTAGACGTCTTCAAGCCAGGTGGCGAATTCCACGGGTTCGACATCGAGTGTGACCCCGACCTCGGCGAAGTCTGAGATCAGCACCTGCGGCACGGTCGTGCCGTAGAACGAGGGGATCGTGAGGGTCAGTTCCAGATCTTCTGCGCCGGCCTCGGCGAGAAGCTCCTTGGCGCGTGCGGGGTCGTACCCGGCGACATCGGAGAGGTCTTCGTGGCCGGGATCCAGCTCGGGGATCGGCCCGTACAGCGTCTCGCCGGCGCCGGTCGCCTCGATGAGCGCGTCGTGGTCGATGGCCAGGCGCAGCGCCTCGCGCACGCGCACGTCGTCGAGCGGGGCCTGGGCATTGTTGAACGCGAGCGTGGCCTTATCTGTCGTGCGTCCCTCGGTCAGCAGGAACTCGCCGGATGCTTCGAGCTCAGGGGCGAGGTTCGGGTCGACGGCGGTGAGCACATCGAGGCTGCCGTCGAGTGCGGCGTTGAGCCCGGCGGTGAAGTCGGGGATGTATTCGAAGACGACCTCGGCGACGCCGGCCGCTTCGCCCCAGTAGTCGGCGAAGCGCGCGAAGGTGATCGTGCTGCCCTTGGTCCAGTTCTCCAGCGTGAAGGGGCCGGTCCCGTTCTCTGCAGTCTGCAGATCGGTTTCGTCACCGGCCTTGAAGACGAGACCGGCGGGGCCGGTCAGCGTGAACAGGAAGTTCTGGTTCGGCTCGGTCAACGTGATGACGACGGATGCCTCATCCGGCGCGGTGATCTCGGCGACACCTGCGAACTCGGCGAATCCTTGCAGGGTCTCATCCGTACGCACCTGCTCATAGGATTCGACGACGTCGGCGGAGGTGAGCGCCGAACCGTCGTGGAAGACGACGCCCTCATTCAGCGTGAACGTGTACGTGAGCCCGTCGGGGGAGATCTCGTAGTCAGACGCCAGACGCGGCTCGATCGTGTTGTCCTGCGTGCGTGTGACGAGGCCCTCGTAGATGTTGTCGATGAGCACCTGTTCGAGTGCGGCACCGCTGGTGTGACGGATGTCGAGGTTGCTCGGCTCGAGCACGAGCCCGACCGTGAGCGTGGCGTCAGGGTCAGGTGCACCCGTCGACGTCTTCACGGGCTCGGGCGACCCGGCGCAGGCGCTGAGGGCGATAGCGGTCGCGGCGAGCGCAGATAGGACGGCGAGGCGTCTGGTGCGTCGGAACATAGGTGGGTGGATCCTCTCGGGGCGGCGACTGCTGTGTGCCGGTTCGGGTCGAGTCTAGGGTGAGCCAGGAGTGTCAGGCGCGCGACGTCACACGCGCGCGGATGATGTCGGCGAGGGCACCGGGTGCTGTCTCCTGCACGTTGTGGGTGGCTTCGACGGCGATCACCTGTGCGGTCGGCAGGTGCCGCTGCAGTTCGGTGCCGTCGGCTTCGCTCACGAATCCGCCTGTCGCGCGAACGAGGGTCACCGGCGCTGTGACGCCGCGAAGGTCGTCCCAGCCGGTCTCCTGCAGGACGGCGCCGGTCGCGGGGGCGCCGGCGTCGGGCTCGGCGAACACCTGCGCCGCCAGGCGTGCGAAGTGGTGTTTCCATTCCACGCGCCCGTCGGGACGGATGCGAGTGTTGAAGAACACGCCACGCTCCGTGTCTGAACGTGATCCGCCGAAACCGGCGGCGATCGCACGATCGACCATCTCGTCGCGCGAGGCGAAGTCGGTGGGGCCGGCGTAGAAGGCACGCAGCGCGGCAGGGCCGACGCTGGTGTCGATGCCGGGGGTGATGTCGACCGTGACGAGCTCACGGACGAGGTCGGGACGAGCGGATGCCACGGCAGCGGCGGTGAGGCCGCCGAGGGATTGTCCGACCAGGATCTGCGGCTGGGTGCTCCACTGCTCCAGCGCATAGATGATGTCTGCGGCGAGGGTGCGAGCGGTGTAGTCGGCGTCGTCACGCCAGCTTGAATCGCCGTGCCCCGCGAGATCGATGGCCAGTACCGGCTGCTGCAGCAGCAGGGCGGTTGTGTCCCACGTGTGAGCGTTCAACCCGGCGCCGTGCAGGAGCGTGACAGTCGGTTGCCCGTCTCCGTAGCGCAGGGCGCTGAGCTCGCGCCCGTCGGGAAGGGCGACCGCCACCCGCGAGGCATTCGGGAGCGGGACGGAGAGGGCCTCGGCCTGGCCCGGGAGGTAACGGAACTCGCTGCTGTCAGTCGTCACGACCATATTCTGCTCCGCTTCGCGCACGTGAGTGAAACTGGGGAGCAGAATGACATGCTTCTTACCCCTAGTTCTTATCTAAGAGTGCAAACAATCGACTATATTATGTGCGTTTTGCATTCAGGTCAGTGATACTTGAACAAGCCTAAGCTGGAGGCATGAGTGAGAGACGAGTGCACCTTTCGAAGACGGAACCGAGCGCGTATCAGGCGTTGGAAGCCTTCTCGAAGACGGTGGGCGAGATCTGCGCCGCGAACGGCATCGATGATCGGCTCAAAGAGATCGTCATGATCCACTGTTCGCAGCTGAACGGCTGCGCCTATTGCACGCGTATCCATGTCGATCGGGCCTCCGAGGCCGGGATCGACACCGACACACTCACCCAGATTCCGACCTGGCGGGAGAGCGGTGTGTTCTCCGATCGTGAGCGTGCGGCGCTGGAGTTGGCCGAGGCGTTCACGTTCATCAGCGAGGGCGGCGTCTCGGACGAGGTGTACAACCGCGTGGGCAGCGTCTTCACCGAGAAGGAGTACGCGGCGCTGAGCTGGGCCTGCGTATCGATCAACGCCTTCAACCGCATCGTCGTTGCCGGTCGCTACCCCGTGAAGCCTCGCGGGGCCGCGGTGTCGGCGTGACGGTGATCGCCGTCGACGGCGTCTTCAATGTTCGCGACGTCGGGGGCATCGCTGCGGGCAGTGGGCGCATCCGCTCCGGTCGACTCGTGAGATCGGGAGGACTCGCCGATGCCACGCCTGCGGGCGTCGCGGAGCTCGAGCGGCGGGTCTCGCATATCGTCGACCTGCGCGACGATCAGGAGGTCGCGGCGGATCCCTCGGCGACCAGACGGATCGAGACGACGCACCTGCCGCTTTTTCTCGGATCGGTCACCTCGTTCTTCACCGAGGACCTTGGCCTGGAGGACATGTACCGTCAGCTCATCACCGAATCGGGTGAGCGTCTGGTCGAGGCCGTCCGCATCATCGCGACGAGCGAGTCAACGCTCGTGCACTGCACGGTCGGCAAAGACCGCACGGGAATCACGATCGCCCTGGCGCTGGCTGCTGTCGGTGCGGATCGCGAAGAGGTCATCGCCGATTACGCGCTCACTGAATCGCAGCTGCCCGAAGAACGCAACCGCCGGATCATGGCCTTTCTTCAGTCGCAGCATCCGGAAGCGCGCCATGCGCTCGCGCTGGCCACCCAGTCGCCAGCCGATGTCATGCGGGGGATCCTGCGCGAGGTCGATGAGCGGTGGGGTTCGGCTGCCGAGTATCTGCTGGCGCACGGTCTGACCGAGGAGGAGCTCACGGCCCTGCGCGACGCTCTCGTCGAGGAAGTTGAGCCATAAAGGTAAGGCAACCCTTCTTCGGTGCTACGATGGAAACATCATGACGACGTCGAGCCGAGTTCGCAGCACGCGCGCACAGCGCCGCGCGGCACGCCAGAGTGCGCACTATCTGGTGACAGCTGACGAGCACTCGCTCGTGGAGCTCGAACTCTTCCTGGCGACGCTTCCGCTGTGCGCCTCGGGGCGGATCTTCATCGAGGTGCCTGATGCCGCCGATATCGGCGTGATCACGGCTCCCGCTCGCATGACTGTCACCTGGCTCGCGCGCTCTGTCCGTTCGGGTGAACCTGGCAGCGGCCGCGCCTGCACGAGCGGCTCAGCGCTGTCGCGTGCGACCTGCGCCTGGGCCGACGAGATGCTGTTCGGTGGCGAGACGAGCACCAACGTCGTGCTGTTCGGCGGATACCTGGGAACAGCCGACATCGTCGAGCACCTAACGGGTACCCTCGGTGTCTCGGCCGAGACTATCCACGCCCCCGAGCGCTTCGGGCTCCTCCGGAGCTCGCACTGACGTAGTTGCCGTCCTGAAGCCCCGCTTCGATCTCGAACCGGTTGCGGAGCGGGTCGTTGCCGGCGAAGAGATAGAGCAGCGGCATCAAGAAGCCGTAGCGCAGCCACTGCGCCTTGTGCACGGCCTCATGGCGCAGCACGGCGGCGGTTGGCCGGGCATCGCCGGTGAGGAAGCATCCGCCGACGCAGACTCCGCCGCGACGGAACGTCCAACGAGGCATCCCCCGGAAGACCCACATGCCTGCACGACGCTCGATCGGTCCGGTGCTCCACAGTGAACCCCACACCCAGCCCACGGTCGTCGCCCAGGCGTAGCCGAGGCGGCTGATCGGCGAGCGCAGGAGGAACGAGGGGATGCGGCGGTCGAATCGCCGTCCGCGTGCGAGGGCGGCCTCGGCCGCCGGGTGCCAGTCGTCGCTCATGCGACCGCCGCCACGAGGCGCAGAATCGTACCGAGGTCGTCGACAGCGTCGATGGGCGAACGCGGGGCAAAACCGGCGATGGTCGCCCCGGCGAGAGGGACGCGCTCTCGAAGAGCTCGCACCGCGGCGCTGAGTGCTGCCGCGGTCGTGCCGAACGGGGCGGCCTCGGAGACGGCAGACAGCTCCGCCGGGTCGAGCACATCGACGTCGATGTGCACCCACACGCGGCGAGCGCCGGTGGCGGCGACCGCGTCGGCGAGCGCATTCACGTCAGCGAGATCATCGACGCCGAGCCGGGTGAGCCCGGCCAAGGCATCGTTCTCGTCATCGTCGATGGCGCGCGCACCGACGACGACGGTGCGCGCGCGACTGACGGGCGGCGAGAGTACGAGCTGCGGCTCGCCCTCGCCGAGAATCGCACGCAGTGCCATACCGGAGAAGGCTCCGGAGGGGGAGGATTCGGGGGTGTGCAGATCGGGGTGCGCATCGCACCACACGACGGCGAGATCGTCACGGTCGATCGCGTCGAGAGCGGCGACGCTCACGCTGCAGTCGCCGCCGATCACGATCGTCTCAGGCGACATCTCCTTCGCCACGAGCGAGCGCACCTGCTGCAGCGAGCTCACGCGGCGAACGCCCGTGCCGAGAGAATCGCCGGCTTCGACGGGCGCATCGAGCATGCTGGTGGCGGCGCGAGGAAGATCGCCGGCGATGGCGGATGCTCCGTCGATGAGCAACATCGCGCGCGCCGAGGGCGAACCCTGCCACTGAGGGACGACGAGAAAACGGGCCACAAAGACCTCCAGACATGAACGGGATGCCCCGGGCGCCAAGGTCCGGGGCATCCGACAGCTCAGGACTCGAGCTGCGACTGTGCGGGCGAACCCGACTTGAGCTCGGCCAGACGTGCCTCGACCTCGGTGAGCTCGCCGAGGTCTTCCAGGCTCTCAAACTGGGCGTCGAGGCTGGACGCGGCCAGCTCGATCTTGCCCTGAGCAAGGGCCTCCTGACGGCGAACCTTGTCCTCGAAGCGACCCAGCTCGCTGGTCGGATCGAGCACGTTGATCGACGAGACAGCGTCTTGCACCTTCGTCTGCGCCTCGGCGACCTTGGCGCGGGCGATCAGCTCGCTGCGCTTGTTCTTCAGCTCGACGAGCTTCTCCTTCATGCCGTTCAGGCCGCTCTTGAGCTTGTCGACGACCTCGGTCTGCGCGGCGATGGTGGGCTCGGCTCCCTGTGCCTCGCGCTCAGCGCTGATCTGGCGCTGCAGCGCGATCTTGGCGAGGCTGTCGAACTTGTCGGCATCGGCGGTCTCACCGGTGCCACGCAGCTCATCAGCCTTGCGGCTCGCGGCGAGAGCCTTGTTGCCCCAGTTCTTCGCCGCCTGGACGTCTTCTTCGTGGTCGCGCTCGAGCAGGCGCAGGTTGCCGATCGTCTCGGCGATCGCCGCCTCAGCGTCAGCGACGTTGTTGGTGTAGTCGCGCACGAGCTGGTCGATCATCTTCTGCGGGTCCTCGGCAGAGTCGATGAGCGCGTTGATGTTGGCTTTCACGAGCGTTGAGATGCGCCCGAAGATGGACTGCTTGGTCATGCTGTTTCCTTTCGATGGGAACGGAGTCGGTCTGGATCGGTTACGTCTGGTGAACAGGGGAGCGATATCAGAAGCGCCTTCCTCTGGAGCTGCGTCCGCGCGAACTGCTGCGCGAGCGTGAACTGCTGCGGCGTGAGCTGCCGAAGCTGGAAGCGCGACTGCTGCTGCGGCTGCTGCGACGCCGGCTGCTGCTCGAGCTCCACCCGCTGCTGCCTCCTCCACCGCCGCTGAACAGGCCGCCGAGGATGCCGCCGAGGATGTCTCCGCCGAGCCCGCTGCCGCTGCTGCGGTTGGTGCTGCCCCAGCCGCTGCTGCTCCAGCCACCGCCGCCCCAGCCGCCGGCGTTGAACGACGAGACCTCGGAGTTCGCGGCCGAGAGCGCCTGATTCGCGAGGTTGTACGCGCGCGAGGCGCGTTCGGTCGCCTGGGTGGGATCGCTGGCCTGGAGGGATATCGCCTCGGCGTAGGCGGCGTTTGCTTCGGCGAGACGGGTTCGCGCCTGGGCGCCGATCGCGCCGCGGCGCGTCATGATGAAGTCGTTTGCGGCCGAGATCTGCGCCTGCGCCTGGATCAGACGCTGCTCCAGCGCCCGCTGAGTTCGCTGCTGCTGTGCGGCCGCGTCGCGAGCGCTGCCGACGATCTCGTCGATGTGGGTGTTGGCAGCATCCAGACCGTCCAGGATCTGCTGCGGGTTTCGGCCCGCGCCCTGCAACTGCGTGCGTGCGGTGTCGATGTTGCTGCGGGTGCGGGCGATGACCGGGGCGAGCTGCGCCGCAGCCTGTGGCAGAGCGGAGGCCGCGGCGATGTCGGCCTCGAGATCGGTGATCAGCGCCTGGGCCTGCTCTTCGAGAGACGCGAGGTGCGTGCCGTGGTTCGCGACCGCCGCTGTGAGCTGCTCACTCTGCGCGACAGCCTCTTCTGCGGTGCGAATCGCGAATGCCGCTTCGCCGCGGTTGTCCTCGGCGATCAGGGCATCAGCATCGGCGATCTCGGTGTCGGCCAGCGAGAGGCGCTGCTGGGCCTGTGCCACATTCTCAGTGACGGGCGCGAGCGCTGCTGCGTCGTACGTCTGGCTGAGCTTCTCCAGCGCAGCCGGTGCGGCGGCGAGGGTAGTCGCGGCTGCGGCACGGCGAGTCTTGAGCCGCTGAAGGGCTTCGGGAGCTTCTGCTTCGAGCGCGCGCAGCTGTTCGAAGGCTTCGACGTTGTCATCGAGCAGGTCATCTGCCTCGTCGCACAGCTCGATGATCTGGATGTGCCAGGCTCGACGCTGCTGATCGGTGTCGGGCACCTCGTCGTCGATCTTCTGCTTCAGCGCGAACGCCTCGCTGACCTTCTGCGCTGCCGCATCGACGGCCTCGGTGAAGGTCGCGGTGGAATCTTCGCCGTACTGGGCGATCGCGAAACCGACCTCTTGGCGACTCGACGTGATGGCGTCGTCGGCTTCGACGAGCGCACCGCCGGCCTGTGTCGCCAGGTCGTCGTCGCTCACCGATGCGTACGGGTCGTTCGGGTTGGGAACGGAACGCGTGCCCTCACGGCGCTTCTTGCGCCCGCGCACGGCGCGCACGATGAACACGATCGCGACGATCACGCAGGCCAACGGGATCAAGATCCACAGGATGCCGCCGAGACCGCCGCCTGCCGCACCGGGCTGGCCGGGAAAGGCATCGGCCGCGGCGATGATCGCCCCGTCCCAGTCGCTGGCTTTGAGCCCGTCTTCCATGGCCTGCAGCACATGATCGATCTCACCATCGCCGAGCGGCCCGGCTTCATCCGCCGAGATCGAGTACTGCCCGGCCTCCACGGCGACGGCGATCAGATACTGATCGGCGCCGAGACCGTTGCTCACGGCGGTCTCATCCGCCCACTGGGTGCTGCCGGAAGGATTGGTGAACTCATCGACGAGCACGACGTACAGGTCGCCATTGTCGCCAGCTGCGAGCTCGTCGAGACGAGCATTCGCCGCTGCGAGCTCACTGCTGCTAAGGACGCCCGCGTCGTCGGTCACGTAGTCCGAGCTCAACTCGACCGGAGGCGTAGCGGCCGCCGTGCCGCCGAGTATGCCCGGTACGATCATCGCCGCGAGCACCCCCAGCATGACCGTGGTACGAGTCCGCATCGTGCTCCCCTCAGCGGGGGCGCGGAGCCCCCATGCGCATCGAGTCTATTCACTCGCTGAGACCGATGAAAGCGACACTAATGAAACTGTCTGTGTCGCGGCAGAGAACGTCGCTCACGACACATACCCTGGAAGGCATGGAAGACAGGTACGGCACGGACGTGCTGGCGGCCGGCTGGCGCGAGCGTGGCGCGCAGAAGGTGCCCGACATCGCCGCTGAACTCGACCTGGTCGTCGAAGTCGCCGATGACGGCTACTGCGGCGCGGTCACCCGTGTGCAGGCGGGCAATGTCGAGCTCGAAGACTACAAGGGGCGAAAGCGCCTGTTCCCACTCGGCGGCGGATTCCTTATCGACGGCAAACCTGTGCGACTGACCCCTCCCGCCCTCAAAAAGCACGGCACCAAGCGCACCGCATCCGGCTCGTTCGCGGTAGCCGACCAGCGTGCGCGCGTGGCACGTCCCAGCCGCATCCTCGTCGAGGGCAAGCACGACGCCGAACTGGTCGAGAAGGTGTGGGGCGCCGACTTGCGAGCAGAGGGCGTCGTCGTCGAGTTTCTGCAGGGCGCCGACTTGCTCGGCGAGCTGCTGACCGCCGAACCGCCCAGCGCGACGCGCCGCTACGGCGTGCTGCTCGACCACCTCGTCCCCGGCTCGAAAGAAACCCGCCTCGCCGAGGCGGTGATGCGCGGCCCGCATGGCGCGCACGTGCGTATCGTGGGGCACCCGTTCATCGACGTGTGGCAGTGCGTCACGCCGAAGACGCTGGGCATCGCCCGCTGGCCCGAGATTGCGCGCGGAACCGACTGGAAGACCGGCATCTGCCGGGCATTCGGCTGGCCGCACGAAGAACCGGGCGACACCGGCCGGGCATGGCAGTTCATTCTGAGCAAGGTGCGCAGCTACCGTGACCTCGAACCGGCACTGCTGGGTCGGGTCGAGGAGCTCATCGATTTCGTGACGGAACCGGGCGGATACGCTTGAGGTATGCCTGAGCCCCGCACCTTTCGCGAAGAACCGGTCTCTTTCGTGCGTCGGAGCGGGAGGATGTCTGAGGCGCAGGACCGCGCCTTCGACGAGCTCGCGCCGCACTATCTGCTCGACGTTCCCCGTGCGGTGGCGGTCACGAGCGTTCACCCCGACGCGCGGCTCGACCCGGCGGCCGAGTACGGGCGGCAAGCGCCGCTGATCGTCGAGATCGGCTCGGGCCAGGGGCACGCCATCGTCTCGGCCGCCGCATCGCGACCGAATGATGACTTCCTCGCGGTCGAGGTGTTCCGCGCCGGGCTCGCACGCACCATGCTCGACGCCGATAAGGCCGGTGTCCGCAATCTGCGGCTGATCGAGGCCAACGCGCCCGAGGTGCTCTCCACCTATCTCCCGGAGGGCTCGGCCACAGAGATCTGGATCTTCTTCTCCGACCCGTGGCACAAGAAGCGCCACACCAAGCGTCGGCTGATCCGTCCGGGATTCGGGGATGCGGCGGCCAGGGCACTGGCCGACGGCGGACTGTTGCGATTGGCCACCGACTGGGAAGACTACGCATTGCAGATGCGCGAGGTGCTCGACGCCGAGCCGTTGTTCGAGCGCGCATTCGCAGGGGAGTGGAGCGACCGCTTCGATGGGCGTGTGATGACCGCCTTCGAACGCAAGGGCATCGCCAAGGGGCGAGAGATCCGCGACCTCGTGTACCGGCGAAAGCCACGGGTGTGACGGCTGCCACCGCTGCGCGAGCGCCGGCCGTCGCCTCGGCAGCGCTCGTCTGTCTCGCCGCGCCGGCGTTCTTCGTCGCTGAGGTGTCATGGCTGGGCTGGTTGCTGCTTGCCGCCGGTCTCGCCGTCGCCTGGCTTCACGAACGTCGAGGTGCCGTGGCATCCGCTCCGTCGCTGACGCGGGACCTCTCCCTCATCGCGCTCGGCATGCTGATCGTCAGCGCGATCCCGCTCGCGGCCGAACTCGACAATCTGGCCATGCTGCGCTTCACTCTCGCGCTGGGCGGAGCTGTCGTCGTGCCCTACGCGATCTCACGGTTCGTGTTCCGCGACCGAGCGATCAGCTTTCCTTGGCGAACGCACCGGCGGTGGGGCTGGCTGCACTGGGGCTGGCTGATCGCCGTGCTGGTGCTGGGATGGCTGATCCTGCCGTTCTACTTCATCACGAGCGGCGTTTATCAGAACTGGCCCGTCGTCGATTCTGGTGAGCTGATCGCGCGGCTCTTCGTCGGCGTAGGCGCCGTGGGCATCTGGGACGAGCTGTTCTTCATCTGCACCGTCTTCGCACTGTTGCGCCGGCACTTCCCCGATGCGCTGGCCAATGTGCTGCAGATGATCGTCTTCGTCTCATTCCTCTGGGAGCTCGGCTACCGCGCCTGGGGGCCCGTCCTGACGATTCCGTTCGCGCTGCTGCAGGGGTACATCTTTCTGCGGACGCACTCGCTGGCCTACGTCGTCACGGTGCATCTGCTGTTCGACGCCGTGGTGTTCGCCGTGCTCGTGCACGCGCATAATCCGGGATTGCTGCCGATATTCCTGGTGTGATGGCTGCATTGGTGCACAATCAGACGATGCTCATCATCGGACTCTTCTTCGCCGCCGCGGCTGCAGCCTTCCACGTGTTCATCTTCTCGCTCGAATCACTGAGGTGGACCGAGCCCGCCACCCGCAAGATCTTCGGCGTCGCCACCGAGAAGGACGCCGAAACCATGAAGCAACTGGCCTTCAACCAGGGCTTCTACAACCTGTTTCTCGCACTGACGACACTGCTCGGCATCGCTGTGCTGCTTGCGGGGTTGCCGGTCGTGGGGCTCACGCTCGTGTTCGCCGGTACGGCGATGATGCTCGCCGCGGCCCTCGTGCTCGTGCTGGCGGACCGCTCGAAGGCGCGGGCCGCCGTGCTGCAAGGCGGGCTGCCGCTGGTCGCCGTCGCCGTGACGACGATCTCGCTCGTGGTCAGTTGAGAGCGCCGGTCAGCTGACGGATGCTACGCGCGAAGCGCGTGCTCGGAAATATATGTCCGCAGCTGCTGTTCGTCGTCGGGCATCTTCACGACGCGCTGCGGTGCACCCAGGAGTGCCTGCGTCTCGGCATCCGGCTCGACGGCCGCGCCGAGTGCTTCGGTGATGAGGTCGGCGAACTTCGCCGGCTTCGCCGTCTCGAGAACGAGCATCGGGACGCCCGTCTCGATGTTCGCACGCGCGATCAGAGCCCCGTCAGCGGTGTGCGGATCGATCGTGACGCCGGTCTTCTCGTGCAGGTCACGGATCGTCTCGATTCGGTCGCTGTGCGTGCTGGTGCCGCTGACGATGCCGAATTCTGACGCGAACCGGTCGAGCTCTGCTGCGAGATTGATCTCGTCGCGCTCTTCCAGCTCGTGCCATGCAGCGGCCGTGCGCTCGGGATCGCGCCCGAGCAGGTCGAAGACGAAGCGCTCCAGGTTGGAGGCTCGCGAGACGTCCATGGATGGACTGGACGTCGCCAGCGTGTTCTCCGCGCTGCGCGGACGGTAATGGCCCGTGCGGAAGAACTCGTCCAGAACGTTGTTCTCGTTCGAGGCGAGCACGAGCTTGCGGATCGGAATGCCCATGCTGCGGGCGTAGTGCCCCGACAGGATGTTGCCGAAGTTGCCCGACGGCACGGCGAACGAGACCTCGTAGCTGGCGCGGTCGGCGGCGTCGACATTGTCGGTGACGCGCAGCCACGCCCACACGTAGTAGACGATCTGTGCGGAGATGCGGCCGAAGTTGATGGAGTTGACCGCGCCGAGGCTGTGCTCGCGTTTGAAGTCGAGATCGCTGGCGAGGCGTTTGACGAGGTTCTGGCAGTCGTCGAAGTTGCCCTCGACGGCGATGTTGTGCACGTTCTCGTCCTGCAGGGAGTACATCTGTGCGCGCTGGAACGCGCTCATGCGGCCCTGCGGGGAGAGCATGAACACGCACACGCGCTCGCGCCCGCGCAGCGCGTGCTCGGCGGCCGAGCCTGTGTCTCCCGAGGTGGCGCCGAGCACGTTGAGCACGCTGCCACGCTGGGCGAGCACATACTCCAGCGCCTCACCGAGAAACTGCATCGCCATGTCTTTGAAGGCCAGCGTCGGCCCCTCGGAAAGACCGACGAGGGTCAGCTGCTCGCCGATGTCGGTGACCGGAACGATCTCATCTGCCCGGAACTTGCCGCCGCCGTACGCGCCAGCGGTCAGCCGGGCAAGATCGTCACGGGGGATGTCAGTGGCGAACAGACCGATGATCTCGGTTGCAAGCTCCGGATAGCTCAGCGGGCGCAGTCGCTCGATGTCGTCTACGGAGAGCCGGGGGAGATGCTCGGGAACGGCGAGGCCGCCGTTGGGCGCGAGTCCTTCCAGGAGGACATCGCAGTACTGTCCGAGTGTGCCGCCGCGTGTGGAGATGTACTGCAAGATCTCGTACCTCGATTGTGCTGGAAGTGCGTGCTGAGTTCGTCGCTTCTATCGTAGGGCGTCAGCCGCGGCCGGCTCGCCACGCACGGTCACAGCACCTTGTCGAGGAACTCCTTCGTGCGCGCTTCTCGCGGCGCGTCGAAGATCACCTGCGGCGCACCCTCTTCGACGACCACGCCGCCGTCCATGAAGATGACGCGATCGCCCACTTCGCGAGCGAAGCCCATCTCGTGGGTGACGACGACCATGGTCATGCCCTCATCGGCGAGATTCTTCATCACAGCCAGCACATCGCCGACGAGTTCGGGGTCGAGGGCCGAGGTCGGCTCGTCGAAGAGCAGGATCTTCGGCTCCATCGCGAGGGCGCGGGCGATCGCGACACGTTGCTGCTGCCCGCCAGAGAGCTGCGCGGGGTACGCGTTCTCCTTCTCCGAAAGCCCGACCTTGGCCAGCAGAGCCCGGCCACGGTCGCGGGCTGCCTGCTTATCGAGGCCGCGCACCTTGATCGGCGCCATCATGATGTTCTCGATCACCGACTTGTGCGGGAAGAGATTGAACTGCTGGAAGACCATTCCGATCTCCGTGCGCACCTCGTCGATCTTGATCTTCTTGTCGGTGACATCGTTGCCGTCGACGATCACTGTGCCGCTGGTGATCTCTTCCAGCAGGTTGAGGCAGCGAAGCAGCGTGCTCTTGCCCGAGCCGGAGGGGCCGATGACGCACACGACCTCGGATTCGTCGACGCCGCAGTTGATGCCGGAGAGCACCTCGTTGTCGCCGAAGGACTTATGCAGGTCTTTGACTTCGATGATCATGGTCAGCGGTCCAATCGCTTTTCGACAACGTTGAGCACCTTCGACAGCGTGAGCGTGATGACGAGGTACAAGGCGGCGACGGTGGTATAAATCTCGACCGAGTTGAAGTGGCTGGCCGCGATCATGCGTCCCTCGAACATCAGCTCGGGAACGAGAATCACCGACAGCAGCGAGGTGTCTTTGAGGCTGATGATGAACTGGTTGCCCAATGGCGGAATCATCCGCCGGAACGCCTGGGGCCAGATGACGTTGAGCATGGTCGTGTGCTGGCTCATGCCGAGCGAACGGCCGGCTTCCATCTGCCCTTTGGCTACGGACTGCACGGCACCGCGCACGATCTCGGCGATGTATGCGCCGGAGTTCAGGGCGATCACGATGATGCCGGCGACAAGCGGCGGCAGGTTGGTGCCGATCAGGAGCGGGAGTGCGAAGAAGATCCACATCGCCTGGACCAGGACGGGCGTGCCACGGATCACTTCGACGTAGACGGTGGCCAACCAGTAGAGGGGTTTGAACCGAGTCAGTCTGCCCAGGCCGACGAATGCTCCGATGATGAAGCCGATGCCGATTCCGACGATCGCGACGAGCAATGTGTAGCAGAGTCCGACGAGGAGCGAGGGAAGGAATTCGATCACCCCAGGCCAGTCGAAGGTTGCGAGTGGGTGCATGTGCAGTGTGTGCCTCTCATAGAAGAGGCGGGTGCGCTGGCGCACCCGCCTCAACGAACAGTGCGTGGGTGTTTACTCGGGGTCCACACCCATGCCTGCGAGCTCCTCGAGCCACGTGGGCTCTTCACCGAACCACTCGGTGTAGATCTCTGCGTAGCGTCCGTCGTCGATGATGTTAGCCAGAGCCTGGTTCATCGCCTCGACGAGCGCCTCGTTGCCCTTCGAGACGGCGATGCCGTACTCCTGGGCCTCATAGAGGTCGCCGACCGCCTTGAGTTTTCCCTCACCCGTGGTCTTGATGTAGTACTCGACGTTCGGCGCGTCGTAGAGCAGCGCATCGGCGCGGCCGCCCTCGACGGCGAGGTACATCTGGTCGAGTTGCTCGAACGGCAGCGCCTCCGCCCCGGGGACGTTCTCGGCCAGGTAGTCGAGGGGTGCGGAACCCAGCCGGGACGCCACCGTCTTGCCGTCGAGGTCTTCCATGCTCTCGATGTCGGTGTTGTCCACGGGCACACCGATGCGCGTGCCGGATTTGTAGTACGGGCTAGTGAAGTCGACCGCGCCCTTGCGCTCATCGGTGATCGTGATGCCCGCGATGGCGATGTCGAATGTGCCGGTCTGAAGACCCGGGATGATGCCGTCGAAGTTGGTGACCTCAAGATTCACGTCGAACCCGACCTCGTCGGCGATCGCGTTGACGATGTCCATGTCGAAGCCGACATGCTCACCATCCTGGTCGAACTCGAAGGGAACGAACGAGCTGTCGGTCGCAACCGTGTACGTGTCCTTGAGGTCGCCGCCTCCGTCGCTGTCGCCGCCGGTGCTGTCACCGCCGGCGCATCCGACCAGACCGACCGAGAGCGCGATCGCGGTCATCGCACCGAAGGCGACGGTAGTGGAACGTCGTGAAAACTGCATTGTTTGCCCTTCCGAAGCATGGAGGCTCGAGTCGAGGAACCTCCATCCACGCTATGGAGGCCGAATAAGGCATGTCAACACGGATGGGGCGTGCAGAGCGGGATGCGGGCGCGGAGGGGCCGCCGCGTCCATCGCATGCGGTGGCGCCTGGGAGGCGGAGAATCGACGGGGTTTTCCGCGGAATCCTCGGCGCTGACGAACGCCCGCGCATCGCGGACGCCTAGCGCCGCGTCAGCGAAGGTCACGTTCTGGTACCAACTCGCGCCGCTGGCGCGAGCGACGAGCGCGACGCGTGTGAATGTGCCCCCGACAGGAGTCGAACCTGCGACCTACGGTACCGGAAACCGGCGCTCTATCCACTGAGCTACGGAGGCGTACCGATCGACAATATCACTGGTCGGGGTCGGGCTCGGAACTGTCGAGCTCTGTGCCTCCCGCATCCGTGACCGGGGCTGCTGCGAGTTCGGCGAGCGCGGAGGCGAGCTTCTCGGCAAGATAGCGGTGCCCGGCGTTGGAAGGATGCCGTTTTCCCGGGTCGACGTCGATCACCTGCAGGTAGTTCTGCATGGTGATCCACCGTTCCGCCACGGGGGAGATGTACCACCATCCGCGGTCGGCGGCCAACTCCGTCAGATCATGGTCGACCCGCCTGGTGCCGGCGTCGACGGGGAGCTTGTGCGGTGCGGGTCCCAGCACCACGATGGTGGCCTCGTCGTAGGTCTCGGCGAGCGTGTCCCACGCCGAGGTCACAGCGTCGCGATAGCCCACGACACCGAGTTTGCGGTCGTTGATCGAGCCCTGGATGATCACGAGGTCAGGATCCAGCGTCGGGTCGAGTTTGTCGATGCGGTCGCCGTAGGAGGGCCCGTCGTAGCCAGGACGCAGATAGCCGCTGGCGCGGATGCCGTCGACGACCGTCTCGCCGTCGATGAGATCGGCGAGCAGATACGCGTATCCGCGGGTCGGCTCGCTGGCGGCGGAGCCGTAAGTCCACGAGTCTCCGAAGACGAGCACGAGCGGATTCTCCGGCAGCACCAGCGGCGCGGGTGCGACCGCCGCCGTCTCTTCCGCGGCGAGGGCCTGGGCCTCAGTGACCTCGGGAGCCCAGGGCCGCCAGACCCCGAGCGTGACGGCTGTCACGGCCGCCGTGAGCGCGACGATCAGCGCCGTCACGCGTGTGTTGCGCTTCGTCATCCCCAGGGCCATGGCACGAGGGTAAACGATCTGTCTCGCATCACCAATTCAACGGCGGATGCTTCACACAACTGCGCTCTAGACTTGGGGGGATATGAATCCCGACACTCTTGCCGCAGCCATTCTTGCCGTCGTCACGCCGATCGCGGCATCCTTGCGACCCGACGAGCCCCTCGCGCTCGATGCCTCGGACGTCGTGCTCGAGCGCCCGCGCAACCGCGACCACGGCGACTGGGCCTCGAACGTGGCGATGCGGTTGGCGAAGAAGCTCGGCACGAGCCCTCGCGAGCTCGCCCAGCGTATCGCCGATGAGATCGCGCAGGCGGACGGAGTCGCCAGTGCCGAGGTCGCCGGTCCCGGCTTCATCAACTGTCGTCTGGACGCAGCGGCCGCGGGCGCTCTGGCGCAGCGCATCGTCGATGCGGGCGCGGCGTATGGCACGAATGACTCGCAGCAGGGCGTGAGCGTGAACGTCGAGTTCGTCTCCGCGAACCCGACGGGGCCCCTGCACATCGCGCACACGCGCTGGGCGGCGCTCGGCGACTCGATCGTGCGTCTACTGCTCGCCAGCGGTGCGAACGCGATTCGCGAGTACTACATCAACGACGCCGGCGCCCAGATGCAACGTTTCGCGAGTTCGGTCGTCGCGGCGGCGAAGAACGAACCGACACCCGAGGGCGGGTACCCCGGCGAGTACATCGCGGCCCTCGCCGCTCGCGTGCTCGAAGCGCGCAGCGACCTGCTCGAGCTGGGCGAGAGCGAGCAGTTGGCTGTCGCAGAAGATCTCGCCTACGAATATCAGCTAGCCGAGATCAAGAACTCGCTGGAGCGTTTCAACGTCCCCTTCGACGAATGGTTCTCCGAGCGCACATTGCACGCGAAGGATGCCGCAGGCTCCAGCCTCATCGATCAGGCTGTGGAGCGCCTGCGCGAGCAGGGTCACGTCTTCGACGAAGACGGCGCGGTGTGGGTGCGCACGACCGATTTCGGCGATGACAAAGACCGCGTCATCCGCCGCTCGAACGGTGAGTACACCTACTTCGCCGCTGACGCCGCCTACTACCTGAGCAAGAGCGACCGCGGCTTCCAGCAGAAGATCTATCTGCTCGGCGCAGATCACCACGGCTATGTGAACCGCCTCAAGGCCGTCGCCGGTGCCGCGGGTGAAGACCCCGAGAAGAACATTCAGGTGCTCATCGGGCAGATGGTGTCGATCAACGGTGCGCGTCTGTCCAAGCGCGCCGGCAACATCATCGAAATGGATGATCTGCTCGACTGGCTCGGCACGGATGCGCTGCGGTACTCGCTTGAGCGTTCCCCGGCCGATTCGCCGTTGGATCTCGACCCCGAACTGCTGCAGAAGCGCACGAACGACAACCCGGTCTTCTACGTGCAGTACGCCCACGCCCGCACGCACAACGTGGCGCGCAACGCGCACGACTCGGGGATCGACCGCTCTGAGTTCGAGCCGCAGACGCTGACACATGAGACGGAGTCGGCGCTGCTCGGCGCGCTCCAGGAGTTCCCGCGCATCGTGGCCTTCGCCGCAGAGGTGCGCGAGCCGCACCGGGTCGCCCGCTATCTGGAAGAGCTCGCCGGGCTCTATCACCGCTGGTACGACAACTGCCGTGTGATCCCGCTGGGCGACGGCGAGATCGAGACGGTGCACCGCACTCGGCTGTGGCTCAACGATGCGGCGGGCCAGGTGCTGCGTAACGGCCTGGACCTGCTGGGCGTCTCCGCACCAGAGCGGATGTGATGAGCGCCCACGGCAGAGCACACGCCCGCTGGCCCTGGGTGGTGCTCGTCGTCGTGGTCGTGGTGATTGCGCTCGCCGTCGCCGCCGAGCTACTGGCACGCAGCATCCTGCCCCCGGCGGTTCGCGCCGCCGTGATCGAGAAACTCGATCTGCCTGCCGACCAGCAGCTCGATGTCGCCACCGAGGGCATTCTGCTGCCGCAGCTGCTCGGCGGACGGCTGGACGAGCTGCACCTGTCGTCGGAATCCGTCACGATCGGGGGCGTCACGGGCGCCGCCGAGGTCGAAGCCACCGGCATCTCCTTGTCCGGGAGAACGTTCAGCGAGGTGCATGGCACGGTGCGAATCGATCCGGATCAGTTCACGGACTGGGTGACGGCATCCGCCCTGCCCGTCGACGATGTCGCCTTCGACGCTCCGCATGTCACCGCCTCTGGGCGTATCCCGGTGCTCGGGGCCACCATCCCCGTGGCCTTGACCGTGACGCCGGATGCGGATGCCGGTGACCTCCTGCTCACACCCGTCGAACTGACGATTTCGGGCGTCACGCTCAACGCTGACGAGATCGTCGACCGATTCGGCCCAGCTGCGGCCGCCCTCGCACAGCCGCAGCGCATCTGCATCGCCGACCGATTGCCGGCCGGGGTCGTCGTCACCGGGGTCGCCGTCGAAGGATCTCACGCCGTCATCGACGTCAGCGTTGACGGCGCCATCGCGGAGGACGAGGCCCTGCGGCGCGAGGGCACCTGCGGTTAGGAACGCTCTGCCGCCTCGGCCTGTTCCGCCGCGCGCAGCGCTTTCGTCGCGACCACCACATCCTGCTGAGCGCGCTGCACTCGCCGCTGAGCGAAGCTGCGCGGCGCCTGGGCGAGAACGCGATCGTGCTCTTCCTCCGCACCGGTGACGATGTAGGCACACGCGATCAGGATCACCTGCGCGCTGAGGTTGAGCCAGATCAGCAGCGCGAGCAACGACGCGAACGACGCCAGCAGCGGGTTGGAGGTCGCGCCGCCGACGAACAGCGTCGACAGCTCTTGCAGCACGAGAAGACCCAGTCCGCCCAGCAGCGCGCCTGACCACACCGCTCGCGCCGACGCCCGGTATCCCGACATCAGCCGGAAGACGCCGTAGATCAGCACCGCATCCAACGCGAAGACCACCAGCAACGACACGATGCGAATTCCCCACACGGCACCGACCGAATCGGCGGCCAGACCCAGCAGATCCGTGATGAATCCGATTCCGATGCGCGCGACGAACGTCACGGCGGCCGCCGCGATGAACGAGACGGCGATACCGATCGCCAGGGCGAGGTTGCGCAGAATCACCCAGAGCCAGAACGTGTCATCGAGCACCACGCCGGCCACCGTACGCACGGCGACGCGCAGCGTGCCGATCGCGCTGAGAGCGGCGCCGACCAGCGCGATCGCGGAGATGATCCCCGCGATGGACAGGCCGGGCGGCGCCGGCACGGACGCCGGGTCCTCCACCACGCCGCCCTCGCCGAGAAGCCCCGGAATCGCCGAATCCACGGCCCGGATGATCGCGTCCCAGGCGGCTGTGTTGCTGGCCAGCCAGAGCGAGGCAACCGACAGCCCCAGCAACAATGCCGCGAACACGCTGAACAGGGCTCGGTACGTGATGCTGTCTGCGAGAACCGGACCGCGGCGTTCGGTGTACAGCAGCGCGGCACGAACCACTTTGCGCGCGAGAGCCCAGGTGATCACTGCGGCGATCACCCCGGCGAGACCACGGGGCTTGTTCGTCTCGTTCATACTCTTCACCGTAATGAACCGTGATCTTCGAGCGCGAGGGCCCCGCGGATGCAGGGCGGATCTTCTCGTTGCCATAGAATCGGGGCAGTCTCGTGCGGTGTGCTCTCGCGCGACAACTCTTCCCACGATTGGTGCTCTGTGCTTCACACTGCAGACTCGCTCGCGCCGGAATGGCTCCTCGAGCCTCGCGACGCGAATGCGCTCGCCGCGGGCGTCTGGCCGGCATCCGCTCAGCGGCAGCCCGACGGTGCCGTCACCATCGGCGGCATCGCGGCCACGGAACTCGCCCAGACCTACGGCACGCCGCTGCTCGTGCTCGACGAAGACGAGGTCCGCTCGCGCGCACGTGCATTCCATGATTCGTTTGCGGATGCCGCGGCCGAACACGAGACCACGACACGGGTCTATTACGCGGGCAAGGCCTTCCTGTCGACGGCGATCGCACGCTGGGTCACCGATGAGGGCTTGAACATCGACGTGTGCACGCGGGGCGAGCTGGAAGTCGCGCTGGCCGCTGGCGTCGACCCCGCGCGGATCGGCTTCCACGGCAATAACAAGTCGGTCTCGGAGATCGAGCGGGCCGTCGCCGTCGGCATCGGCACGATCATCATCGACAGCGCGATCGAGATCGAGCGGGTCGCGGCGGCTGCCGCGCGCGCCGGGCGGGTGCAGCAGGTGCTCGTCCGCGTGAACAGCGGCGTGCACGCCGAGACGCATGACTTTCTCGCGACAGCGCACGAAGATCAGAAGTTCGGGATGACCTTCGCGGATGCCGAAGCAGCCGTCGCCCGCATCCGTGAACTGCCCGCCCTGGAGTTCTCGGGGCTGCACTGTCATATCGGCTCGCAGATCTTCGGCGTCGCTGGCTTCCGCGAATCGGCATCGCGTGTGCTGGAGCTGCACGACCGGCTTCGCGCCGGCGGCGAGATCGCCCAGCTGAACCTCGGTGGCGGTTTCGGCATCGCCTACACGAGCGTGGATGACCCGACGCCGATCGAACAGCTCGCCGCAGAGATCGTTACAGCGGTCGCCGAGGGGTGTGCGGCACGCGGCATCCCGATTCCCGCCCTCGCCTTCGAACCCGGCCGCGCCATCGTGGGAACAGCCGGGGTCACGCTGTACGAGGTCGGTACGACCAAAGACGTGCGCCTGGATTCGGGCATGAGCCGGCTGTACGTGAGCGTCGATGGCGGTATGAGCGACAACGCGCGCCCCGCGCTCTACGGGGCACAGTTCTCAGCGCGCATCGCCAGCCGTGTCAGCCAGGAGAGCCCGGTCTTGTCGCGCGTCGTCGGCAAACACTGCGAATCGGGCGACATCGTCGTCGACCACGAATACCTCCCCGGTGATGTCACCCCAGGAGACCTGCTCGCCGTGCCCGCGACGGGCGCTTACTGTGTTTCGCTCTCGAGCAACTACAACCATGTTCCCCGGCCGGCCGTTGTGGCCGTATCCGAGGGACGCTCACGCGTGATCGTGCGCGGCGAGAGCATCGAAGACCTGCTGGCACGAGATGCCGGGATCAGCACGAATGAAGGAGCACGATGACCGAGTATCGACGACTTCGGGTGGCTTTGCTCGGAGCCGGGGCTGTGGGGTCGCAGGTGGCTGGACTGCTGCTTCGCCACGGTGACGAGCTTGCCGACCGCGCCGGAGCCCGACTGGAGCTCGCTGGCATCGCCGTGCGTGATGTCAACGCCAAACGCGATGTCGACCTTCCCGCCGAGCTGTTCACTTCGGATGTCGAGAGCCTCATCGTCGGATCCGACATCGTGATCGAGCTGATGGGCGGCATCGAACCTGCGCGCAGCAACATCCTGCTGGCGCTGAACTCCGGCGCCGATGTCGTCACAGCGAACAAGGCGCTGCTGGCCACACACGGACCAGAGCTGTTCGAAGCCGCCGGCCAGGTCGGCGCCTCGGTGCACTACGAAGCCGCCGCCGCCGGCGCGATCCCGATCATCCGTCCGCTGCGAGACTCGCTCGCCGGTGACCGGGTGGTGCGCATCATGGGCATCGTCAACGGCACGACCAACTACATCCTCGACCGGATGGACTCCGAGGGCGCCGACTTCGCCGACGTGCTCGCCGAGGCGCAGCGTCTCGGATACGCCGAGGCCGATCCGACCGCGGACATCGAGGGCTTCGACGCCGCGCAGAAGGCGGCGATCCTCGCATCTCTCGCCTTCCACACCACCGTTGGGCTGGATGCCGTCCACCGCCAGGGCATCACCGAGATCACGCCATCGATGATCGAAGAGGCGCGCGACGCCGGTTTCGTCATCAAACTGCTCGCCGTGTGCGAACGCATCCCGGTCGCCGGCGAGGAGTCGATCTCCGTGCGCGTCTACCCGGCACTGGTCTCGCGCACCCATCCGCTCGCCTCCGTCCACGATGCCAACAACGCCGTGTTCGTCGAGGCCGAAGCGGCCGGTTCGCTGATGTTCTATGGTGCGGGCGCGGGCGGAGTGCAGACAGCATCCGCTGTGCTCGGCGACGTCGTCTCGGCGGCGCGTCGGCACATCGCCGGCGGTGTGGGCGTCGGCGAGTCGACCAGAGGGAAGCTTCCCACCGTGCCGATCGGCCACGTCATCACCCGCTACCAGATCACGCTGGAGGTCTCCGACCGCACCGGTGTGCTGGCGACCATCGCCACGATCCTGAGCGAGGGCGGCGTCTCCGTGGCGACGGTCGTGCAGTCGATCGAGTCCGAAGATGACCCGACAGCGCGCCTCATCATCGGCACGCACCGCGCCACCGAGCAGGCCCTGAGTGACACCGTCGAGCGCCTCGCGGCCAGCAGCGTCGTCGACAGTGTGGTCTCCGTCCTGCGCGTGGAAGGCGAGTGATGGCGGTAGGCGACACCGTCCAGGTGCAGGTTCCGGCGACGAGCGCGAACCTTGGCCCTGGCTTCGACACGCTCGGGCTCGCCCTGAGCGTCTACGACGAGCTGACCGTGACCGTTCTCCCGCATGACGGCCTCGAGATCGAGGTCACCGGGTCGGGCGCGGCAGACATCCCCAGGGATGAGTCGAACCTCATCGTGCGGTCGATCGACCACGTGTATCAGGATGTCGGCCGCGAGATGCCGGGTCTGCGCCTCATCGCCGACAACGGCGTGCCGCACGGGCGAGGACTGGGCTCGTCGGGCGCCGCTGTCGCGGCTGGAGTGCTGGCGGCGAAAGGACTGCTGGCCGACGAGGTCGACCTCAGCGACACCGACCTGCTGCGCCTTGCCACCGAGCTGGAGGGCCACCCCGACAACGTCGCCCCCGCCCTGTTCGGCGGACTCACGATCGCGTGGACGGGCGAGCGCGGACCACAGCACAAGAAGCTCATCGTGCACAGGGGAGTGGCGCCGCTCGTGCTGGTCCCTGAGCGCACGATGTCGACGACCCTGGCGCGCTCGCTGCAGCCCCCGCAGGTCTCTCGGGAGGACGCCGTCTTCAACGTCTCCCGCTCGGCGCTGCTGATCGCCGCGCTCACCCAGAGCCCCGAACTGCTTCTGGACGCTACCGCCGACCGCCTGCACCAGGACTACCGTGCCGAGGCGATGCCCGAGACCCACGCGCTCGTGCAGGCGCTGCGCCGTGCTGGTTTCGCCGCCGTCGTCTCGGGCGCCGGCCCCAGCGTTCTCGTGCTCGCCGATGGGCCGGGCAGCCGCCTGGAGGCGTTGGCGCTCGCTGAATCCGTGACCGACACCCCCTGGGAAGGCCTCATGCTCGCCGTGGACGTGCGGGGTGGTACAGTAAAGAACAGAGCGGAGGGCTCCACGTAGCTTCGTGAATCTGGCCCCCATCGCAATTCTGCGAGATCCGCACAGAACCCCCAGAACCGCATTCCAAGGCTCTGGCTGGCGGGCACCGAGTGTCTGCCCGTGCGATCGCGCGTAGCACCCGTTGCGCGCGAGACATGCTCATTTCCCACGACATATGAGGGAGTACTCGTGGAGAATTTCTCCGAGACCCAGAACGATCAGCAGGCTCCGACCGAGGCAGCCGCTGAGAACACCGACGCCCCCGAGACGGCCAAGGCACCGCCGCGCAAGCGAGCGCCGCGCCGCGCCACCACGGCCAGCGCCGCCGCAAAGGCCGAGCAGCAGGCCGCTGATGAGCCGGTAGCGGCTCCGGCCGCATCCGAGGCTCCAGCCGCTGCCCCGGCATCGTCGGAGGGCGAGCCGAGCGCCGAGGCCGCGCCCAAGGCGAAGGCTCCGCGTCGCAGCCGTGCCAAGAAGGCCGATGCGGATGCCGCGCCGGCAGCCGAGTCGCCTGCAGCGGATGCGTCCTCGGCCGACGCCGCGCCGGCCGAGGCAGCACCGGCAGAGGCCACTCCGGCAGAGGAATCGGTGCCGAAGGCCCCCGCGCGCGGCCGGGGCCGAAAGAAGGCCGAGCCCGCGGCCGCCGAGGCATCCCGCTCCGAGACGGCTGTCGACAGCTCTGCTGACGAAGCGCCCGCGAGCGGGCGCAAGAGCGGCAAGTCCGCGAAGGCCAAGGCATCCGGCGATGCAGCCAAGACCGATGGCGGCGACGCCGAGACCGCGGTGGAAGACAGCGCACCCGTCGAGCAGTCGGAAGGCAGCACGGCCGACAAGTCCGGTCAGGACAAGTCGAACCAGGACAAGTCGAACCAGGACAAGTCCGGTCAGGACAAGTCGAACCAGGACAAGTCGAACCAGGGCGGAGGCGGCTCCGACGCGAACGATGGCGAAGAGAGCAACGGACGCGGCCGAGGTCGCAACCGCAGCCGTAACCGCGGCCGTGGCCAGGGCGGCAACGACAACCAGCAGAACAACTCCGATGACGACGGCGGTAACGGCAACGGCAACTCGCGTGGTCGCCAGCGCAACAAGCGTCGCGGCGGCAACAACGCCGATGAGTTCGAGACCGAGATCGGCGAGGACGACGTCCTGATTCCGATCGCCGGCATCCTCGATGTGCTTGACAACTATGCGTTCGTGCGTACGACGGGGTATCTCGCCGGAACGAGCGACGTGTACGTTTCGCTCGGCCAGGTCAAGAAGTACAACCTTCGCAAGGGCGATGCGATCGTCGGTGCCATCAAGCAGCCCCGTGAGGGCGAGCAGCAGGGACGCCAG
>NZ_JAJUFV010000026.1 GCF_029263575.1 Microbacterium sp. | reverse complement strand
GCGGGTTCGATTCCCGTCAGCCCCTCCACAGTAGAAAATCCCTGGTCATACCGGGGATTTTCTTATTTCCGCCACAACGGCTCATCCGGCAAAACGAGCCCGCATTCTCCCCGCTGCTTGCTTTGTGCTTGCTTTAGACCAAGGCGACAAGCGGGTCACACGCGGAGGGATCGACGAATCACGAACGTTTCATCGCTACAGCGAGAGTATCCGTGAGATTTTTACTTGCCCCCGAGCGTCGGCAGAGTGCACAGTCGCACGAGTGTTGCCCCCTACTCCTCGAAGACCCAATGACGTGATCTCGACGGGTGAATCATCTGCGCTTTGAGGATTTCGACCCCGTGCGACGCAGACGGCTCTCTACCCGATGCACCGTCAGTCTCTGCGTACCGGAACGTGGAGAGCGCGTGCCGCACATATCGCAGGGTCGAAGACACGAAGGTACGCGCCCCGATCAGAGACGTTCCGTCGCTTCGTTGCTTCCCGAAGCGTTGGACATCCCAGATAAACACCTCGGTGGGAACAGCCGCGGCGCTTTGATCCTCATCCGAAGTGACTTCTGTGACGATCGACCTGACCACCCCCGCCCCAACCACGAGTTGTTGCCTGCTGTGTAGCGCACGCGTCAGGTTTCGGTGCTTGTTCGCGTTGGACACGTCTCGAATCCAGATCGCCTCAACATTGCTGCGCAGTTCGACCTCCGCATCTTCGGGCTGGAGAAGCCGTATCGCGTTCTTCCACGGCTCTGGGAGCGACGACCCCTCAATAGCCTTGAGCAACTGCGGATTCCGGATAGGAAATGACGTGTTGCCGACAGTCACGTTATGCACCTCACACGCCTGGGTCACCGCCATATCGAGGCACGCCCACGCGTTCGTCGCGAGGTCTCCAATTAGGAACGCCAAGTGGTTCAGGGGTTCTTCGATGCCGCTGGGCATCTGCCGCTCGTACTCAACGGCATCTAAGATCGCTCGCGCTTGAGTAGCAAGACTGGTCACCCAGCCGAGCCGTGCGCAGCTATCTGCAAGAACGGTTGGTCTCATGTCGCCTCCTGCCTCTCACTTTCTCATCTGTGATGTCGATCGCCACTGCTACCGTCGCAATATGCACTCAGACCAACCCATGACCTGGCAGGGGGCAGAGGAGTTGGCAGCGGACTACCTCGCCCGTGTCGGATATCGCAACGTGCGACGAATGCCCGATGGACCCGATGGCGGGATCGATGTCATAGGCGATAACGTCTTCGCTCAGGTAAAGCACTGGGCGGCACCCGTGGGGATTGCTGAGGTACAGCGTCATCGCGGAGCCTCGTCTTCCGGCGATGCGGTCTTCTTCTCGCTTTCTGGATACACCGCGAGCGCGGTGGCGTGGGCTGACATCAATGTCGTATCCCTGTTCCAGTACGACCTCGCTGCTCAGGTCTATCCCGTCAATGCAGCCGCCGAAAAGCTGCTGACCCCGATCAGCCTGCACGAGGGTGATGACCTACAGCAATACAATCTCGCCGTCGAGGAATACAAGTCTCGCAAGAGCAGGCATGACGCGGCGTGGATCGCCTTAATTACAGCGACCGCTGACCACTTTAAACTGCGACCAGATGAGTCCACCCAGGAACTCCAAGATCGGTTCATGGCGATGTTTCACGCCGAGCAGGGATTCAACTCGACGTTCAGCCAGAAGCTGGCTCTGTACCGGGAGGAGAATAAGCTCCTCCCTTACTCCGACCTCTTGGGCATGCTCCGTTCTCTAGACGCACTCGAAGTTGCCTGGACATCGTTCTGGAACCAACCAGTCGAGCATTTACGTCTGCACGAGAACTTTTTTCGGTACAACCCCCAGGATGAGACCTGGACCTACCTCGGACCTCCGCCCCCAGCGCGATAGCCGCCTGATCGGTTGATCGGCGGGGCACCGCCGGACGCTGCGCCGCGATCCGAAACGAAAAAATCACGAAGCTTTTCTCGGACGAGGGCGTTAGCGGCACGATCGACCCCGTGAAACGTCCGGGGTTCATAGCGCTGCTCGATCATGCGCGTGAGGGTGACGAGGTCGTGGCTTGGCGACTCGATCGGGTCGGACGTAATGCGGCGGCGGTTCTGCGACTTGTTGAACACCTGGATGAGAGAGGCATAACGCTGCGCACGATCTCCGATGGAATCTCGACGGCAGGGACGACCGGACGACTGGTGCTCGCGATCCTTGCGGCGGTGGCTCAGGCTGAGGCAGCTTCGACCCGTGAGCGAGTCGTGGCGGGGATTGCGAGCGCAAAATCGCGCGGCACGCGCCTCGGGCGTCCTCCGGCGTTGAACCAAGATCAGGTCAACCTTGCTCAAGACCTGCGGGCGCAGGGGAAGAGCTTCGCGCAGATCGCGCGTACGCTCGATGTCGGAAGAGCACGATCGCGCGGGTGTTGTCGAAGTGAGCGGTCAGCGTGACGATCAGTCCGGTCAGTCCAACTCGATCGGATCGCCAACCACCTGCACCCCTAACGGGTCGGATTCGGGAAGCTGCGTCGGCACAAACCTCACGTCGTCGGGGTGGTGGTAAATCCACTCACGCGCGCCTGACGCCGTGTTCTCGTTGAAGAACTTCTCCATTGCAGCCGTTCCAACTTGATTCATGTCTCCGCGTCCCGCGCGCAGGTGCTCTACTGGCACCAAGTCCGCGACGACCATCGGATCACTCATCAGCAGCCCCACCTTCCGGGTGAGCGGGAATGTGATGCCCCAGGCATCCAGGAACCCCGTACTCACCCAGGGTGCGCCGTCCTCGTCCTCGTCGTCCGCATCAGGATGACTCACGAGGTTCACCGGAACGTCGGAGGTGATGAGTGAACGCTGCTTGAATCGGTGGATGCTCCACGGACGACCGACGATGCACGGCAGTAGGCTCTGCGCGGCGGAGACGATGTGCTTGATGTGTGTGAGTGCCGACACCTTGTATTGAGCGCCGCCAGGCTGCATGACCTCATCCCAGATGCGCGAAGCTTGCTCGTCGGAGACATCCGCGCCGTACCTTCGCTTAGGCCAGTCCTTCACTCCCCCTCTCCCTCCTGCCCCGACCTGCATCCGGATCACTTGTGCTGCCGTGTGTTCTAAGTCGCGTCGCGTGTCCGGGCCGCGCACGACCTGGATCGCGATGAAGTACGCGAGCGCCATGCGATCGTCGGGATCAAGAGGGAACTGTCCCTCAACGATCTGCCGCACAATCCGCGCAGCGTCTCCTTCGACGCCGGAGAGAATCTTCTCGAAAGCGTCCGGCTCTTGCCCCTCCACGTCCACACGATAGAAGTGATTCTGAGCGGCTGCCTTGCGCACGGAGGTGGAGAAAGAGTGCTCGTCGTTGAGCCTGACCGCGGTGATCTGCTCACTGTCCGTTGCGAAGCCGCGAAGCAACGACTGCGGTACAAAATGGTGTCGCTTCGCTGTGTTGCCGCCGGTGACGTTCATGTTCGGATCATCTCACCCTGATGCGACAACGGTTGGGGGAAGTGAACTCGCGCCTACGACCGGTGAAGCGGGAACCGCCGCCGCCGTCGAAGATACGAGTCCGGCATCATCCAATCGTCGAAGAACTCCGCGAATACTGGTAACCCGCGCGCATAGTCAAGAGAACCGATCGTGCGCGAGAGGAATCGGATCGGACGGATTGCGAGGAGCATCCCCTCGACGCTGACCCACTCGTCGTGCTGCGCCTGAGCTGTCATCTCCTCATACGAGTTGAGTCGCGCACCGCCCAACGACACGTGATCGAGGATCGCCAACGGGACGTTCTCGTCCAGGTATCGCGCGAGCACGAGATTCGAGGCTTCTTGCTGCTGGCGGGCTGCGGATGTCCGTCGTTGCGGAGCTTCGGCGCGAACGAGCCGAACCCACCGTGCGCGGCTTCGAACCGCTGTTTCGCTCCGAAGATGCTGCCATTCTCCGACGTTGGCGCTCAGCGTCCCGCGCCAGGACCCCGCGCGCACCCCATCGCGAGCGCAGCACTCACCCGCTGCGCGTGCTGCGCAACGGCGACGGCAGCGAGGTCGTCTTCACGCTGTTCCGGCTACCGGACGTGACGGATGACGACTTCGAGAAGGACGCGGCCCTGGTGCGAGCTGACCTACCAGCTCAGAACAGCGTGTAGCCGCCGTCGACCACGAGGATCGTGCCCGACATGAAGCTGGCGGCATCCGAGGCGAGGAACACCACCGACGGGCTGACCTCATCCGGGGTCGCGTAGCGCTGCTGCGCCGAGTCCTCGATCCAGTACCGCTGGAACCGGGGCTCATCGACCGGCGACATGTCGGTCTTGATGTATCCGGGCGCGACAGCGTTGACGCGCACACCCGACGGCGCCCACTCGGCAGCCAGCGACTTCGTCAGGTGGTGGACAGCGGCCTTCGAGGCGTTGTATGCGGGCTGCATCTGGGGGCGGTTCACGATCTGCGCCGAGATCGACCCGACGTTCACGATCGAGCCCGTCCCGCGCTCGACCATGTGCGCGCCCACGGTCTGCGACATGCGCCACAACGCGGTGAGGTTCGTGTCGACGACGTGCGACCACTCGTCATCGGTGACTTCGAGCGCCGGGCGGTGAATGCACGCACCCGCATTGTTGATGAGAATGTCGAGGTGGCCCGCAGCCGCGATCGACTCAGCGACGACGCGTTCGACGCCGGCGCGCTCGGTGAGATCTCCCAACACGACCCAGGCGCGGCGGCCGATCGACTCGATCTCGGCGACGACCTCGGCCGCGGCCTCGGCATCGCGCCCGTGCACGATCACATCGGCGCCGGCCTCAGCGAGAGCTCGAGCGAATGCGCGACCCAGACCACGCGTGGCACCGGTGACCAGCGCCGTGCGGTCGGTGAGAGAAAATTTGTCGATGACGCTCATGAGTCGTCTCCTTCTATCAGGGTGATGGTCGCGTCTGCCCGGTGGCGAGTCGCGTGGATAAGTTCTGCATTCGGTCCGTCGACGTCTTCGGCCCAGCGCACCGCGGCATCGTGCGTGCGCCCGAACGAGACGTGTCGGGCGATGAGCCAGCGAAGACGTACGTCTTCATCGACGTCGATGAACCACACGGCGTCGAGAAGCGGGCGGATCTGCTGCCACCCGTCTCGGTCGTGCAAGAGATAGTTGCCCTCGGTGACGATCAGGGGGCTGTCCGCAGGCAGAGCGATCGATCCGGCGATCGCCTCATCGAGCGTTCGGTCGAACCTCGGCGCCACGGCGTCGTCACCGGCACGAAGCCGGCGAAGCATCGAGGCGTAACCGTCGACATCGAACGTCTCCGGTGCACCCTTGCGGTCTCGCAGGCCCAACCGGTCGAGATGCTCGTTGGCGTAGTGGTAGCCGTCCATCGGCAGGATCGGCACGTCGAGCGCTTCGGTGAACGTCGATTTTCCGGCACCCGGGGCTCCGACGATTCCCAGCAGGAACGGCCGCTCGCCGACGCGAGAGAAGCTCAGCGCCTGGGCGACCGCATCAGAGGAAGTGAGAGTGAGCATCTGCTGGCGAATCCGTCTGTGTTTGGGGTGGAACATGCTCGGGGAGGCGGAACGCTGCCGCCTCCCCGAGCAGCGGGATCACTTCTCGATGAGCCCGGCTTCCTTGTACAGGTCGATGTACTCCTGGGCGTTGTCTTCCGTGATCAGCGGGTTGCCGATGTCGACGTTGACCTCGTCCTCGGCACCGGTGAGCAGGTCGTGAACAGCCTTCAGGTTCAACTCGGCCAGCTCACGCGCGTTCTGCAGCGACGTCGCGGTCATCAGGCCGTCCTGGATCAGCAGCACAGCCTCGGGCGTGCCATCCACCCCATAGGAGAGGATGCCGTCGAAGTCCGACTTGCTCTTCACAGCCTCGAGCGCACCCGCAGCCATGTTGTCGTTCATCGAGATGATCGCGTCGATCTCATCATTGGCGAGCGCCCAGTCTTCCATGAGGGTCATCGCTTCGTCCTTGTTCCAGTTCGCGATGTCCTCGGCGACGATCTCGACGTCGTCGCGCTTGTCGAAGAACTCCGTCTGCCATGCGTCACGACGCGCGGTGCTGTGGAAGTTGCCGGCGGGACCGTTGAGCACGACGACCTTCGCGTCCTCAGGGATCTGGTCGAGTGCCAGCTCGGCCACGACGGCACCCTGCTTGTACGGGTCGGCGTCAACGGAGTTGCCGCCTTCCAGACCCTCGACGCGCGGGTTGGTGGTGATCGTCGTGATGCCGGCGTCGATCGCCTGCTGAATGTACGGCAGCTGTGCTGCCGCGTTGTTCGCCTGGATGATGACCGCGTCGAACTGGTTGGCGATGGCGTTCTCGATCATCTTGTTCTCGATCTCGTCATCGGCCTGGCCGTCGAAGACCTCGATGGTGATGTCGTCGTAGTTCTCGGCCTCGAGCTTCATCTCGTTCGCGAGCCACGCGGCGAACGAGTCGGCCTGGGCGCGAGCGATGTACGCGACGCGGTATTCGTCCTTCTGCTCGGTCGCGCCGGCGTCACCGCCGTCGTTGGTGGGGTTGCCCGTGGTGACCGCGCAGCCGGCGAGGCTGATCGCTGCGGCTGTCGCGGCTGTGAGGGCGATGATCCTGCGGGTAAGACTCTTCATTGTCTTCTCCTGTGTTTTGTGGGTGGGTTGGGTGTTTCGTTCTTCGGGACGCGCAGACCCGGGTCAGGTTCTGCGCGGTTTATCGCCTCCGGATGCGGAGGCGAGAGCATCGGGGCTTGTCGATCCGCCCTTGGCATCGGACTTGAGGATGGTGGTCTTCGCCTTGCCGCGCTTGCTGAAGACGTCGTAGGCGACGGCGACGACGATGATCGCACCCATGACGATCTGCTGGATGTACGAGCCGATGCCGATGAGGTTCATGATGTTGCCGAGGATGCCGACGATCAGAGCACCCGCGAGGGTTCCCATCACCGTTCCGACACCGCCCGAGAAGCTCGTACCACCGATGATGGGGGCCGTGATCGCCTGAAGCTCGTAACCGACACCGGCGTTCGGAAGACCGGCGTTGACACGCGACATGAAGATAACACCGGCGATGCCCACCAGCGCGCCGTTGACGAGGAACGCCTGGTACTTCACGCGCTCCACGGCGATGCCGGCCGCACGCGCAGCCTCTTCGTTGCCGCCGACGGCATAGACCGAGCGGCCGTAGCGAGTCTGGTTCATGAGGTACCAGATCGCGATCGTGATGCCGATGAGGGCGAGCACGGGAATCGGCAGCCAGCCGAGGTTTCCCTGTCCGATGAGGACGAAGTCACCCAGCTGCAGCACGTTCTGACCCTGGGTCAGCTCGAGCACCGCACCGCGGGCCATCAGCATCATGCCGAGCGTGACGATGAACGCGGGTGTGCGCAGCGTCGCCACGAGGAACGCGTTGACGAGGTTGCAGATCATGCCGATCGCGATGCCGGCGAGGATCGCCAGCAGCATGTTCTCGGTCGATTTGAACACCATCACCGACACGACGCCGGCAAAGGCCATCACCGCGCCGGCGGACAGGTCGATCATGCCGCCGATGATCAGCGTCATAGCACCGAACGCGAGAATCGTGATCACTGCGACCTGACGCAGCACGTTGAACAGGTTGTCGGAACTCAGGAAGTTGGGGCTGAGGAAGCTCGCCGCCACGACCACCACCAGAAGGATGATGTAGATCGAATAGCGGTTCACCTCGATTGCCTTCAGCTTGGACAGCATTGTCATGCCACCTCGATTTCATTCATGGCGTATTTGAGGATTGTTTCTTGTGAGAACTGATCGGGTGTCAGCTCTGCGGTCAGGCGTCCCGCCGACATCACGTAGATGCGGTCGCACATGCCGATCAGCTCAGGCAGCTCGGACGAGATCATGAGGATGCCGCGGCCCTGCTTGGCGAGCTCGGTCATGATCTTGTAGATCTCGAACTTCGCCCCCACGTCGACACCGCGGGTGGGCTCGTCGAGCAGCAGCACCTTCGGGTCGGAGATGAGCCAGCGCGCCAGCAGTACCTTCTGCTGGTTGCCGCCACTGAGGTTCGCGATGCGCGTCTGCAGGTTCGGAGCCTTGACGTTCATCTTCTTGAAGTACTCGGTGGCGAGACGCTCTTCTTCCTTGCGACGGGTGAACCCGCCGTAGATGACCTTCTTGAGGCTCGCGAGCGTCGCGTTCTTCATGATGCTCAGCTGCGGGACGATGCCGACCAGGCGGCGATCTTCCGACAGCATGGCCACGCCGGCCTTGATCGCCTGGGTGGGGTTCTTGATTTTCACGCTGGTCGTGTCGACCTCGATCTCACCGCTGTCGAGCTTGTCGAGGCCGAACACCGCACGAATCACTTCGCTGCGTCCGGCGCCGATGAGCCCGGCGAGTCCGACGATCTCACCCGCCTTGATGTGCAGGTCGATGTCTTCGAACATCTGCGCTGCCGACAGGCCGGTCGCTTTGAAGACCGTTTCGCCGATCTCGACCTTCTCTTTCGGGTACGACTCGTGATCGAGGTCGCGGCCGACCATCTGCGCGATGACCTGGCTCGAGGTGATCTCTGACGCGGGCTGTGAGCTGACGGCGGTGCCGTCGCGCAGCACGCTGATGTCGTCTGCGAGGCGGAACACCTCGTCCATCTTGTGCGAGATGTAGATGATCGACTTGCCCTGCGCCCGCAGATCGTTGATCTTCGCGAACAGCGACTCGACCTCTTTATGCGCGATCGCCGAGGTCGGCTCATCCATGATCAGCACGTCGGCGCTGTGATAGACCGCCCGAAGAATCTCGAGAGTCTGGATCTCCGACACCGTGAGCGTGCCGAGGCGTCGGTTGATCGAGAAGTCGAGCCCCTCATCCGCGAGGATGCGCTTGGCCTCGCTGCGCATGAACTTCCAATCGATCTTGCCGAACTTCATGGGCAGGCGGCCCATGAAGAAGCTCTCGGCGATCGTCATGCCCGGCACGTAGTTGAGCTCTTGCGAGATCATCGCGATGCCGTGCGCACGCGCATCGATCGGGTTCTTGACCTGCACCGCTTCGCCGCGCACGCGGACGGTGCCGGTGTCGGGCTGGTAGATGCCGTTGATGATCTTCATCAGCGTCGACTTGCCGGCACCGTTCTCACCGCACAGGGCGTGCACGGTGCCGGGACGAACCTCGAACGAGACGTCGTCGAGCGCTTTGACGCCCGGGAACGACTTCGAGATCCCTTCGACAGAAAGCAGTGTCTCAGTCATGCTCGACCCCGCAGACTCGGTTCCTCCACGCGTCGCACACGCGGCATGACGATGCGTTTCAACGAATCGGTCGATCCCTCGCCCGTGAGCGATTCCTCAACCTGCTCGATGCCGTACTCGTGCGTGACGAGCGAGTCGAGCTCGACCTGTCCGGATTCGAGCAGCGCCCGAGCGATGGGCCAGGTGCCCGTATAGCGGAAGGTGCCGGTGACGTTGATCTCGCGCATCGCGACCTCGGGCACCGAGAGGGGGATCTCATCGGCGCTTCCGACGAGCACGACGGTTCCACCCGCACGGGTCGAGCGGATGCCGTTGACGATCGCCGGCGTCGCACCGGATGCATCGATGAACACGTGTGCCTGCAGCTCGAGGGTCGACTCGACCTGCGGATCGACCGTGCGGGCACCGTACTTCGCGGCGAGCTCGCGGCGTGCGGGGTTGATGTCGGCGATCACGACATCAACGGCTCCGAATGCCCGGGCGACCTGAGCGGCGATGATGCCGATCGGCCCGCCGCCGGCGATCAGCACGGTGTCGCCGACCTTGACGCCACCCTTCTGCGATGCGGCGATGCCCACCGACAGCGGCTCCATGAGCGCGGCCGCGTGGTCGCTGATCGAATCGGGCACGTCGTAGGCGAAGTCGTCCTGAATCAGGACGTAGTCGCAGAAGGCGCCATCGATCGGCGGCGTCGCGTAGAACTCCATCGACGGGCACAGGTTGTAGTCTCCAGCGCGGCAGAAGTCGCAGGTGCGGCAGGGGCGCTGCGGTTCGATCGCGACGCGGCCTCCGATGCGGCTCTCGTCGACGTCTGCTCCGACAGCAACGATGCGGCCGCTGACCTCGTGGCCGAGGATCATCGGTGATTCGACGACGTAGCTGCCGATGCGGCCGTGCTCGTAGTAGTGCACATCCGATCCGCACACGCCGACGCTGTGCACCTCGACCAGCACCTCGTCGGCTGCGGGAGTGGGAACCGGGCGCTCTTCGAGCACCACGTCGTGCACGCCGCGAAGCACGCTGGCGGTCATCGTCGTTGGGATCTCATTCATGAGTGGCCTCTCTTCTGTGAGCGCGGTGTTCCACTGGCAACCTCGGGATACGCAATCTCTGAATATTAGAACGTAAAATTGACATCGTCAACGATCGCCTGTTTGTGTCTGATTTAAAGGCTTGTTTCGGGAAAATGGCCGCCTCCTAGCTCTTGTAACGTTAATCTTGCTATCGTGGACGGATGACGACCTCCCCGCGGCCGACCCTCACGAGCATCGCTCGCTCGCTCGGACTGTCCACCGCGACGATCTCGAACGTCTACAACCACCCCGAGCGCGTCTCGGACGGGGTTCGAGACCGTGTGCTGCAGGCCGCCGAAGCCGCTGGATACGCCGGCCCGGACGCCGTCGCGCGCCGTTTTCGACGCGGCACCTCCGACACAGTCGGCGTGGTCTTTACCGACGAGATGTCGTTCGCCCTGGCTGACCCGGCATCCGTCGCCCTGCTCGCCGGCCTGTCGACCCGCCTGCAAGAGGCGCGACTGAACATGTTGCTGCTGCCCGCCGGTCCGCCGCTCGATGACTCGCGAGTCTCCAATGTGATGAGCGCCGTCGTGGACGGGTTCATCTTCTACTCGGTCCCCGAGGGCGACCCCCATCTGGCCGCTGCGCTGCGCCGCCGCCTGCCCACCGTCGTGGTCGATGAGCCGCGTGACAGCGTCGACGCCGACTGGGTGGGACTCGACGATGGGGCGGCAGCGGCCGACCTCGGCGAGCACCTCGCGCACCTCGGTCACCGAAACATCGGCGTGATCACCTCCCGCCTCGGGCGATCGCGCTACAACGGACCAGCCGACGACCGACGATGGAGCGAAGCGGTCTACTCGGTGCAGCGCAACCGCATCGCCGGACTCCAGAGCGGTCTCGCCGACGATGGCGCGCTCTTCGTCGAAGAGCGCTTCGAGAACTCCGTCGAAGCCGGCGCCGATGCCCTGCAGGCACTGCTGGTGCGGCATCCGGAGGTGACCGCGGTGTGCTGCTTCGGCGACGTGCTCGCGATCGGCGCGCTCGAAGCCGCCCGTCGCAGCGGGCTCAGCGTTCCGGGAGATGTGACCATCACGGGCTTCGACGACATTCCCGAAGCCGCACGTGTGGGCCTGACGACCGTGCAACAGCCGCTCGCCGAAAAGGGCAGAGTCGCCGGCGAACTGCTGCTCAGCCACGCCCACGGCGCTGCGCCACGCAAGAGATTTCTGCCGACGTCGCTCGAGGTGCGAGCCACAAGCGGCCCGCCGCGCTGAGAGCCCGAGACGCCCGCTCATCGCTGGGCCACCTTCGCGCCGGCGGCGACGATCTCTTCGAACTCGTCCGCCGCGGTGACCGTCAACGAGTCTTCCAGCAGAGCGGATGCCACGGCTGTCGAGACCGTCAGGTCATGTGCACCGGCAGCGGCGACCTCGGCGACCTGATCGGCCGAGCGCAGACTGGCCGCCAGCACCCGTACAGACGGAGCGATGCGCGCGATGGTCGACACCAGCGCGATGCCGTCGCGTCCCTTCTCTGTGGCGCGGCCGACGTACGGCGCGATCTCCTGAGCCCCCGCGGCGGCGGCGACCAGTGCCTGAGCCGGGTGGTAGACGGCGGTGATCAGCACCTGGCGTCCGGCATCCACCTGCTCTTTCGCCACCGTCAGACCGAGGCGCGTCGCGACGAATTTCGTCACGACATCGTCGCCCAGCTCGGCGATGACGCCCGCTGAGTGCCGCAGTTCTTCCAGCGTGCGCCCGGTGGCCTGGGCGTAGAACCGGCTCACGCCCTGTTCGCGCACCCACGCGATCACATCGGGCAGGTCTGCTGGTCCGAGTCCGGCGCGATCGAGGATCGTCGGGTTGGTGGTCACCCCGGCGAACAGACCGGTGGCCAGAAGGGGGGCGAGCTGTGCGCGATCGGCGCTGTCGAGATAGAGCATGGTCGGCCTAGAAGCTCGTGCCGTCTGCTTGCAGATCGGCGAGGCGGAGATAGCGATTCCAGATATCGCTGCGGTCGGCGACGGGTTCGGTGACAGAGGTGACCGTCGGCGCCCACGCCTCAGCGACGGCGGCGACGCTCTCGCCGCGCACGACCGCGGCGGCTTGGATGGCGGCGCCGCGCGCGGTGCCCTCAGGGGCATCGACGGTATGGACCGGACGACCGGTGAGGTCGGCAATGATCTGACGATACGCATCCGATCGGGCACCGCCGCCCACCGCGATCGTGCGACCAGTCACCGCGATGCCCTGCGTCGCGAGAGCGCGCTCGCCACGGAGCAGACCGAGCACGACGCCTTCGTAGGCGGCGAGCGCCAGCTGCTCACGGGTGGTTCCCGAGGTGATGCCGGCCAGCATGCCGTTCGCATCGGGAAGCCGCGGCGAGCGCTCACCGTCAAGGTACGCGGCCAGCACAGGTCGATCGGCCGTCAGAGGTGCAGCGAGCGCGAGGCGTCCGAGCTCGTGGTGGTCGACGGCGAGGAGCCGCGCGATCGTGTCAGTGACCTTGGTCGCGTTGAGCGTGCACACCAGCGGCAGGTAGCCGCCGGTGACATTGGCAACGCCGTCGATCGCACCGGTGACGTCCTTCACGGGGTCGGGGGTGGTCGCGATGGCGACTCCCGACGTGCCGAGACTGTAGGCGATATCACCGGTTCGCAGGCCGATACCGGCGGCTGCGAGGTGCTGGTCTCCTCCCCCGGCGCTGACGATGACGTCGCGATCGAGTCCGAGCTGGGCGGCTGCGTCTGCCGTGACTGTGCCGGCCGCGGCATCCGGCCCGAGAACCTCGGGAAGCAGCGGAGCCCAATCGCGTTCGCCGACCACCTCGTCGAGGATGTCGGTGCGCCAGCGCATGGTGTCGGCAGAGAAATAGCCGGTGCCGGAGGCGTCGGAACGGTCGGTCACATGGTTGCCGGTGAGCCGAAAGGTGAGCCAGTCATGTGGCACGGCCAAGTGGCGCACCCGCGCGAGCGCATCGGGCTCGCGCTCGGCGAGCCAGGCAAGCTTTGTGATCGTGATCGCCGCGGACGGGACGATCCCGATCTGCTCGGCCCACCAGTCGGACGGATGCTTCGCCAGCGCCGCTGCGGCCTGCGGCCCGGAGGTCGTGTCGTTCCAGAGCTTCGCCGGGCGGATCACCTCGGCTGCGGCGTCCATCGCGACAAGGCCGTGGCACTGCGCGCCCACGCCGATGCCGACGATGCGCACGTCGTTGTCACGGCGACTCTCGGCCAGCGCGTCGCGGAGCGCGCGCCACCACGCGTCAGGATGCTGTTCGCTGACCGGCGGATGCGTCACGGGGTGCGCGGCGCGGCCGGTGCCGACGAGCTCGCCGGTGCTGAGCGTGCGCAGCTCGACCGTGCACGACTGGGTGGAGCTGTCGACTCCGGCGACGACGTCGATCACAGTGCGCCCTCGACGGGAACGGCCAGCCGCTGCGGGTTCGCGGGGAGGTCGTCGAGCTTCCCGACGGCGCCGGCCGGATGCGTCGTCATGAACTCGCTCCAGGTGTACCCGCGCCCGCGCATCAGAACTTCGGCGAGCGCGTCGCCCCAGGCCGATTGCGCGATCGTGATGCCCGTGGCGACGATGCCGCCGATCTCGGCCTCGGCGGGCACCGAGACGATGACGCTGTGGTCGGCGAGCTGTGCGAGCGGGGTCTCGTGGCTGCCGGTGAGAGCGATCACCTTCGCGCCGCGGCGCTGGGCGATGCGGGCGACCTGGATGACCTCATCCGAGGCGCCGCCCTTCGAGATGAGCAGCACGAGGTCGCTGTCGAGGATCGCGCCGGACGAGCCGTGCAGGGCGTCCATCGGAGAGAAGGCCAGTGCAGGGGTGCCTGTGACCGAGAGGATGTGCGCCATGCGCCGGGCGACCGTGCCGGAGGTTCCGGATCCGCCAATGAAGAGCTTGCCGCGGCAGGCGAGGATCATCGAGGCGGTGACGATCAGGGTGTCATCGATCGCGTCGGCGAGAGCTGTGACAGCGCGCGCTTCGATCAGCAGTCGCTCACGGGCGACCGTCAGGATGTCGTCTTCGACGCTCACACCTGCTCCTCTTTCTTGCCACTTCGCCACTGCATGCGCTCATTTGAGACATTTGGCTGTACGTTTGAGCATACGAACGGAACCATCACCATAACAGCAGAAGGTCTCATATGTCACCAACTCGTGATCTCAACGCTCAAATGAGCGCTCCGTCTGTTGACCCCACGGATGACCGAGCGCTCATGGCAGCGGTCGCGCGGGCGCACTATCTGCAAGACCGTTCGAGGGTCGACATCTCGGAATCTCTGGGAATCTCGCGCTTCAAAGTCGCCCGACTGCTCACCCGCGCCCGCGAAGAAGGCCTGGTCACGATCGATATCCACGACTGGGGTCTTCCGGACGTCGAGCTCGGGCTTCGTCTGCAGAAGAAGCTCGGGCTCACGCACTGCCAGGTCGTGCGCTCGCATGGCGGCGATGAGACCGTGCGTCACCAGATCGGCGCCGTCGCCGCGCAGGCCCTCGGGGAGACGCTGCGCGAAGACGAAGTGCTGGGGGTGACCTGGGGGCGCACGCTGACAGCGACGGCAAGCCAGCTGCAGCATCTGCCCCGGCTCTCGGTCGTACAGCTGACCGGTTTCGTCGCCGGCGACCTCGCGTCGTCGCCCATCGAGGTGGTGCGTCAGGCGTCGCAGCGCTCCGGTGGCGACGTGCATCCGATCTTCTCGCCACTCATCGTCGGCGACGCTGAGACGGCTGAGAATCTGCGTCGGCATCCCGACATCCGCACGGCCATCGACCTGTTCCCGGCTGTCACGACCGCACTGCTGTCGGTTGGCGCGTGGAACCCGCCCGACTCACAGGTGCGCGAGGTGCTGGCCAGCGACGATCTCGACAATGCCCTCAGCAAGGGATGCATCGGCGATATCGCGGGCATCCTGTTCCGAGAAGACGGCACGCTCGTCGATCCGGAGTTTCAAGAGCGCTGCGTGAGCATCCTCTACGAGCAGCTGCAGAAGGTGCCGCGCGTCGTCGCGGTCGCCGGGGGCGCCGCCAAGGCAGACGCGATCCGCACGGTGTCGAAGGTGGGACTCATCACCGAGCTGTTCACCGACCACACCCTCGCCGAAGCCATCCTCGCGGAGGACTCATGATCGAGGTCGCAGCGTCGCTGTGGTCTGTGCCCGCTGAGAACCAGCTCGCGACGGCGCTGCGGCTGCGCGACGCAGGGGTTCGCCGCCTGCACTGGGACGCCACCGATGGACGCTTCGCCGCAGCCGGCGGATTCTCGCCCACGCGCGCGGCGGAGCTGGCGGTGGCCACCGGCATGACTGCGGAGGCGCACATCATGGCTGAGCAGTCGACCAAGGACGTCGACGCGTGGACCGAGTTCTGCGACCTCGTCATTGTGCACGCCGAGAGCACCGACTGGCAGGCTGCCGTCACCCGTATCGAGAACCGCGGATGCCGCGCAGGGCTCGCGGTGTCACCGCAGACTCCAGCATCCGTCGTCCCCGCCGGGATGACCGCGCTGTGCATGTCGATCGTGCCCGGAGCCGCCGGGAGCACCTTCGACGACACCGTGCTGGGGAAGGTCGCCGAGCTTCGCGCCGGAGATTCGGATCGCAGCATCGGCATCGACGGCGGCGTGCAGCGCCGCCATGCCGAGGATGCCGCGGACGCCGGTGCGAACTGGCTCGCGGTCGGCACCGACCTCGTGTTCGACGGCGAGCCCGCGTGGGCTGATCTGCTGCGTGCTGCTGTCTGAGGTGTGCTCTTTCCGGGGTGCGCTCTTTTCGGGGTGCGCTCTTTCCTGGGTGCGCGCGAGCGTTTCGCTCGGAGAATCACTCTTCCTTCGGATCAGTTCGCGCGAACCTCTCCGCAGTTGCTGCGATTCTCCGAAGATAGAGCTCGGCCCGAACGCGGGAGCGGGCCGCCGCCCCCGATCCTGACTACGCTCGACGTATGACTTCGCAGAACATCGACGCGCTCACTGAAGACGATCTGCGCCAGGCCGGCAGCATGAAATGGACGCTGTTTCCTGACATGATCGGCGCATTCGTCGCTGAGATGGACTTCGGCCTCGCCCCGCCCATCAAAGACGCCGTGAACGGCGCGATGGAGCAGGGGCTCACGGGCTACCTGCCTCCGCACCTCGCGGATGCTCTGGCGAAGGCGACGAGCGATCGATACGCTCGCGCGCACGGGTGGGACGTATCGCCGCAGCGCGTGCACCATGTTCCCGATGTCATCGCGGCGTTCGAGTTCGCGATCGAGCAGTACACGCAGCCGGGCGGGGCGATCATCGTTCCGACGCCGGCGTACATGCCGTTCCTGATGGTGCCGCAGATGCACGGGCGCCGGGTCATCGAGGTGCCGAGCATCGAAGTCGACGGGCGATGGACCATCGACCACGAGGCGGTTACTGCCGCCTTCGCCGACGGCGGGGAGCTGTTCGTGCTGTGCAACCCGCACAACCCGCTGGGAACCGTGGCGACGCGCGATGAGCTGCACCGCCTGGCCGACACGATCGACGCCGTGGGTGGGCGTGTGTTCTCCGACGAGATCCACGCGCCGCTCGTCTACGCCCCGGCGACGCACATTCCCTACGCGTCGATCTCCGAGGTGGCCGCCGGGCACACGCTCACGGCGGCGTCAGCGTCGAAGGCATGGAATCTCGCCGGACTCAAGTGCGCGCAGGTCATCATCTCGAACGATGCGGATGCCGCGCTGTGGAAGCGCGCCGGCAACTGGGCGGGCCACGGCACCTCGACGATCGGCGCGGTCGCGAACGTGGCCGCGTACAACGACGGCGAGGAATGGCTGGCCGACATCACCGACTATCTCGACGGCAATCGGCGCCTGCTCGCCGAGCTGGTCGCCGAGCAGCTGCCGAACGTGGGGGTGACGATGCCCGAGGGCACGTACATCGCCATGCTCGACTTCCGCCAGAGCGGCCTCACGGGAGATCTGGGTCGCTGGTTCCGCGAGCACGCCGGTGTCGCGATGACCGACGGCGCCGCGTGCGGTCAGGCTGCGGTCGGCTACACCCGGTTCGTGTTCGCGATGCCGCGGCCGATGATCCGCGAAGCCGTGCGGCGGATCGCCGCCGCGCTGGCGTGATCGTCGAGTCGGCAGCTGACCGGTACGGCGCGATCAGCCGGCCGGCTTGCGGTTCTCCGCGCTGACCATCCACGCGAACTGCTCGAGCTTCTCGATGATCGCGTGCAGAATGTCGGCACTGGTCGGATCCGCCTCATCGACCGCATCATGCACATCGCGCATGGTGTGCACGACAGCCTCCAGCCGCACGGTGATCAGGTCGATCGTCTCGGCAGTGTCGATCTCGCCCTGCGGATACTCAGGCAGGGTCGTCTTCGATGCCACCGTGGCGCTGCGACCATCCGGCACCGCATGCAGCGCGCGCATACGCTCGGCGATCGTGTCGCTGAACTGGCGCACTGCATCGACGATCTCGTCCAATTGAAGGTGCGTGTCACGGAAATTGCGTCCGACGACGTTCCAGTGCGCCTGCTTGCCCTGCACTGCCAACTCGACGAGATCGACGAGAACGGCCTGCAGGTTCACACCGAGCTTCTTCGGCGCGACGAAGCCCTTCTCTGCGTTCTGGCGGCGGGTGCTCTTCTCTCCTGAGCCGCCCTTTGCCGCACGGTTCGTCTTGGATGCTGTCTTCGTTGCCATTGTGACCTCCTGCGGCGAGGCTAATGCGCTCGATCACGAAGGCGGAGGGGCTTGACAAGCAACGCGTGATCGACGACGCGCGGCGGCGGAAACGCTCCGCGGCGTTACCTGCCGGCACCGACTGATCAGACCGGCACAGATCGCAGCTCAGCGTTTATGGCGGATGCTGTCTGCTGCAGCTCGGGCAGCAGTTCTGCCCGCACCTCATCCGCCGCACCCCGGGCGGTACTGGTCGACACGTTCAACGCGGCCATTGCCGCCCCGTCGCGGCCGCGCAGCGGCACCGCGATCGATCGCAGTCCTTCTTCGAGTTCGCCGTCGACCATCGCCCAGCCCTCCTCGCGCACCGTGTCGAGCACGACGACGAGTTCGGCAGGGACGACCGTGGTGCGCGGGGTGAAGGCCTGAAGCGGCGCAGAAGCGAGCAGCCGCGACACCTCTGGCACCGGCATCCCCGCCAGCAGCACGCGCCCCATGCTCGTCGCGAAGGCGGGCAGCCGGGTGCCGATCGTGATGCGCACGCTCATGATGCGCCGCGCCGCCGCGCGGGCGACGTACACGATGTCGGCGTCGTCGAGCACCGACACGGACACCGACTCTCCGATCCGGTGCGACAGTGCGTCGAGGTGCGGCTGCACGATCTCCGGCAGCGACAGCGACGACATGTAGCCGTATCCGAGCTCGAGCACGCGCGGGGTGAGCGCGAAGCGGCCCGAGTCGTTCGCCCGCACGTAGCCGAGCTGTTCGAGTGTGCGCAGAAACCTTCCGGCCGCCGCCCGCGGAATGTCAGCGCGACGCGCGACCTCGGCCAACGACAGGTCGGCGGGCTCACCGTCGAACACGCGAATGACAGCCAGGCCTCGCGCGAGCGACTGCACGAAATCAGCGCGCGGCGCGCGGTCAGCGGGCGCAGCATCCGATTCCGTCACGGCGTTCAGCCTATCCGGCGCTATCGTTCCAAGACGACGGCGAGCCCCTGCCCGACGCCGATGCAGATCGCGACGACCGCGACTCCCCCGCCCCGGCGGGCGAGTTCGTGCGCGGCGTGGCCGATGATTCGACCGCCGGACGCGCCGAGCGGATGCCCGATCGCCAGCGCTCCGCCGTGGATGTTGAGCTTCTCCGGGTCGAGATCCGGCCACCCGCGCAGGCACGCGAGCGACTGCGACGCGAACGCCTCGTTCAGCTCGACGAGGTCGACCTCGTCCCAACGGCGACCAGCCCGAGCCAGCGCCTTGTTCGCCGCCTCGATCGGAGCGATCGGAAACTCATCGGGGTCGACGCCATGCGCGCCGCGGCCGGTGATTCGCGCCAGCGGTTCGGCGTCGATCGCGCCCTCGGCACCGAGCAGCACGGCCGATGCCCCATCGTTGATGGACGATGAGTTGGCCGCGGTGACCGTACCGTCTTCGGCGAACAGCGCCGTCAGCCCCGCGAGCTTCTCGACCGTCGACCCGTCACGGATACCCTCGTCGCGGGCAAGCTCGGCGCCGTCGACCTGGACGATCTCACCGTCGTACATGCCATCGGCCCAGGCTCGCGCGGCGAGTTCGTGCGAACGGACCGCGAAGGCGTCCTGGTCGACCCGGCTGATGCCCCAGCTGGTGGCGGTCTTCTCGGCGGCTTCGCCGTTGGAGATCGTCCACGGCGTCGGCAGGGCGCGGTTGGTCATGCGCCAGCCGATGGCCGTGTTCCACAGCGTCTGGTTTCCGGTCGCCGGGTAGGGCTTCGCGGACTTCTCGACGACGAACGGCGCCCGGCTCATCGACTCGACGCCGCCAGCGAGAACGATCGCGGCGTCTCCGGCCTCGATCGCGCGCGATCCCTGGACGACGGCCTCGACACTCGACGCGCACAGCCGGTTCACCGTCACCCCGGTCACCGTGGTCGGAAAGCCCGCGAGCAGCGCCGCCATCCGGCCGATGTTGCGGTTGTCTTCTCCCGCCTGGTTCGCATCCCCGAGGATCACATCGTCGATGCGCCCTGGATCGATACCCGTGCGCTCGACGCTGGCTTTCAGCACGACAGCGGCGAGATCATCCGGCCGCACGCCCGCCAGCGCCCCTCCGGCGCGGCCGAAGGGCGTTCTCACCGCGTCATAGATGTACGTCGCCGACATGCGTGTTCCTCCCAGAAGTTCGCTATGCGAACAGCTGTTCGCCTCGTGAACAGTCTAGCGAACGTCGTCAGCACCGTCATCGTCGGATGCCGACGAGATCGTGGATGCCGAGAGCTCGGTCAGCTCTCGTGCGCCGTGTCCTTCGACCGCGACCAGAACCGCAGGACGGTAGCGGCCAGCACCACCGCGGCCAGCACGACTGCCGTCGCCGCCACCACGGGAGCGGCCGGAGCCTGCGCCCACCGCGCCACGGCGATCCAGACCAGCCCCCAACACGTCGCGACCATGGGCGCCCAGCGGCCGCCACGCCATGCGGTGAAGACGGCGATGAGACCGGCGCCGATCAGCGTCACGACACCGGGCGTTCCGGGTGCCTCGGCCCAGGCATCCAACCCAATCGAAGCGAGCCAGGCGGCGAGGTTCGCCGCCGCCGCGATCGTGACCCACCCCAGATACAGCCCGATCGTGCCATCGACCAAGACGATCTCGGCGATGGTTCCGCGACGCGACCTGCGGCACACCCGCACGAAGGTCACCAGCAGCACACCCAGCAGGATGATGATGATCACGAACGATTCGGCGATGCGCCACGCCTGGATGCAGGCGATCCACACGGCGTTGAGCAGAGCGGATGCCGCGACGCCGTAGCCGACCGAGCGATGCAGCGGCTTCACGGCCTGCGCGGGAACCAACTGCCACAGCGCATAGAGGACAAGCCCCAGGTAGATGACCGACCAGATGATGAAGGCCGTTCCTGCCGGAGCGAGCACAGTCGCATCGGCGGCGAAGGCCCCACCGGCAGCCTCGGAAACGGCCGTACCGCCCAGCAGGCCCGAGCCGAACAGCGCCCCGACGACAGCGCCGAGCACCGTCAGTGCGACGACGATGCGACGAACGCGATCAGACCTCTCCATCGGGGGCATGCCCCCACAGTAGAGGACTTCTCCGGTGTGATTACTCCGCCGCGGGCGGCGTGGCGCAGATGCTGAGGTCGGCGATGTTCTGGTGATACTGCTCAGCGGTGAACGGCAAGCCGAACTCCGGCGCTGTCTGTCCCTCGGCCGCCGGTGCCTTCGAGGCGATCGCAGCGAGCTCCCACGCGAGGTATGCCGGCACCGAACCACCCGCCGTGGAGTTGTTCAGCACAACAGCGACGGTGAACCCGGTCGTCGGATCGGAGTACGCCGCGCTCATGTAGCCGGGCGTCCATCCGCGCTGACCGATGAGCGGGCCGACCAGGTACGCGCCACCGGCGGCCTGGTACCACGACGGCGACTTCTCAGACACCGGCAACGGAGAGCCGAAGCGGTCGGGCTCTGCCCCTTCGCGCAGGGCCTGGCTGGCCGTGGCCTGCACGTAACGACCCAGATCGTCGATCGTGGAGACCGCGCCTGAATCAGTGAAGCCGGTGCTCGAGGAGAGTGTCGTGATGTCGACCGGAGCGGTGCAGTCGTACCCGCCCTCGATCTTCGGCAGGTAGTTGCCGGCGAGTGAGTTCCCCTCGGCCGGAGGCGCGGCGGTCGGGCCGGGCAGCGATGTGCCGACGAGATCGAGCGGCTCGGTCACGTACTCGGAGATGAGCTGCGATGCGCTCTTACCCGTGATGCGCTCGAGGGCCAGACCGAGAAGCAGGTAGCCCGAGTCGGAGTCGCGGAAGGCCGTGCCCGGTTCGAGCTGTTTCTTGCCGATGCCGAACGACGCCAGCTCCAGCGGACCCCACTCACGAGCTGGCGTGTTCAGCCACATGCCGCGCACCGTGCCCTCTGATGAGGCGAGGCCACTCGAACCGTTGCACAGGTCGAGGAGCGTGACCTCCTCCAGCTGCGGCACACCCGAGGCGTACTCCGCGATCGACGCGTCCAACGCAACCTCACCCTCGTCGGCGAGGCCGTAGAGCACGTCGCACGTCATCATGCGCGTGGTGTCGGCGATGCGGAAGGTCATGTCGGTGCTGACTTCGGTCTGATCCTCGACCGACTGTGTTCCGAGGCCGGTCACCCAGGTGCCGCTCCACGGCACCCAGACACCCACGATCGCGCCGGTGGAACCGGTCTTCACCATCGCGTGCTCGACAGCGGCCTGCAGCTGCGCCGTCATGTCCTCCGGGAGAGCCTGGTCGACCTGCTCGGGCGGGGTGTACGAAAAGCTGTCATCGGGCGAGCAGCCGACGAGAACGAGTGCGAACGCGGCAATTCCCGCCGCCGCAGCACGCCAGCGGCGCGACGTGTGAAGGTGCATGAAAGGTGACTCCCGGATGACGTATCCTCCTGAGTCTAAAGCTCCCACCCGGAAAGTCGGACCCGTGACGGTGCTCTCCCGGCAGACGTACAGTAAGGACGTGACCCATATCTTCGAGAGCGACGTCGTCGCCGCCATCCTCCACCACATGAACGACGACCACACCGACGACAACCTCCTCATCGCGCGGGCGTTCGCCACGGCATCCGATCTCGCGATCACGAACGCCGTGATGACTGACCTCGACGGCGACGGCGGCGTGTGGCAGATCACGCGAGCCGGTGTCGCAGAAGAACTGCGCGTCCCCTGGCCCGGAGGGCCCATCGACGAACGCCCCGCAGTGCGTCGCGAGATCGTCGCCCTGTACGACGCGGCCTGCGAGAAACTGGGCATCGAACCGCGACCGCACTGAAACCTGCCGACCCCTGAGCCTGCCGAAGGGTTCCCATCAGGTTAGGTAACCCTTACACTAAGGCGTATGGCAGAACTGATTTCCTTCTCCGCGGCTCTTCGCGAGCGCTCTTCGGGGTCACACTCCCGCAGCGAGCACGCCGGCTTCATGGCAGATCTGCTCAAGGGCACGGGCTCCCGCGACGATTACATCGCGCTCGTGTCCCAGCACTACTTCATCTACGAGGCTCTCGAGGCAGCGGGCGAACGGATGCGCCGCGACCCCGTCGCATCCGTCTTCATCACGGACAAGCTCACCCGCCTCCCCGCGCTCGAAGCTGACCTCGAGTTCCTCATCGGCGAGAACTGGCGCGACGAGATCGAACCGCTGCCGAGCACGCAGCGCTACGTCGACCGCATCAATGAGGTGGGTGCCGTCTGGGCCGGCGGGTTCATCGCGCACCACTACACCCGCTACCTCGGCGACCTGTCGGGCGGGATCTTCATCGGGCGCGTCATGCAACGCCGCTTCGGCTTCGAGACCAACGGCGTCGGCTTCTACCTGTTCGACGACATCGCCGACCCGGGCGCCTTCAAGGACGTCTACCGCGAACAGCTCGACTCAGCCCCGTGGGACGACGCCGAGCGCGAGCGCGTCATCGCCGAGGTCCTGCTCGCCTACCGGTTCAACACCGAACTGTTCGAAGACCTCGACCGCGCACGCAGCGTCGCCTGAGCTCCCTGGGAAGAACAGCTAACCGTCACCGACCTGTTCGTCACGGCCCTGGCGGCGGATGGTTTCGAAGTCGCTTCCGGAGCGGCCAGCGAGTCGTCGCTGCATCGACCCGGCGATCCGAGTGGCCTGCAGCTTCGCGCGATCGGCGATCGGCCCGCTGAACTCGGCATCGACAGTCTGGGTCCACAGGCGCAGCCATCGACCGAAGTGGTCCGCGCCGAGCGGGTGCTTAGTGTGCAGGGCAAAGTGGAGCTGCAGCGCGTTGCGACGATACTTACCGGCGTTCCACAACACCGTCTCCCAGAAATCGCACATGATCGGCAGGTGATGATCCAGGTCGAGTTCGGCGACGTCGGTGAAGATCGGGCCGATCAGCGGATCCGTGAATGCCGACTGATAAAACGTGGAGACCAACCGTTCCACATCAGCGCGATCTGTGAGATCTCGCATGTCTCCTCCTGATCACACATCATCGAGCGCCCCTCACTGGGTGGCGCCGTGTCGAGCCTCCCAGGCCTCGCGCATGAAGCGGCGCACGTCCTCATCAACGCGAATGTCACTCGGTCGCAGCGGGCGCGACAGATACAGACCATCCAGCGACGTCAACCGCGACAGCGCCACATACGTCTGCCCCGGCGCGAAAGCGCCGCCGCCCAGGTCGATGACCGCGCGATCGTAGGTCTTGCCCTGTGACTTGTGAATGGTCACCGCCCACGCCAATCGTAACGGAAACTGCATGAACTCGGCGATCACGTCACGGCTGAGCTTCTTCGTATTGGGGTCATACGAGTAGCGGAATCTCTCCCACACGGCCGGTTCGACATCGACATCTTCCCCGTCGATCTCGACGCGCACCGAGCCGCCGAGAATGCGCTTGACCGTGCCGATCGTGCCGTTGACCCACCGCGGCGGTTCTGCCGACATCGACACATCATTGCGCAGGAACATCACCTGGGCGCCGACCTTGAGCTTCAGCTCGGCATCCGCCGGGTAAGACGCGTCTCCGCGCCCGAAGTCGCCGTTGATCTCGGCTCTCGCCGTCTGCTCCTTGCCCGAGAGAGCGGCGAGGTGGCGCCGGTTGATGTTGTTGACGATGTCGTTGCGCGTCGCCAGCGTGATCATCGGAATCTCGCCCGCTTCCGGCTCGGGCGGGGTGCGGGCGCCCTGTGTGTTGAGCACTTCGGCGATCTCCGCGGTGACGCGACCGTAGCGCACGGCGTTCAGCATCGACTTGAAGCCGTCATCCGACTGTCGGTGAATCTGCACGAGCTCACGCACGTGCAGGGGAGCACCGTGCCGACCGAGGTCGAGCAGCGCATCCGCCTCGCCCATGGTCGCACCGGCCCACACCTTCGCGTCGAAGAACCAGAACGAGCGGTAATGGTCCTGCACGTAGTGCAGCTCATCGCCCCGCGGGGGCACCGGCGCCAGCTGGTAGGGGTCGCCGAACATCACAATCTGCACGCCGCCGAACGGCTCAGCGCGCCGGCCGCGCGCCTGTCGCAGCGACCGATCGATGCCGTCCATGAGATCGGCGTTGACCATCGAGATCTCGTCGATCACGAGAGTGTCGATGGCGTTCAGGATGCGGCGGGTCGCATCGTTCTGCTCGATCTCGCTCTCGGCGATGAGTCCGATCGGAAGCCGGAAAAGCGAGTGGATCGTCTGCCCCTCGACGTTGAGCGCTGCGACGCCGGTCGGTGCGCAGATCGCGATCTGCTTCTGCGTGTTCCAGGCGAAGTACTGCAACAGCGTCGATTTGCCCGTGCCAGCGCGGCCCGTGATGAACACGTGCTCTCTGGTGTCTTCGATCAGGCGATACAGCTCCTGCTGTTCGGCAGACAGATCGGGAAAAGACACGACTCTCATGGTACGTGCCCGACGCGCGGCGCAATGTGTGCGTCTTCGGCACTGTCACAGGCCGCACTCATAGACTGACGCCATGGTTCAGCCCGCATCGTCGTCGCTGCAGCGACGCCGCCTGTGGATCGACCTGTCGACTCTCGCGCTGGTCGGCGTGCTGCTGATCGCCGCGCTCGGCGCAGCCGGGGCCGTGCTCTACAAGCAGTACTACGGCCCGTCGGCGTTCGTCACCCGCTACCTCGATCTGCTCTCGACCGGGCGCGCGGCTGATGCGCTTCGCGTTCCCGGGGTGGCCGTCGACCGCAAGACTCTCGAAGAGTCAGGCATCGGCGCGGCGCCGTCAGAAGCACTGCTGCGCCGGGCCGCGCTCGCGCCGCTCAGCGATGTCGAGGTGATCTCTGAAGAGACCAGCGACGGCATCACCGATGTCACCGTCTCCTATGTCGCCGGCGACCACGCCGGCGAGAGCACCTTCGCGGTCGCCCAGGACGGGTGGGTCGGCGTGACCCCCAACTGGCGGTTCACCCACACGCCTCTCGCTGCGATCTCGCTCAGCGTGCTGGGCGCCGACCGGTTCAGCGTGAACGGTTTCGAGGTCGATCGTCGACAGGTCTCGTCGGCTGGCGCTCAGGCTGACCCGCTCGATCCG